>NZ_JBEXGM010000030.1:0-99457 GCF_040607335.1 Streptomyces sp. NPDC005303 | reverse complement strand
GCCCGCCGACCGAGAGGTCGGCGGGCACCGTCCGGGGGTCAGAACCGGCCCGCCCCCCGGTACAGCTCCACTTCCCCGTCCAGCTCGACCTTGAGCACCGTGGCGTACGGATCGAGGTCCGCCTCGGCCGGCGGGTCGATCCACACGATGCCCACGGCCTCGTGGAGACCGCCGACCAGCCGGTGGCCCAGTTCCTGACCGGTGCCGAGGACGGTGACCTTGCGGACCGGGGTGACCAGCCCCCGCAGCCCGATCTCGGCGCGCGGCGCGTCGAAGAGCACCAGGTAGAGCGTCCGGCCGTCCGCGGACAGGGTGCTGGGCCCGTAGTGGTGCCCGGCGGGCAGCCCGCGCACGGTCCCGTACACCGCCTCGGAGTGCTTGCGGATCCACTCCCCCAGCCCCTCCAGGCGCTCGACCTGGGGCTCGGGGATGGTCCCGTCCTCCCTCGGGCCGACGTCCAGCAGCAGGTTGCCGCCCCCGCCGATGGTCTCGGTGAAGTAGCGGATCAGCTGGGCGAGTGACTTGTGGTTGTGGTCCTGGTGCTGGAAGCCCCACGAGTCGTTGATCGTCAGACACAACTCCCAGGGCCCTGCGGGCGGTTCGATGGGAGCGCCCTGTTCGGGGGTGGCGTAGTCGCCCTCGGAGAGCATGCGCGCGTTGAAGACGACGTCCGGCACGTACGACCGTATGAGCGCGGCGAGTTCGGGGATGCGCCACTGTTCCTCGCTGCGCTCCCACTCGCCGTCGAACCACAGCAGGTCGGGCCGGTACCGGGAGGCGAGCTCCCGGATCTGACCGTCCCGGTAGGCGATGAACCGTTCCCAGGCCGCCAGGTCCTCGTCCTCGGCGGCGACCTCGGAGTAGCGGTTGTCCTCCTGCTCCGGCGGGCGGCCCGGCTTGCGCGTGGAGGCGTAGTCGGGGTGGTTCCAGTCGGAGTGCGAGTAGTAGAGGCCGACCTTCAGGTCCTTCTCGCGCAGGGCCTCGGCGTACGGGCCGACGTAGTCCTTGCCGAGGTTGAGGTCGCCGTACTCGGTGTCCCACAGGGCCACGCCGTCGTGGTGACGGCTCGTCAGCACCGCGTACTTGGCACCGGCCCGCGCGAACAGGTCGGCCCACGCGCGGGGGTCGTACTTGGCTCCCGTGAAGCGCTCCAGCTGGGACATGTACCGGTCGTGCGGGACGATGTCGTCGTAGAACGACCAGGACTCCTGGACGCCGTCCACGGCATAGATGCCCCAGTGGATGAAGATCCCCAACTTGGCGTCGGTGAACCAGGGTTGCATCGGCACGGGTCAGCTCCTCCGCAGCCGGAGCGTCAGCACCTGGAAGGGCCGCAGCGAGACCCGCACGCCGCCGTCGGTGACCTCGGCCGTCTCGTCCTCCAACGGGCGCTCCAGCAGGTCGGTGATCCGAGCGCCGGCCAGCGGAAAGCCGGTGCGCAGCACACCCTGGGCGCGGCCGCCGCCCGACTCGTAGAGACGGACCACCACATCACCGGAGCCGTCGTCGGCGAGCTTGACCGCCTCGACGGTGACGCCGTGGCCGTCGACCGAGACGACCGGCTCGGGGGCTCCGGCCGCGTCCGCCACCCGGAGCGGGAGGTTGAGGGAGTAGCCCTCGGCGACGGTGTCCTCGATGCTCGCGCCGGGCAGCAGCGAGTAGGTGAAGCGGTGCCTGCCCTGGTCGGCCTCCGGGTCCGGGATGCGCGGGGCGCGGACCAGGCTGAGCCGGACCGTGGTCGTCGTACCGCCGTCCTCACGGACCGTACGGGAGACGTCGTGGCCGTAGGTGGAGTCGTTCAGCACGGCGACGCCGTAGCCCGGTTCGCCGACGTGCACCCAGCGGTGCCCGGAGACCTCGAAACGGGCCGCCTCCCAGCTGGTGTTGGTGTGCGTGGGGCGCTGGACGTGGCCGAACTGGATCTCCGCGGAGGAGTGCGCGGCCCTGACGTCCACCGGGAAGGCGGCCTTGAGGATCTTCTCGGCCTCGTGCCAGTCGATGTCGGTCTCGAAGTCGATGCGGGGGCTGTCGGCGCGCAGGGTGATGGTCTGGGTGATCGTCGAGCCCTTGCCGAAGGACCGCGTCACGCGGATCGCGCCGAGCAGCGGGTCCTCGGAGACGACCTCGACCGAGGTGGGCTCCAGGAGGTCCGTGTACCGGTTCTTGTAGTGCTTGTCGATGTCCCAGGCGTCCCAGTAGTTCGGGAGGTCGGTGTGCAGGCGGAGCAGGTTGCCCTTGTCGCCCAGCACCTCCCGGTCACAGCGCAGATCCCGGACGGACGAGAGCGTGCCGTCCTCCGCGACCTCCACGCGCACCAGGCCGTTGTCGAGGATCCGGCCCTCGGTCTTCACGGACCGGGCGGGCTCCGCGTCCGCCAGCGGCGCGCTGCCGTTCGCGGGCACCTCGACGTACGCCAGAGCGCCCTCGGACGTGCGGACCACCTCGGCCCGGTCGAACGGGCTGGTGTTGAAGACCCGGGTGCCGCCGGCCCCCAGCGCGGCCACGGCCTCGGCGGTCAGCGCCTCCAACTCCTCGGCCACCCGGGCGTATTCGGCCTCTGCCTCGCGGTGCACCCAGGCGATCGAGGAGCCCGGCAGGATGTCGTGGAACTGGTGGAGCAGGACCGTCTTCCACAGCCGGTCGAGCTTCTCGTACGGGTAGGAGTAGCCCGGCGCGTGCAGCGCGGCCGTCGTCGCCCACAGCTCCGCCTCGCGCAGCTTGTGCTCGGAGCGGCGGTTGCCCTGCTTGGTTCGGGCCTGGGAGGTGTAGGTGGCGCGGTGCAGCTCCAGGTAGAGCTCGCCGACCCAGACCGGGGCGTCGGGGTACTCCTCGCGGGCCTTGGCGAAGAACTCGTCGGGGTGCTCGACGACGACCTTCGGGGAGCCCTCCAGGTCGGCGAGGCGGCGGGCCCGCTCCATGATCTCGCGGGTGGGGCCGCCACCGCCGTCGCCCCAGCCGAAGGGGGCCAGGGAGCGCTGCCCGCCGCCCTTCTCCGAGTAGTTGCGGACCGCGCGGTCCATCTCCTCGCCGCTGAAGCGGGCGTTGTAGGTGTCGACGGGCGGGAAGTGGGTGAAGATGCGGGTGCCGTCGATGCCCTCCCACCAGAAGGTGTGGTGGGGGAACTTGTTGGTCTGGTTCCAGGAGATCTTCTGGGTGAGGAACCAGTCGTTGCCGGCGAGTTTGGCGAGCTGCGGGTAGGCGGCCGTGTAGCCGAAGGAGTCCGGCAGCCACACGCCCTTGGTCTCGACGCCGAAGTGCTCGATGAAGAACCGCTTGCCGTGGATGAGCTGGCGGGCGATGGCCTCGCCGCCGGGCAGGTTGCCGTCCGCCTCGACCCACATGCCGCCCACCGGGGCCCACTGGCCCTTCTTCACGGACTCCTGGATGCGGGCCCACACGTGCGGGTAGTTGTCGCGCACCCACTCGTACTGCTGGGCCTGGGAGCAGGCGAAGATGAAGTCGTCGTACTCGTCGGCGAGCGCGGTGACGTTGGAGAAGGTGCGGGACGTCTTGCGCTTGGTCTCGCGGATCGGCCACAGCCAGGCGGAGTCGATGTGGGCGTGGCCGACCCCGGAGACGGTGTGCGCGCTCGCGTGGGCGGGCTTGGCCAGCACCGGTGCGAGCACCTCGCGGACGGCGGCGGCGCTGCCGGAGACGTCGTCCAGGTCGAGGGCGTCCATGGCCCGGTCCAGGGCGTGCAGGATCTCGTGACGGCGGGGCTCGTGCTCGGGGAGGTGGACCATCAGCTCGCGCAGCACCTGGAGGTCCAGGTCGAGGTGGAAGACCTCCTCGTCGAGGATCGCGAGATCGGCGCGCTGGAAGGTGTAGAGGGGCGCGGAGCCGGCCGTGAGCTTGTCGCCCATCGGCGTGATCTTCGAGAAGTTGTCCTTGAGGATGTCCGGGTTGGAGGCGGCCTCGACCATGTAGTCGATCTGCTCGCCGCCGTTCGCCGGGTTGGCGATCGGGACGTACTGGTTGAGGGGATTGACGGCCTTCAGGGGGCGGCCGTCGGCCAGGTGGACCAGGGCCTCGGCCTGGTTGCCGGGCCAGTCGCCGACGAAGCCGAGGTCGATGACGGCCTCGACGCGCTTTCCGGCCCACTCGGCGGGCACCTGGCCGCGCATCCGGAACCAGGTGGTGCCCCAGGGCGGACCCCACGGGGTGTCCATCGCGAAGGGCGTGTAGCGGGCGGCCACGGCCTCCTCGAAGGAGACCGGCTCGCCCGGCGCCTGCCAGGCCTCGACCTCGAAGGGGACGGTGGCCGCGTGGATCGCGGGCTTGATGCGCTGGTCGTGGGCGCGCTGGACGCGCTCCTCGATGCGGCGGCGTTCGTCGTGCATGAAGGGTCTCCAGGGAGGGAGAGGGCCAGCTGGTGGGGCTGCGGAACGAGAGGAAAGCGCTTTCCAAAGACGGGCGCTACTTAAGGTACGCGAGCCCTGGGTGCACCGAGGTGTAGCCCTCGACCAGTTTGCGGGCGACATTGACGGAGTCGACCAGCGGGTGCAGCGCGAAGGCCTTCACCGCGGTCGCGCGCGAGGCGGACTCGGCGGCGGCCAGCACCTCGCGCTCGACCGCCTTCACCGAGCAGACCAGACCGGTGGCGTGGTCGGGCAGCGGGGCGACGGAGACCGGGTGGGCACCGTTGGCGTCGACCAGGCAGGGCACCTCGATGACGGCGTCGTGGTCGAGCACGGAGAGCGTGTTCTGGTTGCGGACGTTGAGGATCAGGGTGGTGCGCTCGTCGCGCGCGATGGCCCGCATCAGGGCGAGGGCGACCTTCTCGTAGCCGCCGGAGAGGTCGTCGGCGTCGCGCTCGCCGGCGCCGGCCGTCTCCCGGTTCTCGGACATGTAGGTGGCCTCGCGCTCGGCGCGGGTGCGGTCCCAGACGTCCAGCGCCTTGACACCGGGGGCGCCGACCTCGTCGTAGAACCGTCCCTGCTGGTCGGCGAGGAAGGCGCCGCGGGTCTTCTCAGCCTGCTGGTAGGCGCGGACGGCCTCGCGGTTGAAGTAGTAGTAGTGCAGGTACTCGTTGGGGATCGCGCCGAGCGACTGGAGCCAGTCGACGCCGAAGAGCTTGCCCTCCTCGAAGGAGCCGAGCAGGTCGGGGTCGGCGAGCAGGCGGGGCAGCTCGTCCCGGCCGGCGATCTTCAGGCCGCGGACCCAGCCGAGGTGGTTGAGGCCGACGTAGTCGATCCACGCCTCGTTCGGGTCGGCGCCGAGCACCCGGGCGATACGGCGGCCGAGGCCGACCGGGGAGTCACAGATGCCGATGACGCGGTCGCCGAGGTGGCGGGACATGGCCTCGGTGACCAGGCCCGCCGGGTTGGTGAAGTTGATGACCCAGGCGTCGGGGGCGAGGCGGGCCACACGCCGGGCGATGTCCACGGCCACGGGGACCGTGCGCAGGCCGTAGGCGATGCCGCCCGCGCCGACCGTCTCCTGCCCGAGGACGCCTTCCGCGAGGGCCACCCGCTCGTCGTCGGCACGGCCCTCAAGGCCGCCGACGCGGATGGCGGAGAAAACGAAGTCGGCGCCGCGCAGGGCCTCGTCGAGGTCGGTCGTGGCGCTCACCCGTGGGGCGTCCTCGACCCGGGCGGCCTGCTCGGCGAGGACCCGGGTCACCGCGGACAGCCGTCCGGCGTCCAGGTCGTGCAGCACGACCTCGCTGACCCTGCCCTCGCCGCGGTCCCCGAGGAGGGCGCCGTACACGAGCGGCACGCGGAACCCGCCGCCGCCCAGAATCGTCAGCTTCACTCTTGCACCTTTCCTGCCTCGACCACCTCGACGCCCGCCTCCTCCAGCGAGGAGCGGGTCACCGGGTCGGCCGGGGCGTTCGTGATCACCACGTCCAGGTCCTCGGGACCACAGACCTTCGCCATGCCCGTACCCGGGAACTTGGCGGCGTCGGCGAGCAGGACGACCTTGTCGCCGGCCTTGATCATGGCTCGCTTCACCGGCACCTCGACGACCGTCGTGTCCATCACCTGCCCACCCGGACGCACTCCACTGGTGCCGAGGAAGAGCCAGTCGGCGTGCAGCTGGCGCAGATTGTCCTCGGTGAGGAAGCCGACCAGGGAGCGGTACTCACGGCGGAGCATGCCGCCGAGCAGCACCAGCTCGATGCCCTCGTCGTCGGCGAGCTCCTCGTAGACCACCAGGTTGCTGGTGATCACCGTGAGGCGGCGGCCGTGCAGCTGCCGGGCCAGCCGGAAGGCGGTGGTGCCGATGTCCAGCAGCACCGACTGGCCGTCGGCGACCATGGCGGCGGCGCGCTCGGCTATGGCGTCCTTCTCGGACACCCGCACCTCGGCGACCTCGGCGAAGGGCTGGTCGCCCTCGTCCACGACGGCGCCGCCGTGGACACGCGTGAGCAGCCCGTCCTCCTCGAGTTTGACCAGGTCGCGCCTGATCGTGGCGGGGCTCACACCCAGCTGCTCGGAGAGATCGGTCACGGATGCGGGGCCGCCGGAGCGCAGGGCCCGCAGGATGAGTTGGTGTCGTCGTTCTGCCAGCACGGCGTGAACACTACTCGTCATCTTCAATCAAATCCATGCTCAGTTCTGCTCGGGTATTGACCAATCTCTCGGATCAGCGCACGATTCCGGTCATCGAAATTGACGAGTTTTGACGAGAGGCTCATCGCGTGGACGACGACAGGCCCGACGTGCTCCTGACCGGGCTGCTCTTCTACGACCTCGTCCTCACCGGGCTCGGGAAGCCGCCGACGCCCGGCGAGGAGATCTGGACGGCCGGCATGGGCTGCGGCCCCGGCGGCATCGCCAACCTGGCGGTCGCCGCGTCCCGCTTCGGCCTCAGGACCTCACTGGCCACGGTCTTCGGCGACGACTTCTACGGTGCCTACTGCCAGGAGGTCCTCGCAGCCCAGGAAGGCGTCGACGTCTCGCTCTCCCAGGTCGCGAACGGCTGGCACACCCCCGTCACCGTCGCACTCGCCAGCGGTCACGACCGGGCCCTTGTCACCCACGGGCAGGAACCGCCGTACTCCCAGGACGCTTTGATGGGCGACCCGCCCGAGGCGCGTACGGCCCTCGTCCACCTGGAGGCCGAGCCGCGCGCCTGGCTCGCCAAGGCCGCCGCGAACGGCACCCACATCTACGCCGACGTCGGCTGGGATCCCACCCAGGAGTGGTCGAAGGACCTCCTGGACCAGCTGGCCCTGTGCCACGCCTTCGTCCCGAACGAGACCGAGGCGATGGCCTACACCCGAACCGACAGCGCCGTCGCCGCGCTCGGCACGCTCTCCGAGCTGGTGCCGGTCGCGGTCGTCACCCGCGGCGGGGACGGAGCGGTGGCCGTCGACCAGACCACCGGGGAGTACGCGGAGGTCCCGGCCCTCCACGTCGACGTCCTGGACGCGACGGGCGCCGGTGACGTCTTCGGCGCGAGCTTCGTCGCGGCCTCGCTCGGCGGCTGGCCGCTGGAGGAACGGCTGCGGTTCGCCGTCCTCGCGGCCGGCCTGTCCGTCCAGCACCACGGTGGCGCTCTCGCGGCGCCCGGCTGGTACGGCGTCGACCGCTGGTGGCGCTCCCTCACCGACCCCGACCTGCGCAGAACCTACGGCTTCCTCGCCGACCGGCTGCCGGCGGACGTCGGACCGCCGGTGCGCCACGCCCCGGTCACCCCGCCGCGGCAGCACTGACCCTCACCACGCCCCCACAGTCCAACGCCCCTCAGCACCACGAACAGGAACAACAGGAGTGACCCGTGGACCTTTCACGTAGAGGCTTCCTCCAGGCCGCCGCGCTCACCGCGGCCGCGTCCGGACTGACCGTCGCCTGCGGCGGCAGCTCGGGCTCGGGCGGCACCAAGAACGGCAAGAACCTCACCCTGTGGTACTGGGGCGGCGCGCTCAGCGACAAGGTGGTCGCGGAGGCGAAGACCCACTTCAGCAGCCAGATCAAGCTGACCACGGCGTCCATAGGGGGCGACTTCAAGCAGAAGCTCACCACCACCCTCGCGGCGGGCAGCTCCGTGCCCGACATCACCGGCATCAAGGGCGAGGACATCGCGTCCTTCCTGCCCAACGCCAACCGCTTCCTCGACCTGAACGACCTCGGCTTCAAGAAGCTCGCGCCGCAGTACCTGGACTGGAAGACCAAGCTCGCCCAGACCGAGGACGGCAAGCAGATCGGCTTCCCGATCGACATCGGCCCCACCGCGATGTACTACCGCGAGGACTTCTTCGCCAAGGCCGGGGTGGACACCGACCCCGCCAAGGTCGCCGCGCTGGTCAAGACCTGGGAGGACTACTTCCAGCTGGGCACCGAGCTGCAGAAGAAGAACCCCGGCACCTACCTCGTCAACAACCTCGGCACCATGTTCGACATGACCGTCGGCCAGGGCACCCAGCGGTTCATCGACAAGGACAACCACTTCATCGGCGACGGCGACCACATCCGCGCCGCGTGGACCACCTCGGTGCGCCCCTACACCCTCGGCCTCGACGCCAAGATCAACGACAACACCTGGAACGCCGCCGTCGGCAAGACCCTCCTCACCGAGCTCGGCGCGGCCTGGCACGCGCTGGACATCGAGCAGGCCGCCCCGCAGACCAAGGGCAAGTGGCGGGTGTGCCCGATGCCCGTCGGACCGGCCAACCAGGGCGGCTCCTACCTGGCCCTGCCCAAGCAGTGCCGCAACCCCGAAGAGGCGTTCAAGATCATCAGCTGGATCCTCAGCCCCGCCAACGACGCCCGCGGCTTCACCGACGCCGCCATCTTCCCCGCCGCCCCGGCCGCCTACACGACGCCGGCCATGACGGGCCCCGACGCCTTCTTCGGCGGACAGAAGATCATCGAGGTCTTCGGTCCTGCCGCCAAGGCCGTTCCGCTCGCCTACGAGGCCCCGGCCGACGCCGCTGTCATGGCCCCCTACAAGACGGAACTGACCAACATCGAGGCCAAGGGCAAGAAGCCCGACGACGCCTGGAAGGACGCGGTCAGCCAGGCCAAGCAGATCGCCCGGCGGCAGGGGGTGAGCTGAGGTGACGTCACCTCCGGTCATCGGTTCCGCCGAGGTGCCGCAGCGCCTCGGCGGGCCGGGCCCGGCCCGGTTCCGCCCGCGGCGCGCCACGCCCGCGGGTGCCGCTCGGCCCAAGCGGCGCGGACCGCTGGCGTACTGGCGGCAGTACTTGGCGATCTCGCCGTTCTACCTGATCTTCGCCGCGTTCTCCTTCTTCCCCGTCTTCTACTCCCTGTACCTGGCCTTCCAGCGCTGGGACGGCCTGGGCACCATGCAGTTCGTGGGCCTGCAGCAGTTCAGGTTCCTGTGGAACGACCCGGTCTTCTGGCTGTCGATCCGCAACACCCTGGTGATCTGGGTGCTGTCCACCGTGCCGACCCTCTTCGGCGCCCTGACGCTGGCGACGCTGCTGCACTCGGTGCGCCGCTTCAAGGGCTTCTACCGCATCGCGCTGTACGTGCCGAACGTGACCTCGATCGTCGCCGTGGCGATCTTCTTCGGTGCGGTGTTCAGCAACAACTTCGGTCTGGTCAACGCGATTCTCGGCGTGGTCGGCATCTCGCCGGTTCCGTGGCTGAGCAACCCGTGGCTGATCAAGGTGGTCATCTCGCTGCTGATGACCTGGCAGTGGACCGGCTACAACATGATCATCTATCTGGCCGGCCTGCAGGCGATCCCGAACTCGATCTACGAGGCGGCGAAGATGGACGGTGCGGGACCGATCCGCACGTTCTTCCAGATCACCATCCCGATCATGCGGCCGATCATCCTGTTCACCGTCATCATCTCGACCATCAACGGCCTGCAGAGCTTCAGCGAACCGCAGGTCCTGTTCGCCAGCAACGCCGCCAACGCCAACCTCGGCGGCCCGGGCCAGGCGGGTCTGACGACCTTGCTGTACTTCTACCAGTCGGCCTTCCTCAACAACGACTACGGCTACGGCGCGGCCATCGTGTGGGCCTTCTTCGTACTGATCATCATCCTCGTCGCCGTCAACTGGCGCATCACCACACGAGGGAGGAAGGCATGACCGCCGTGGACACCTCGCGGCCGGCCACGGGCGGCAGGAGGCTGCGCCGCCCCAAGGGCCTCACCGCGCACATCATGCTCATCGTGGCCGTCCTGATCTCGGTCTTCCCGTTCGCGTGGACGATCATCATGGCGACCAACACCACGCAGGACATCTACAAGAGCCCGCCGAAGTTCACCTTCGGCTCCCACCTGCTGGAGAACATCCGGCACGTGCTGAACACCATCGATTTCTTCGGGTCGATGCTCAACACGGTGCTGGTCGCGACCGTCACCACCGTCCTGGTGCTGTTCATCGACTCCCTGGCGGCCTTCACCTTCGCCAAGTTCGACTTCCCCGGGCGCAAGCTGCTCTTCGGCACGCTGCTGCTGTTCATGATGCTGCCGCTCCAGCTGGCGATCCTGCCGCAGTTCATCCTGATGTCGAAGATCGGCTGGGTCGGGATGCTCAAGGCACTCGCCCTGCCCTCCCTCGCCAACGCCTTCGGCATCTTCTGGCTGCACCAGTACATCCAGAACGGCGTGCCCGACGAACTCCTGGACGCCGCGCGCATCGACGGCGCCGGGTTCTTCCGGCAGTACTGGAACATCGCGCTGCCGATGATCAGGCCCGCGCTGTCGTTCCTCGCCATCTACGCCTTCGTCAACTGCTGGAACGACTACATCTGGCCGCTCGTCGTGCTCACCGACCCGGGCCACGTCACCCTCCAGGTGGAGCTCGCCCAGCTCAACGTCGGCCACACCACCGACTACAGCATGGTCATGGCCGGTGTCCTGATGGCGGCGCTCCCGCTGGTCATCGTCTTCAGCATCTTCGCCCGCGGGTTCATCGCGGGCGCCACCGAGGGAGCGGTCCAGGGCAGCTGACCCGCTGCCGGGAGAAAGGGGTGGGCGATGAGCCACGACGTCGGCAAGGTGCTCGTCGTGGGCATGGACGGGCTGCGCTACGACCTGCTGACCCGCTCGCCGGCCGCGGCGCCCGTCCTCCACGGGCTCATGGCCGCGGGCGCCCACGGCACCAGCCTGCTCCCCCACGGCGAAGTGGACGGCCAAACCCCGGCCCACACCAAGTCCAGGCCGGCCGACCCGCTACCGGGAGAAAGGGGCAGACCGTGAACCACGACAACGGCAAAGTGCTCGTCGTGGGCATGGACGGGCTGCGCTACGACCTGCTCACCCGCTCCCCGGCCGTGGCACCCGTGCTGCACGGGCTCATGGCGGAGGGTGCCCACGGCACCAGCCTGCTGCCCTACGGCGAGGTGGACGGCCAGGCCCCGGACGGGCCGTCCACCAGCATGGCCTACACCGACTCCGGGCCCGGCTGGTCGAGTGTGCTGACCGGGGTGTGGCCCGACCGGCACGGAGTACGCGGCAACGACTTCGCCGGGGCCGACTACGGCCGCTACCCCGATTTCCTCAGCCGGGCCGTCACCGCCCGGCGCCGGCTGCACACCGCGGCCGCGGTGTCCTGGCCGGAGCTGATCCGGCGCGGCACCCTCGGGCCCGCCGTCGGACGCCGGGTGCGCTACGACGGCGAGTCGGACGGCTACGGCACTGCGGACCGTCTCGTCGCCCGCACCGCCGAACGCTGGATCGGCCAGGACGATCCCGACGCCGTGTTCGTGTACTTCGGCGCCACCGACGAGGCCGCCCACGCCGTGGGCCCGCACAGCCTCGCCTACGACCGTGCCCTGCTCACCCAGGACACCCACCTCGGGTGGCTGCTGGCGGCCATCGCGTCCCGGCGCTCCGACCCCGCCCGCGCGCGGGAGCGCTGGACCGTGCTGGTCACCACGGACCACGGGCACCTCGACTCCGGCGGCCACGGCGGTGACACCCACGCCGAGCGCGAGGTGTTCGTCGTCCTGGCCGAGCCCGGCATGCCCGGCGGCACCCGGCTCGACACACCGCGTCTCATCGACATCGCTCCCACCGTGCTGGACCGGCTCGGCATCCCCGTCGACCCGGCCTGGGGCCTGCAGGGCCGGGTCCTGCACGGCCTCGGACGGTCCTGCCACGCCCCGGCACCACCCACCTCACCACCGACTTCGGAACGGTCATGACCGACGCACCCCGCGGCCCCCGCCCCACCGATCCCCTCATCGCCCTGCGCCCCTGGGAGGCACCCGAGGTGACCTCCTGGGGGCGGCTGCCCATGAACGCCGTCGACCGGCGCTCCGGAGCACTCCCCCTGGACGGTGACTGGCGTTTCCAGTTGCTGCCAGCTCCGGACGCGCCGGTCGGCGGTGCCTGGTCCTCGGCGCAGGTCCCCGGCGTCTGGACGATGCAGGGCACGGACGACCTGCCGCAGTACCTCAATGTCCGCATGCCGTTCCCCGAGTTCCCGCCCCACTCCCCCGCCGCCAACCCGACAGGGGTCTACGAGCGTGAGGTGGACGTCCCCGCCGAGTGGGCCGGACACCGGATCGTGCTCCGGGTGGGGGCCGCGGAGAGCGTGCTCCTCGTGCACGTGGACGGGCGGCCCGTGGGCGTCTCCAAGGACTCCCACCTGGCGGCCGAGTTCGACCTGACCGGACTGGTGCGCGCCGGCGCGCGCAGCGTCGTACGGCTGACTGTCGTCAAGTGGTCGGACGCCTCGCACATCGAGGACCAGGACCAGTGGTGGCACGGCGGGATCACCCGGTCCGTGCTGCTGTACGCGACGGATCCGCTGCATCTGTCCGACGTGACCGTGCGGGCCTCCTTCGACGGCTCGTTGGGGGTCGACTGCAGGGTGCGGGACGCGGGGGGCGCGTTGCCCGAGGGGTGGTACGTGAGCGGCGAGCTTGAAGGTCAACTCCTCACCCAGGACGCGGAGTTCGACCGGTTCAACGCCGAGGACGAGCGGGTCTCCGACTTCCTCGGCGAGGCCAGGATCCGCACGAGCGTCACGGACGTGCGCACCTGGAACGCCGAGACGCCCGAGCTGTACGCGCTGACCGTCCGCCTGCACCGCGCCGACGGCACGGTCGCCGACACCTCACACCACCGGATCGGATTCCGGGACGTCGAGATCACCGGCCGGGATCTGCTGGTCAACGGCGAGCGGGTGTTCATCCGGGGCGTCAACCGGCACGACTTCCACCCGCTGACCGGGCGGACGGTGTCGTACGACGACATGCGCGCGGACCTGGTCACGCTGAAGCGCTTCGGGTTCAACGCGGTCCGCACCTCCCACTACCCGAACGACCCGGCGCTGTACGACCTCGCCGACGAGCTCGGCTTCTACGTCGTCGACGAGGCAGACATCGAGTCGCACGACCACGCCCACGAGATCGCCGACGACCCGCGTTATCTGAACGCCTTCGTGGACCGGGTCTCGCGGATGGTGCTGCGGGACAAGAACCACCCCTCGGTCATCGTCTGGTCGCTGGGCAACGAGTCCGACTACGGCGCCAACCACGACGCGGCCGCCGGCTGGGTACGGCGGCACGATCCGACCCGGCCGGTCCAGTACGAGGGGGCCGCCAAGCTCGACTGGGCGGCCCCCGACGATGCCACCGACGTCGCCTGTCCCATGTACGCCTCGCTGGAGGAGTGCGTGGAGCACGCGCTCTCCGGGCGGCAGACCAAGCCGCTCATCTGGTGCGAGTACTCGCACGCCATGGGCAACAGCAACGGCACGCTCGCGGACCATTGGGCGGCCATCGAGTCAACGCCGGGTCTTCAGGGCGGGTTCATCTGGGAGTTCTGGGACCACGGCATTCTGCAACGTGTGAACGACGGCAGACCGGTCGGGCGTGGGGGCGCCGGACTCTATGACAACGCTGTCGCCGCGCCCGGCCACCGCTGGGCGTACGGCGGCGACTTCGGCGAGACGAACCACGACGGCGCCTTCATCGCGGACGGCGTGGTCTTCCCCGACCGCACGCCCAAGCCGGTGATGTACGAGCACCGGGAGATCGCGGCGCCGGTGCGCATCGAGTGCTTCCGGCACGAGGGCATCGTCCTCGGCAACCACCAGCACTTCCGGAGCCTGGCCTGGCTGGCCGCCGAGTGGGAGCTGTCCCTGGCCGACGGCCGCACCCTGACCGCGCTCGCCGAGCTGCCCGATCTGCGGCCCGGTGAGACGGCGGCCGTGCCGCTGCCGTTCGAGCTGCCCGAGGACGGCGGCGAGGCGTGGCTGACGCTGCGGGTGACGACCGCCGGGGACGAACCGTGGGCGCCGCGCGGCACGGTGGTG
Organism: Streptomyces sp. NPDC005303; assembly: GCF_040607335.1. NCBI lineage: Bacteria > Bacillati > Actinomycetota > Actinomycetes > Kitasatosporales > Streptomycetaceae > Streptomyces > Streptomyces sp. NPDC005303. The sequence goes on along the minus strand of NZ_JBEXGM010000030.1, from coordinate 85,263 downwards.
TGTGTGCCGCAGGTCCGGCTGCGGGAGGCGGTGCCGCAGGCTCCCGCGGTCGTGCGGAATCGTTCCGTCAAGGTCGATGACGACGGACTCCTGGTCCACCCGCTGCTCACCTCGGCCCCCACGCTCTCCCTGTGGCGGGCGCCCACCGACAACGACGAGCTCGGCGGCATGGCACCGCGCTGGCGCGGCTGGGGCCTCGACGCGCTGGTGCGCAAGGTCGCGCACATACGGCAGACCTCCGGACGGGTCACCGTCCGCGCCGAGTACGCCTGTGAGGCCGGTGTCGTCCGCCATGTGCAGGTCCTCACCGCCGTCGAGGGCGGGATCCATGTGGAGGAGTCGGCGGAGCTGCCGGAGGAGCTCGACGACGTGGCACGGGTGGGCTCCGTCTTCGAGACGATCCCCGGGCTCGACCTGATGGAGTGGTACGGACAGGGCCCCTGGGAGTCGTATCCGGACCGGAGCTTCGGGGCGCCGGTCGGCCATCACTCGGTGCCCGTGGACGAGTTGTTCACCCCCTATCTGCGCCCGCAGGAGAGCGGCGGCCGGCACGGTGTACGGCATTTCACGCTCTCCGCTCCGGACGCCACCGGCCTCTCGGTCGTCCTGGACGAACCGCGCCAGGTCGGCGTGAGCCGGTACCGCGCCACGGACCTGACCGACGTGACGCACCACGACGAACTCGTCCCGAGGGCGGGCTGTGTGGTGCACATCGACGCGGCCCACCGTGGCCTCGGCACCGCCTCGTGCGGCCCTGACACCTTCGCCTCCTATCTCGTCGCGCCGGGCGTCCATCGCTGGAGCTGGACCCTGCGCGCGCTCTGAGTCCCCCTTCTTCCTCACTTCCCTTGTTACGGAGCACACGTGTGTACTTCGCATGAGCACGATCAGGGCGAGGCCGCGCAGGCCGGTGCCGGACGGCGCGGTTTCCTGCGGGCGACGGCACTGCTGGGCGCGGCCGCCACGGCCGGGGTCGCACTGCCCGCGGTGGCCGAGGCCGCCTCGGGTTCGTCCTGGCGCCCGGACACCGAGAGCCGGCGGTTCACGCTCGCCGTCATGCCCGACACGCAGTACCTCTTCGACGGGCCGAGCATCGACAAGGCGCCCGTGGAGGCCTCGCTGCGGTATCTGCTGGAGCACGGGAAGGACGAGAACATCGTCTTCCTGTCCCACCTCGGCGACCTCACCCAGAACGGGGCGGCGGCCGAGTTCGCCGCGATCGGTGACGCGTTCCGGCTGCTCGACCGGCGCGGGGTCGGCTACAGCGTCCTGGCGGGCAACCACGACGTGAGGTCCTCCACCACCGACCAGCGCGGCGCGACACCGTACCTGGACGTGTTCGGTCCCGACCGCTTCAAGGGCCACAGGACGTTCGGGGGTGCCTCGCCCGACGGCTACAACACGTACCACCTCTTCCGGGCCGCGGGCCGCGAGTGGATGGTGCTCGCCCTGGACTGGCGGCTATCGGACAAGGGGTACGCCTGGGCGAAGAGCGTCCTGGCCGCCCACCCGAGGACCCCGGTCGTCCTGACCACGCACGAGCTGGTCGTCGAGGACGACAGCCTGTCGGCGTACGGGCAGCAGCTGTGGGACCAGCTGGTCAAGGACCACGACCAGATCTTCCTCACCCTCAACGGCCACTACTGGCCCGCCGGTCGGGCGGTCCGCAAGAACACGGCGGGCAACGACGTCCACCTGCACCTGACGAACTACCAGAACCGGTACTTCGGCGGCGCGGCCATGATCCGCCTGTACCGCTTCGACCTCGACCGCGGGGTGATCGACGTGGAGACGGTCTCCCCGTGGATCCTCGGCCGCGCCGGGAAGGGCCTCAACGAGCTGGAGCGGCAGGAGATCGAACTCAGCGGCGACGCCGACCGGTTCACCGTCGACATCGACTTCGCCTCGCGGTTCGCCGGCTTCGACCCGGTGCCCGCGCGGGCGGCGCGACCGGCGTCGAAGATGCTGATACCGGGGACGGCGGCGTACTGGCGCTTCGATTCGGCGGTCTCCGGCACGGTCCGCGACCTCTCCGGCCGCGGCAACGACCTCACCGTCGTGTCGGTGGGCGGCGGCTCGCTGGGCTGGTCCGCAGACCATCACCCCGACCAGCCCGGTCACGGCAGCCTGGAGTTCCAGGGCTACAAGTCGCCGCTGAAGGGCGCCTACCTGCAGACGGTCGACAGGGCGCCGCTCAACTCGGCGGAGTTCAAGGGCGGTTACACCATCGAGGTGTTCTACCGCATGCCCGCCGACTGGGACCCGGACCACAACGCCTGGGCGGGGCTGGTCAGCCGGCGGGGCACGGGCGGCGCGGCGGGCAAGACCGCGGACGACCCCGACGAACCGCTCGCGACACTCTCGCTGTCCAACGACCGTGAACCTCAGTGGGCGATGCGGCCGCTCAACCAGGAGGGCATCGCCACCAACTGGGGCCAGGAGACTCCGCTGGAGACCTGGTGGCACCTCGCCGTCGTCAACGACGGAAAGCACACCACGCTGTACGTCCAGGGCTGCCCGGTGGTCCGCAACCCGAAGGCGTCCGCCGTCGGGATCACCTCGGTCGGCGAGCCCTGGCTGCTGGGCGGCTACACCTACGCCGACAAGATCGACCAGATCTTCCACGGACGGCTCGGCGACGTCCGGATCGTGTCGCGGGCGCTGCCCGTCACCTCCTTCATGACGCACTGACCCGACTCACCGACTGGGATCACCATGACCGAGCAGCAACTGCCCTCCTGGGCCGACCCGTCCGTCAACCCCGCCGACCTCGACGCGCAGGGCGTGTCGAGACGTGGACTCCTGCGCCGCGCCGGCCTGTTCGGGGCCGCGTTCGCCCTGGGCTCTGCGGCGACCCCCGCCTTCGCCTCCTCCGACCAGCGGCACTTCGGCGGCGAGGACCCCCGCCTCGCCTACCTGGTGGGCGACCACCATGTGCACTCGGTGTACAGCCACGACGCCAAGTACACCTTCTCCCAGCAGGCGAAGGCCGCCGCGAAGTACGGCCTCGACTGGATGGTCTTCAACGAGCACTCCAACTTCGGACACGCCTCCTACGGCGCCAAGCTGGAGCACGCGGAGATCGTCAGGGCCCGCGCGGAGAACCCGCGCCAGCTCATCTTCCAGGGCCTGGAGTGGTACATCCCGGCCGCCGAGCACTGCACGGTGTTCGCCGCCCCCGGCCCGCACGAGACCGACCTGCTCACACAGTTCGAACTGGCCTACGACGGAAAGCTCCTCGGCTACACCGAGGGCTCCGCGGGCGCCGCCGACACCGCCCGCAACGAGGCCCACGCCGTCAAGGCGATCAAGTGGCTGGCCGAGCAGCGCCGTTCGGGTTACGTGGACGACGTCCTCGTCCTCGCCAACCACCCGCTGCGGCTCGGCATCGACTCCCCGCACGAGATGCGGGGCTGGCGGGACGCGGCCCCCGAGATCATGATCGGTATGGAGGGCGCACCGGGCGCCCAGGGCGCGGCGATCCCCGGCTGGCGCAGCGCCACGTCGATCCGCGGCGAGTACGAGAACAAGCCGTCGGCGCAGTCCTGGTCGGGCTATCCGGCGGACGCGTATCTGACGTACGGCGGCTTCGACTGGGCGACGGCGACCGTCGGCGGGCTGTGGGACTCGATGCTGGCCGAGGGCAGCCTGTTCTCGATCACCACCAACTCCGACAACCACCGCACCGTCTTCGACACCTGGAAGAACGGCGACTGGCCGGCCGGCCAGAACTTCGACAACACCGGCAAGCTGCCCGACCCGGTGAACACCGACACCCCGCAGCCCGGCAGCGACTTCTGGCCGGGCCAGTTCAGCCGCACCCACGTCGGCGTGACCCGCTACGGCTACCGCTCGGTCATGTCGGGCCTGCGCGCGGGCCGGGTCTGGGTGGACCACGGGCATCTGCTCGACGGACTCGACGTCCGTGTGAAGCGGGACTGCGACTTCGGGCGCGGTGTCACGCTGGGCGGCCGGCTGCGGGTCCGCAAGGGCGAGAAGATCACGCTGTACGTCACCGTCACGAGCGCCTCGCGCCCCAACCCCCAGGGAATCCTCCCGGAGTTGGCGCACGTGGACGTGATCCGGGGCGCGGTGCGCGGTCCGGTGAGCGACCGGGACGGCTGGAAGGCTCCCGACACCAAGGTCGTACTGACGAAGGACGTGTCCGGCCGGAAGGGGACGTACACCCTGCGCATCCCGCTGACCGCCGGAGACGAGTCCTTCTACGTCCGGCTGCGCGGCAGCGACGGCAAGCGGCACGGCACGGGCTACCTCGGTGCCGCCGTCGACCCGCACGGCCCGATTCCGCACGCGCCCGGGGACGGTGACCCGTGGGCGGACACGTGGTTCTATTCGAACCCCGTCTTCGTCGACGTCACCGGCTGAGGTCGGCGCCCCGCAGGGGCGCGGGGAACTGCGCGACCAGTCAACGGTCCCGCGGTTCCCCACGGCCTGCCTCCGCGAGGAACTTCCTAGGCGTAGAACCGCGACAGGCTCTGCAGCACCGCCGCCGGCTTGGCGCCGCCCTCGATCTCTATGGCCCCGTCGACGGTGATCTGGACTCCGCCGGGCACCTCCTCGACGTCCGTGAGCTTGGCGACGAGGCGGATGCGGGAGCCCACCTTCACCGGCGAGGGGAAACGGACCTTGTTCAGGCCGTAGTTGACCTTGGTGGTGACGCCCTGGACGTCCAGCAGCTCGGTGAAGAGCGGGATGAACAGGGACAGGGTCAGGTAGCCGTGGGCGATGGGGGCGCCGAAGGGGCCCGCCGCCGCCTTCTCGGGGTCCACGTGGATCCACTGGTGGTCGCCGGTGGCGTCGGCGAAGGTGTTGATGCGCTCCTGGGTGACCTCGATCCACTCGCTGGTGCCGAGGTCGCTGCCGGCGAGCTTCTTCAGTTCGTCGATGCCGTTCACGGTGACGCTCATGTAGCTGTCCTTACTCAGGAGTCGGAGCCGTAGCGCTTGCGCACCCGGGACTTGAGGAGCTTTCCGGAGGCGGTGCGCGGGAGTTCGTCCGCGACCACCACCGACTTGGGGATCTTGTACTTGGCGAGTCGGCCGGCCAGGGAGGCCAGGACCTCGTCGGGATCGGGCAGGGCGCCCTCACGGGGGACGACGACCGCGCGCGGCACCTCGCCCCACTTGTCGTCCGGGACGCCGATGACCGCGCACTCGGCGATGTCCGGGTGGCCGAGGAGCAGGTCCTCGATCTCGGCGGGGTAGATGTTCTCGCCGCCCGAGATGATCATGTCCTTGATGCGGTCGACGATGAAGACGTATCCGTCCGCGTCGACCCGGGCCGCGTCCCCGCTGCGGAACCAGCCGTCCGCGAAGGAGGCGGCGGTCTCCTCGGGCAGCCCCCAGTAGCCGGGCATGACGTGCGGGCCGCGGAGCACGACCTCGCCGGTCTCGTCGATGTCGACCGGCGCCAGGTCCGGCCGTACCACCCGGACGTCACTGAAGAAGTGCGGCACACCCGCCGAACCCGCCTTGCTGATGGCGTGTTCGGCGTCCAGGAACAGGGTTCCGGGCGAGGCCTCGGTCATGCCGTAGCCCTGGAGGAAGGTCAGCCCGCGCTCCTGGTAGGCGGCGATGAGGGGCGTCGACACCGGGGAGCCGCCGCAGGTCAGGATGCGCAGGGAGGACAGGTCCGCGTCCGCCCAGCGCGGGTGCCTCGCCACCTGCTCGAACATCGTCGGCACCCCGAACATGAAGGTGATCCGATGCCGTTCGATCAGGTCGAAGGTGGCGCTGGGGTCGAAGGCCTCGACCAGGACGCAGGTTCCGCCCTTGAGCAGCACCGGGAGCGTGAGCATGTTCAGGCCCGCGGTGTGGAACAACGGGGCGGAGACCAGGGCGCGTTCGTCGGCGATCAGGTCGGTGTCGACGAGGACGTTGATCGCGTTCCACGTCAGGTTGCCGTGGGTGAGCATGGCGCCCTTGGGACGCCCTGTTGTGCCCGAGGTGTACATGATGATGCAGGTGTCGTCGGGCGCGACCGGCTCGTCGATCGGCTCGGCCGGCGACTCGGCGAGCAACTGCTCGTACTCGGCGCCGACTTCGACGTACGTGCGCACGTCGGTGCTGCCCGGCAGCCCGGCGACGAGCCCCGCGTGCGAGGGGCCGTAGACCAGCGCCCTGGCTCCGGAGTCGGAGAGCTGGTAGCCGATCTCCGGTCCGGCGAGGCGGGTGTTGAGGGGGACGAAGACCGCGCCGAGGGTGCCGGCCGCGAACAGCGTCTCCAGGTAGGAGGGGTGGTTCGGGCCGAGGTAGGCGATCCGGTCGCCGCGCCGGATGCCCCGGGCGCGCAGGGCGTGCGCGAGGCGGGTGACGCGGGTGTGCAGCTCGGCGTAGGTGACCGTCGTGTCGCCGTGGATCAGGGCGGTGCGGTGCGGGGTCTTGCGGGCCCGGCGTGCGGGCCACGAACCCAGTCCCTCGTTGCGCATCTGGGGCCCCTTACGGCTTGGTCAGCCCGAGCAGACGGGCGGCGTTCTCCTTGAGGATCTTCGGCTTCACCTCGTCCTTGATCGACAGCTTCGCGAAGTCGGCGAGCCAGCGGTCGGGGGTGAGGACGGGGAAGTCGGAGCCGAAGAGGACCTTGTCCTTGAGCAGCGTGTTCGCGTACTGCACGAGCTGCGGCGGGAAGTACTTCGGCGACCAGCCGGACAGGTCGATGTGCACGCCCGGCTTGTGGGTGGCGACCGCGAGGGCCTCGTCCTGCCAGGGGAACGACGGGTGCGCCAGGATGATCTTCAGGTGCGGGAAGTCGGCCGCCACGTCGTCCACGTGGAGGGGGTTGGAGTACTTGAGGCGGATGCCACCGCCGCCCGGGACGCCCGCGCCGATGCCCGTCTGGCCGGTGTGGAAGAGGGCGATCGTGCCGGTCTCCTCGATGACCTCGTAGAGGTCGTACGCCACCGAGCGGTCGTTGGGGAAGAAGCCCTGGATGCTGGGGTGGAACTTGAAGCCCTTCACCCCGTACTCCTCGACCAGACGGCGGGCCTGCTTGACGCCCGCCTTCCCGCGGAAGGGGTCGATGGAGGCGAAGGGGATCAGCACGTCGGAGTTGGCGGCCGCGGCCTCGGCGACCTCCTCGTTCGGGACCGGCGCGGTGCCGGTCGCGGACTCGGCGTCCACCGTGAAGATCACGGCGGCCATCTTCCGCTCACGGTAGTAGGCGGCGGTCTCCTGAAGAGTCGGCTTCCGCTTGCCCTCCACCTTGAAGTAGGCGGAGGAGGCGTCGTGCAGGTCGTCGTCCAGCGAGGAGTGGCCCTTGGAGGAGACCTCCGCGTGGGTGTGTACGTCGATGGCGACCAGCTCGTCGATGTCCATCAGGCCTCCGGAAGCTTCGGTGCCGGGATGCCGACCGTCTGGAGCTCGGCGCCGACCGACGTGGGGAAGGCGTCGGCCAGGGTGTCGGGGGTCCAGCCGCCGTCCGCGTACGCCGTCTTGATCTCCTGCGGATGGGACCAGAGTGCCACCTTGTCGCCGCCGATGCCGATGGCCTGGCCGGTGATGGAGCGGGCGGCCTCGGAGGCGAGGAAGGGGACGAGGGCCGCGCAGTCCTCGGGGGTGCCGAAGCCCTCGCCCTTGCGGAGGAAGTCCGGGAGCGGCTCACCGTTCTTCATGGCCTCGATGTACGGGGCGAAGGCGGGGATGGTCTCGGTCATCGCGGTGGCTGCGACGGGCACGATCGCGTTGACGGTGATGTTCGCGCGGCCCAGCTCCATCGACCAGGTGCGGGCGAAGGCGGCGATGCCGGCCTTGGCGGCGGCGTAGTTCGTCTGGCCGAAGTTGCCGCGCTGCCCGGCCGGGGAGCCGACCAGGATCAGGGTGCCGCCCTCGCCCTGCTCGCGCATCCGGACCGCGGCGGCGCGGGCGCAGGTGAAGGTGCCCTTGAGGTGGGTGGTGATCACCGCGTCGAAGTCGTCGTCGGTCATCTTCCACAGCACCTTGTCGCGCAGGATGCCGGCGTTGGTGACCAGGATGTCGATCCGCCCGAACTCCTCCACGGCCCGGTTGACCAGGCGTTCCGCGGCCTCGGTGGTGCCGACCGGGACGACCTCGGCGACGGCGGTGCCGCCCGCCTCGGCGATGGACTTCACGGCTGCCTCGGCCACGGCCTCGTCGACGTCGTTGACGACCACGGAGGCGCCGTGGGCGGCGAGGGCGTGCGCATAGGCGAGGCCGAGGCCCCGGCCGCTGCCGGTGACTACGGCGACCTTGCCGGAGAGATCGATGCTGGGCACGAGCGGGTCCCTTCACGAGCTGATGCTTGGGGTGCGGCTACGAGATCGAAGCTAAGAGCAATAATTGGTGACGTCAATAGTTGTTGGAGACCTTCGGGTACGTCATGCTGGAATCTCCCTGACCCGCCGAGCACGAGGAGCCCGCCATCACACGCCAGCACGTCACCCCGAAGCCCATCGACTCGGAGGAGCCGTGGATGCGCGGGCTGCACGCGGACACCGGTTACCTGCTGTACCGCCTGGGTCTGCGCTCGGGCCAGTTGTTCAACACGTTCCTCCAGGAGTCGGGGCTGCGACTGCGGCACTACGCGGTGCTGCGCTATCTCGCCGGCTCCGAGGGCGCCCTCCAGCGGGAGCTGAGCTCACAGCTCGGCTACGACCCCAGCGCGATCGTCGGCCTGGTCGACGACCTGGAGAAACTGGGAATGACCGAGCGCCGCCCCTCCCCCGACGACCGCCGCAGCAAGATCGTCGTCCTCACCGAGAACGGCCGGGCCTTCCTGCGCGGCACCGACGAGGCGGGCCGTCGGGTGACCAACGACCTGCTCGCGCCGCTGGACCCCGCCGAGCGGGACACCCTCCAGGCCCTCCTGCTGAGAGTCGCCGACCAGCCATGACCGTCCGCTCCGCCCCCGACCGGCTGCTGTCCGTGCTGGCCGCGTTCGACCACGACCACCCGGCGCTGTCCCTGACCGACATCAGCCGGCGGGCCGGGCTGACGCTGACGACCACGCACCGGCTGGTGGGCGCGCTGACCGACTGGGGCGCGCTGGAGCGGGACGACGCCGGGATCTACCACGTCGGACTGCGCCTGTGGGAGGTCGCCGCGCTCGCCCCGCGCGGCGTCGGGCTCAGACAGCTGGCGCTGCCGTACCTGGAGGACCTGTACGAAGCCACCCACGAGAACGTGCAGCTGGCGGTGCGCGACGGCTCGGACGTCGTCTACATCGAGTGGATCTCGGGGCGCTCGTCCGTCGGGGTGCACATCCGGGTGGGCGCGCGCTGGCCGCTGCACGCCACCGGGGTCGGCCTGGTGCTGCTGGCGCATGGCGAGCCGCGGGAGCAGGAGGAGTACTGCACGGCACCGCTCGCGATCTTCACGCCGTACACCATCGCCGAACCGGCGAAGCTGCGCCGGGTACTGGCCGAGGTCCGGCGCACCGGCGTCGCGGTGAGCAGCCGCCAGGTCACCGACGACGCCCTGTCGGTGGCCGCCCCCGTGTGCGGACCCGACGGGACGGTGGTCGCGGCCGTGTCGGTCGTCGTGCCCCAGGCCGACGCCCAGGTGCCGGCGTTGATCCCGGCGGTCCGGCTCGCCGCGCTCGGGATCTCACGGGCGCTGGGCTGGCAGCCCACGGACGCGCCTCGTTCGAGCGCCGGATATCCCTCTCACCGGTGAGGCCCCGGCCCCACCGGCGTCGTGATACTGGAACGGCCCCGGCCCCGAGGAGCCGCTCATGTCCGCCGCCCGGTCCTGGTACGCCCCCGTCGTGACCCGTCTGAGGACGACGAATCCGTACGTCGTCGACAGCGCGCTCGCCGTGCTGGTGCTGTTCGCCGCGTCCCTGCAGTGGATGTTCCCGGACGAGGGCGACGACCCGCTGAGCCTGGTGGGCTGGCTGCTGGGGGCCGCCACCGCCGTCCCCCTGGTCTGGCGCCGCCGCTTCCCCTACGCGTGCGCCCTGGCCGTCTCGGCGGCCACCACGGCGATGGCCTACTACCACGCGCCACCGCCGGACGTGCTCTACGGCGGGCTCGTCGTCCTCTACACCATGGCCGCCCAGGGCCTGCCCTGGCAGCGCCGCACGATGCTGGCGAGCTGGCTGATCGGGGCCGTGGTCACCATGCAGCACAAGGAGCACTCCGAGCCCTTCGAGTACGCCTTCCACATCACCGGCATGATCTGCGCCTACGGGCTCGGCGTACTGGCCCGCGTCCAGCGCGCGTACACCGCCGCCGTCGAGGACCGGGCGCGCCGGCTGGAACGGGAGCGGGCCGCGGAGACCGCGCGGGCGATCGCCCAGGAACGCTCCCGGATCGCCCGGGACATGCACGACATCCTCGCGCACGCGGTCAGCCTGATGGTCGTCCAGGCGGAGGCAGGACCCGTCGTGGTGCGCAGTGATCCGGCCCGCGCCGAGGCCGCGTTCGACGCGATCGCGGCCAGCGGGCGGGACGCGATGACCCAACTCCGGCGAATTCTCGGCGTGTTGAAGGAGGAGGAGCGCCGGAGTGGCGCTACCCGGCTGCCGCAACCGGATCTCGCCGGGCTCCCGTCCCTGGTCCGGCAGGTCTCCGAGTCGACGGGACTGCGGGTCGAGTCGACCACCCGGGGCAGGCCGCGCCCTCTGCCTCCGGACACCGAGGTCGCCGCCTACCGAGCCGTACAGGAAGCCCTGACCAACACGGTGAAGCACGCGTACGCTTCCTGCGCACAGGTGGAACTCGACTGGGCGGAGGACGAGTTGACCCTCACGGTGACCGACGACGGCAGGGGCCACGCAGACCCGGCGGGCGGCCACGGTCTGATCGGTCTCAGGGAGCGCGCGGCCGCCTGCGGGGGCAGCGCGGAGGCCGGTCCCGGCCCGGAGGGGGGCTTCCGGGTCGTCGTACGGCTGCCCGCCGGCGCGGACCGGGAAGCGGCCCTCGGGTGAGCATCCGGGTGGTCGTCGCCGACGACCAGGAGCTGGTCCGCAGCGGCTTCACCATGATCCTGGAGGCGCAGCAGGACATCGAGGTGGTCGCCGAGGCCGGGGACGGCGCCGAGGCGGTGGCCGCGGTGCGGAGCCACACCCCGGACGTACTGCTCCTCGACATCCGGATGCCCGTCATGGACGGTCTGGAAGCGGCCCGGCGGGTGTGCTCCGAGTCGAGCTGCAAGGTGGTCATGCTGACCACGTTCGACCTCGACGAGTACGTGTACGACGCGCTGTACGCCGGAGCCAGCGGCTTCCTCCTCAAGGACGTGCGCCGGGACGACCTCGTGCACGCGGTCCGCGTGGTCGCCGGCGGTGACTCGCTGCTCGCGCCGACCGTCACCCGCCGCCTGGTGGCGGACATCGTGCGCCGCCGCCGCGAGGAGGCCGCCACCGGGGCCACCCCGGACCGCCTGGACGTCCTGACGGCCCGCGAGGTGGAGACCCTGCGGATGCTGGCCCGGGGCCTGTCCAACGCGGAGATCGCCACGACCCTGTTCGTGAGCGAGCACACGGTGAAGACCCATGTCAGCAATGTCCTGAGCAAGCTGGGGCTGAGAGATCGAGTGCAGGCCGTGATCCGCGCCTACGAGACGGGACTGGTGACGCCGGGCGCGCCCTAGTCCCCGGGCTGGTCCCCGAGTTCGGTGAACAGGGTCAGCTGAAGCGAACCGGGCGCCTCCAGGCGGGAGTTGAGGGAGTTCCACGGCGTACGGGTCGGCTCGGCGACCACCTCCGCCCCCGCCTGCGCCAGCCGGGCCGTGGTGGCGGTCGAGTCGTCGACCTCGAAGGCGACCCTGATGTGCCCGGCGACCCGCCTGCCGACCTCGACCTGGTCGATGAACGCGGCATGGTTCGGATCGGTCAGCTCCAGCGTCGCCCGCCCCGCCTCCAGAATGGTCACCCGCCCGTCGGGCGACGAGAACGCGGCGCGCTCCGGCAGCCCGAGGACGTCCCGGTAGAAACGCAGCGCCTCGTCGTAGTCATCCGCCGTGACGACGAGACGGAGTTCACGGACGGCGGGTGGTACCTCGGACATACGGCCTCCTCGATGGTGTCCCCCAGCTCAACTCCCCGACCGGTACCGAAGATTCCTCCCCCGCGGGAGTGAGGAGCCACCCCGCCTCACCCGTATGACGGATGCCCCGAAACCGCCCGCCCCGGCGATCCGGTGAGCACGCCACCGCAGCAGTCTGAGGGTGCCATCGACCACCGCCAACCCGCCGGGAGGCCCCCGTGCTCTCCACCCTCGCCCGGGCGGCGACCCGCCGCCCGCTGACCGTCATCGGCCTCTGGGCCGCCTTCCTGCTGCTGGGCTTCGGCCTCGGGACGGGCGTCTTCGCCGATCTCTCCGACGACGTGCCCGACGTGCCGGGTACCGAGTCCGACCTGGCCGACGACTACCTCTCCGGCGTGGACCCGTCCGGTGAGTCCGTCACCGCGGTCGTCGCGGGCGAGGCCGTCTCCGACAGGGCCCTGCGCGCCCAGGTCGAGCGGACCGTCGCCGAGGTCCGGAAGATCGCCGGGGTGGCCGCCGTACCGAACCCGTACACCACTCACGGTCTCACCGCCCGTGACGGACAGGCGCTCATCATCCCCGTCACCTTCGAGGGCGGCCTCAGCGACGAGGCCGAGGAGAAGGCGACCGACACGGCCGTCGAGACGATCAAGCGGATCGACGCGCCCGACGTCCACGTCAGCGGCGGCGAACTGCTCGGCCGACAGCTCGGCGAACGGGCCCAGGAGGATGTGAAGAACGCCGAGTTGATCTCCCTTCCGGTCGTACTCGCCCTGCTGCTGGTCGTGTTCGGGGGCCTGCGCGCCGCCGCGCTGCCACTGGTGATCGCGGTGAGCGGGATCGCGGGCGCGTTCCTCGGACTGTTCGCCTTCAGCCAGGTCACCGACATCTCGGTGTACGCGATCCAGGTCACCACCATGCTCGGTCTCGGACTCGCCGTCGACTACGCCCTGTTGATGCTGGTCCGCTTCCGGGAGGAACGCCGGCACACGGACGACGTCGTCGAGGCCGTGCAGCGCACGGTCGGCGCGGCAGGGCGGACCGTCCTGTTCTCCGGGCTCACCGTGGCCGTCAGCCTGACCGGACTGCTGGTCTTCCCGAGTGTGTTCCTGCGCAGCATGGGCCTGGCCGTCGCCGCCGTCGTGGTGGTCGACATGCTGGCCGCGGTCACACTGCTGCCCGCGCTGCTCACGAAGTTCGGGGGCGGGATCCGGCCCCCGAAGACACGCTCCGAGGACGAGGAGGGCCGTGTCTTCGCCCGCCTCGCCCGCTTCGCACAGCGCCGCCGGGCCGCCGTCCTGGTCGCTCTCGTCCCGATCCTGCTGCTCCTTGCCCTGCCCGTGACCGGCATGCGGATCGCCATCGGGGACGCCCGGCAGCTGCCGTCCAGCACCGAGGCACGGCAGTTGTACGACACCGTCGACGCGCACTTCCCGAAGGGCACCGGGGTCTCTCCCGTGGTCGTCGTCCTCAAGCCCGGCACCGACCCCGCGACCGCGGACCGCATCCGCGCCCTGGTGCCGAACGCCGAGTCCCGTGATCTGCCGGGCGGCAACACCGTCGTGGAACTGCAACCGCCCGGCACGGTGGACGGCACGGCGGCCACCGGCCTGGTCGAGCGGGTGCGGGAGGTGCGCGGTGACGAGCCCGTCGAGGTCACCGGGGTCGCGGCCCGGCTGGTCGACTTCCGCGCCATGCTCGCCGATCGGGCACCCTGGGCGGCGCTGACCGTCCTGGCAGCCGTCTTCGTGCTGCTGTTCGCCTTCACCGGTTCGGTGCTGATCCCGCTGCGCACGATCGCCACCACCGTGCTGAGCCTGGGCGCCGCGCTCAGCGTGGTGGTGTGGGTCTTCCAGGACGGCCACGGGGCCGGGCTGATCGGCGGCGAGGGCCTGGGCGCGCTGAGCCTGACCGCCCCGCCCCTGATCGTGTCGATCGCCTTCGGGCTCGCCATGGACTACGAACTGTTCATCCTGGCCCGGATGCGGGAGTCCCGGCAGCGCACCGGGGACGACCAGGAAGCCGTGGTGACCGGGCTGCGCCGCTCCGGGCGGGTCGTCACCTGTGCCGCGCTGCTCCTCGCGGTGGTCTTCGGCGCGTTCATGACCGGCGGGTTCTCCCCGATCCTCCAGATCGGTCTCGGCCTGACCCTGGCGGTGCTGATCGACGCGACGGTCGTACGGATGCTGCTGGTCCCGGCGACCATGGCGCTGCTCGGCAGGCATGCCTGGTGGGCGCCGAAGCCGCTGCGCAGGGCGCATGAATGGTTCGGGCTGCGGGAGACGGCCACGCCCGAGGGGGCCGTGTCGACGAACGTCTGACGGCGACGGACGGCGGTGCTCCGGCGCTCACGTCGAGCGCCGGAGCAGGCCTGGCCCCGGAGGCCCGCGCTGCCACCGTGTGCCTCCGCGGGTGTCCGCGTACCGGTTGAGGCCTCTCCTCAGGGTCTCCTCATCGGAATCTCAGCCAGTGGCCCGGCGATTCAAAGGATCACCCAAGGTGCGAGGCGCACGATGCAGCTGCAATGGCGGATGTCTCAGGAAGGCCTGCAGTGGGTGACTCGCACATAACGAACCGGTCCGAGCAGTCGGAGCGGTGGTCCCGGCGCGGGATCCTGGTCGCGCTCGGCGCCGTACCGGCCGCGACCCTGCTGACGGGGTGCGGCGGCGGTTCGGCGGACGCCTCCCAGGGGTCCGGGGCGACCGCGTCCGTGCGGGCGGCGACCAAGAAGGCGGTCGTCTCGGTCACCCCGGTGGACGGCACCACGAAGGCCGACTTCGCCGCCCCCGTCGAGGTCGCGGTCACCGACGGCACCCTCGCCTCGGTGCAGGTCACGGGCAACGACGGCTCCACGCTGACCGGGTCCTACAACGACACGAAGACCAGATGGACCTCGTCGAGGAACCCGTACTCGGGCACCAGGTACACGGTCACGGTCACCACGGCGGGCGGCACCGAGGAGACGACGAACTTCACCACCAGGTCTCCAGGCGAGACGTTCGTGGGTTACTTCACCCCCGAGGCGGGTTCCACCTCCGGTGTCGGCATGCCCGTGTCGATCAACTTCACCCATGCCGTGTCCGACAGGGCCGCCGTCCAGAAGGCGATCACCGTGACCGCGGAGCCCGCGGTGGAGATCGTGGGCCACTGGTTCAGCGACACCCGGGTCGACTTCCGGCCCGAGACCTACTGGGCGCCCGGCACGACGATCACGCTCGGTCTGCGGCTCAAGGACGTGCAGGGCTCGGACGGCGTCTACGGCGTGCAGTCGAAGGACGTCACCTTCCACATGGGCCGCGAGCAGATCAGCACGGTCGACCTGGCCGCCAAGGAGATGGTCGTCAAGCGGGGCGGCGAGAAGATCGCCACCTACCCGGTCAGCGGCGGCGACCCGGACCACACCACCTGGTCCGGGATCATGGTGATCAGCGAGCGGTTCAAGCAGACCCGCATGGAGTCCTCCACGGTCGGACTCGGCGACGAGTACGACATCTCCGACGTCCCGCACGCCCAGCGCCTGACCACGTCCGGGACCTTCGTGCACGGCAACTACTGGGCGGCCGGCTCGGTGTTCGGCAGCCGGAACACCAGCCACGGCTGCGTCGGCCTGCACGACGCGAAGGGCGCGAACGACAGCTCCGTGGACGGTTACAAGTTCTACGAGAGCTCGATGCTCGGCGACGTCGTCATCGTGAAGAACTCCGGCGAGAAGACGGTGGAGCCGTCGAACGGACTCAACGGCTGGAACCTGTCGTGGTCGGACTGGAAGGCCGGCAGCGCGGTCTAGAGGTCACAGGAGCCTGGCCAGCGCGGCCTCGGAGGGGCTTCCCGGCACCGCCTGGTAGACGATGATCACCTGCTGCTCGGCGCCCCCGACGGTGAGTGCCTGCCGCCGCAGGGCGAGCTCACCCACGACCGGATGCGCGAAGCGTTTGAGCTCGTCTCGGGAGGGCCGCGCGTCGTGCCGCGCCCACAGGCCACGGAAGTCCCCGTCCGCCTCCAGTTCGGCGACGAGCCGCGCGACCCCGGGATCGCGCGGGTCGGCCTCGGCGCGCAGGGCGGCGGCCGTCTGCGCGGCGATCCCGGGCCAGTCCGGGAACAGCCGGCGGGCCGCCGGGTCGAGGAACATGTCCCGGGCCAGGTTGCGCCCGGGCTCGTACATCGGGGCGAGCGCGCGGGCCCACTTGTTGGCGACCAGCACGTCGAACCGCCGGTCGCGCACATACGCCGGGGTGCCCGCCCACGCGTCGATCAACTGGTGCAGGTCCGGGGCCACTTCGGTCTCCGTCGGCCGTACGGGACCGGGCGCGGCGAGCGCGAACAGGTGCGCCGAGGCGTCTGTGTCCAGCTCCAGCGCCCGGGCGAGCGCCCGCAGCACCTGCGGTGACGGATGCTGGTCGACGCCCTGTTCCAGACGGGTCAGATACGGCTCGCTGATGCCGGCCAGCCGGGCCAGTTCGTCGCGACGCAGTCCCGCGACCCGGCGCCTGCCGTGCGCGGGCAGGTCCGCACGCGAGGGCGGGATCCGTCCCCGACGGGCTTTGAGGAACTCTCCGAACGCGTTGTCGGCGGCCATGCCGGGAAGGGTAACCCTCCGGGGGTGCTGGCTGCCGTCGGGTGGAGGGCGCAGGGTCGAGGGCATGGAAAAGACCTGGTTCATCACCGGCGCGTCCCGCGGCTTCGGCCGGATCTGGGCCGAGGCCGCACTGTCCCGAGGCGACCGCGTGGCCGCCACCGCCCGCCGCATCGAGTCCCTGAAGCCCCTCGCCGACACCTACGGCGACAGCGTCCTGCCCCTCACCCTCGACGTCACCGACCGAGCGGCCGCCTTCACCACCGTGCAGCGGGCCGCCGACACCTTCGGCCGCCTCGACGTGGTCGTCAACAACGCGGGCTACGGCCTGTTCGGCATGGTCGAGGAGACCACCGAGGAACAGGCCCGCGCCCAGCTGGACACGAACGTGCTCGGCCCGCTGTGGGTGACCCAGGCCGCTCTGCCGGTCCTGCGCGCCCAGGGCGCCGGACACATCCTTCAGGTGTCCAGCATCGGCGGCCTGGCCGCGTTCCCCTCCCTGGGCCTCTACAACGCCTCCAAGTGGGCACTGGAGGGCATGAGCGAGGCGCTCGCCCAGGAGGTCGGCCCGCTCGGCGTCCGCGTCACGATCGTCGAACCCGGCCCGTACGGCACCGACTGGTCCGGCTCCTCCGCGGTGCACACCGAACCCCTCGCCGCCTACGAGCCGATCCGCGAGGCACGCCGGGCCGGGGCCGCGGCCCGCGCACCCCAGGACCCCGCGGCCACCGCCGAAGTCATCCTCGAACTGGCCGACACGGACGAGCCACCCCTGCGACTTTTTCTCGGCACGTACCCCTATCCCGTCGTCGAGGCCGCCTACCGGCAACGACTCGACACCTGGAACGCCTGGCGCCCACTCGCCACAAAGGCCTGACGGCCGGTCGCGACGCCGACACACGGGAGTTGGGCGGACACATCGACCGGGCGGGCCCAGGGGTGGCCCCGGGGCGGGCGGCCCGCCAGGACGGCTGGAACACCTGACACCGACCCGCCACGAAGGTCTGCCGTCGAACGCGACGCCGCACGCGGCCGTTGGTCCGACACACCGACCGGACGACCCCCAGGGCGGGCGCCCGGCCTGGACAGCTGGAACACCTGACACCCACCCGTCACGAAGGCCCGACCGTCGAACCCGACGCCAACACACGGCAGTTGGGCCGACACACCGACGGGGCGGCCCCTAGGGCGGGCGCCCCGCCTGGACAGCTGGAACACCTGACACCCACCCGCCACGAAGGCCCGACCGTTGAACCCGACGCCAACACGCGGCAGTTGGGCTGACGCATTGACAGGACGGCCCCGGGGCGGGCGCCGCGCTGGACACTGGAGCGTCTGGCGCCCACTCGCGATAAGTGCCTGACCACCTGTCGCGACGTCGGAACACGGCAGTCCGGCGAGCACATCGCCAGGGCGGCCCCCAGGGTTGGCACCCCGCCTGGACACCCCGAACACCTGACACCCACTCACCACGGAAGCCCACCGCCGAATGCGACCCCACCACACGGCAGTTCAGCAAGCACACTGCCAGTGCGCCCCCGGGCAGGCGCCCGGGGGCGCGGTGGTTTCGCACGGGGCGCCGGCTCGATCGAAAGCGTCGCGTGTCCCCCGAGCCGAGACCTGACTGCAAACGGCATCCGGGCCGGGCCCCGGTCGACGCGAACCATCCGACCACCGCTGCACTCGCCCTGCCCACGCTCACCGACCGGGCCCACGCGAGGCCCGCGTCTCAGCGCCCCCACTGGACCTCGAGCGGATCGGACCCACGCCGGAGACCGACCCGACGACCTGCACCGGGCACCGCGTCGAATCCCGCGCGCCGGGACCGTGGAGTCGGATTCACGGGGTGAACTCACCTGGGGCGCGGCGACTTTCACTGTTTCACCTCTTGACGCCCGGAGTGGCCGAGAGCACATTGGGCGCACTTTGAGAGCGCTCTCAGACAGTGCGCTCGAAGATCACGCAACCCCGCACGCAACCCCGCACCCCACCCCGTACCCGAGAGGCACCCCCATGAGTGAAACCTCCGGCATACCCAGACGGCGACGGGCCCTCGTCGCCGTACTCAGCACCCTCGGTCTGGCCGCCGCCCTCGCGACGGCCGCCACCCTCCCCGCCGACGCCTCCGCACCCACGCCTCCCACGGGCTGGTCGCAGGTCTTCCTGGACGACTTCAACGGCTCCGCCGGGACCGGCGTCTCCACCTCCAACTGGCAGTACGCCACCGGGACCTCCTACCCCGGCGGCCCCGCCAACTGGGGCACCGGCGAGGTCGAGAGGATGACCAACAGCACCAGCAACGTCGCCCTCGACGGCAACGGCAACCTGCGCATCACCCCGCTGCGCGACTCGGCCGGCAACTGGACCTCGGGCCGCATCGAGACCAACCGCACCGACTTCCAGCCCCCGTCCGGCGGCAAGCTGCGCGTCGAGGCACGCATCCAGATGCCCAACGTCACCGGCACCGCGGCCGAGGGCTACTGGCCCGCCTTCTGGATGCTGGGCGCGCCCTACCGCGGCAACTACCAGAACTGGCCGGGCGTCGGCGAGCTGGACATCATGGAGAACGTCCAGGGCATGAACCGGGTGTGGGCCACGATGCACTGCGGCACCAACCCGGGCGGCCCCTGCAACGAGACGACGGGTATCGGCAACAACGTCGCGTGTCCCGGCTCGACCTGCCAGTCGGCCTTTCACACCTACACGATGGAGTGGGACCGCTCGGTGAGCCCCGAGACGATCCGCTTCCTGGTGGACGGCACCCAGTTCCACTCGGTCAACGCGAGCCAGGTGGACGCGACGACCTGGGCCAACGCCACCCAGCACGGGTTCTTCATCATCCTCAACGTGGCGATGGGCGGCGCCTTCCCGGACGCGTTCGGCGGTGGGCTCGACTCCGGGACCCAGTCCGGCGTGCCCATGGTCGTGGACTACGTCCAGGTGCTGTCGGCGAGTGGGAGCGGTACCACGCCGCCGCCCTCGGGTGGTGTCGACGCCTATGGCACCATCCAGGCGGAGTCCTACAACGGCCAGAGCGGTGTCGGTACCGAGACCACGACCGACACCGGCGGCGGCCAGAACATCGCCTCCCTGGCCAACGGTGACTGGGCGCTGTACCAGAACGTCAACTTCGGCTCCACGGCGGCCACTCAGTTCGTCGCGCGGGTGGCGAGCGGCGCGGCGGGCGGGGTCAGCGGTCTGGTCGAGGTGCGCCTGGACAGCCGTACCGCCACACCGATCGGCAGCTTCGCCCTCGCCAACACCGGTGGCTGGCAGTCCTGGAGAACGGTCCCGGCGAACATGAGCTCCGTCACCGGCACCCACAACGTCTATCTGACCTTCACCAGCGGCCAGCCGGCCGACTTCGTGAACGTGAACTGGTTCAACTTCCGTCACTGAAAGGCTGGTTGAGCCCCGCGAGGCCGCCTGTGCGGTCTCGCGGGGCGGTGCCGTGTCACCCCAGATAGGCGGGGGCGACCGCGGAGGTCATCAGGCGGCGGGCCGTGCCGGTGCCGTCGGCGGGTACGGTCCACAGGTCGGAGCCGTAGTCGCCGGGCAGGGCGTAGACCAGGGTGCCGTCGTCGGCCCACAGCGCCTGGTCGTCGATGTTGCGGGACTCGGCCGTCGCGGTCTCTTTCATAGTCCGCAGGTTCAGGACGTACAGACGCCAAGGGGCGTCGGGCGAGGCCCCCTTGACGCGTTTCTTGTAGGCGATGCGGGTGCCGTCGGGTGAGAGGGAGGGGCATTCGACGTTGCGGTGCAGGGTGGTGAGGGTGCGTGCGGTGACATCTCCTCGCACGAGATACGTCCGGCCGCCGGTCGCCAGCGTGGCGTAGAAGCGGTCGTCGTCGGCGAAGGTGACGCCCCAGATGTTGGTGTCCGCCGCGTGGTAGGTCCGGCCGTCCTTGATGACGTGGAAGGTCTCCAGGTTGTCGTCGATCGCCCAGGTACGGGTGTCGACGACGGCCGTGCGGGTGGAGAAGTTCGTTCCGGCGTACGAGTCCCCGCTGACGAACACCGTCCAGGCGACCAGATGCCCGGAGGGCGAGACCCGGGCCCGGGTGGGGATGCCGGCCGCCGGGAAGCGGTGCCGTTCACGCAGGTGCGCGTCGAGCACCACCGCGCGGTAGGTGTCCTCCAACGCGCCGTGCACGGCCTGGAGGCAGATGCCGGTGCCGGCCGCCGCGTGGAAGCGCAGGCACTTCACGCCGGAGGCGGTGCGCGGGCCCTGCGGATCGTCGGCGGGGACGGTGGCGATCTCGTCGCGGTGCGGGCCCCAGGCCAGGTTGCGTACCAGCAGGCGGCGTCCGTCCGTCGGCCGCAGCGAGACGGTGCCGGCCCGCACGGTCGGTCCGTCGGCCTGCTGCTGGTCCCTCATGCCCGAGCGGTGGGCGGCGTACAGCACCGACCCGGTGCCGACCGCGCCGAGCAGCACGACGGCGACGAGCAGGGTCACCAGACGGGTCGTTCGGGTCATGCGGGCACCTCATCGGTGGTTGCGGTGTCGCGCAGGACGAACGCGGCCACGGACGCGCTGACGGCCAGTGCGGCCGCGGTGACGGCGAGCGCGGTCCGGCCGCCCCACAGGCTCCAGGCCGCGCCGAAGGCGAGCGAGCAGGTGAACCGGGCCAGCGCCTGCCCGGTGCCCACCAGTGCCTGCCCCGCCCCCTGGTGCCGGGCGGGGACGACCGCGGCGGTAGCGGCCGCGAGGACTCCGTCGGTGGCCGCGTAGAAGGTGCCGTGCAGGACGAGGACGGCGACGACGGCCGGGACGCCGTGCCACGGGGAGAGCACCAGACCGTAGCCGAGCAGCAGGACGCCGTGGCCCGCCAGGAAGAGCCGGCGGCGGCTGACGCGGTCGGCGAGCGCGCCGAGCGGCACGGCGAGCAGCAGGAAGAACGCGGCGGTGCCCAGCGGCAGCAGCGGGAACAGATGGGCGGGGAGGTTCCCCTCGCGCTGGAGCAGCAGATAGAGGAAGGAGTCGCTGACGGTGGTCAGACCGAGCAGGGCCGCGCAGAAGGTGAGCCGCCGCAGCTCGGGACGGCGCAGCAGCCCGAGGGCGTCGCGGAGCGACGGCCGTTCCCGCTCCGGCGGTTGTACGGCCCCTGCCGGGGTGATGTGACGGGGCACGAAGAGAACCAGCACCAGGACCCCGAGCACGGCGACGCAGCCGCTGACCGCGAAGACCGCGTCATAACCGTCGACGGTGGCCCGCAGGACGGCGAAGGCGAGGAGCGGGCCGAGGAGCGCGCCGGTGGTGTCCATCGCCCGGTGGACGCCGAACGCCCTTCCCCGGTGCGCTGGTTCGGTCGCCAGCGAGATCATCGCGTCCCGCGGGGCGGTGCGCAGTCCCTTGCCGGTGCGGTCGACGGCGAGCACGGCACCGAGCACGGGGAGGGTGTGGGCGAGGAGCAACAGCGGCTTGCACAGCGCCGACAGGCCGTAGCCGAGGCCCGCGACGATCTTGTGGCGGCGGCCTCCCCGGTCGGCGAGGTGGCCGCCGGCCAGCCGGACCAGGGCGCCGACGCCGTTGTTGACGCCGTCGAGGAGGCCGAAGCCGAGGGGCGACAGGCCGAGGCCCGCGACCACGTACAGCGGCAGCACGGCTGTCACCATCTCCGAGGAGACGTCCGTGATCAGGCTGACCGCGCCCAGGGCCAGCACGGTGGCGGGCACGGCGGCCGGCCGCCGTCCGGGACGGGTGTCCGGGACGGCGGCGGCCTCGGTGCCGCGGGAACCCGTGCTCCGGGAGTCCGCGAGGTACACCGGCGTCAGTTCCAGATGCCGGTGATGTCGGAGGCGGAGGCGGCGTTGCCCGCGTGGGCGCTCAGGCCGGCCAGGTCCTCCACGGTGCGCAGCACGTTGTAGTGGTTGTAGGTGGTGGAGCTGGAGCTTCCGGGGGCGACGTGCTGCCCGTAGAACAGAGTCGGGATGCGGTTGCCGGAGAGCTTGTTGTCCTCGTCGAAGGTGACGGCGAGGATGCTGTTGTGGGTCGTGGCCCAGGTGGCGTAGGCGCCCAGGTTGTTCTTGATCCAGGTGTCGCCCGTGGAGACCGAGCAGTCGTGCATGTCGCTGCACAGGTTCGGGACGACGAAGGACACCTTGGGCAGGGTCGTGTAGTCGGTCGGGAACTGCGCGAAGGTCATCGCGGTGTTCGTCGGCACGTTGGAGAAGCCGAACCACGGGTTGTGCTTCTGGGCGTAGTTGCCGCTGCTGCAGGTCGTCGAACCCTGGCTGGGCAGCGACTCGTTGTAGCTCTTCCAGGTCTTGCCCGCGGCGATGAGCTCGGAGGCGAGGTTGGGCGCGGAGAGGGAGCCGACGGAGACACAACTGTCGTCGGTGCGGCCCTGGTTGGAGCCGGAGAAGAGCATGTAGTAGTTCGGCTCACTGGGGTGGGTGAGGCCGTAGGACTGGGTGAGGGTGGCGCCACCCGCCTTGAGGGTGTTGTTGAGGTAGGGGGCGCTGGAGCTGCCGATGACCTGCGAGTAGGCGTGGTTCTCCAGCACCACGACCACGACGTGGTCGGGGGTGGGGAGGGCGGCTGCCTCGGCGGTGGAGGCGGTGGCGGCCCACACGCCGACCGAGGTGGCGGTGAGGGCGAGGGCTCCGGCCAGTGCGGAGAGGGAACGTCGGTTGCGCTGCGGTGCCTTGACGGCGGCCATGACTGTCCTCCGGACAGAGTGACGGACGTTCGGGGGGAGCGGCGCCGCAACCCTAGGGGCCCCCGGCCGGGTCCGCGTGAAGCCAGGGCGAACCGCGGGCCACGCCAGGCAAAGATCACCCCACGCACAGGTCATGCACAGTAAAGCGCGGGTCAAGTGGCCATCGGGCGGGCGCGGTTTGACGGGACGTCATCGGCGGACGTCAGCCCCGGGATTCCGTCACCGGGCCTCCCGTCACCGCAGGTCCCTCGCCGCAAGTCCCTCACCGCAGTTCCGCCCGGAACACCGCCGGTGTCATGTCGGTGTGCTGCTGGAAGAACTTGGAGAAGTTCGCGGCGTCGGGAAACCCCACCGCGGCCCCCACCCGCCCGATCGGCAGGTCGGTGTGGGCCAGCAACCGCTTGGCCTCCAGCACGACCCGCTTGTCGATGAACCCCTTGGGCGTCTCCCCCGTGGCGGCGCGCACCGCACGCACCAGGGTCCTGCGGGAGTAGCCCAGGGTGTCGGCGTACGCGCTGACACTGTGGTTCGTGGCGAAGCCCTTCTCGACCGCGTCCCGGAACAGGGTGAACGTCGACTCGGCCCGCCGCCCGGCCTCCGCCGAACTCGCCGCGAGGTGGGCCAGCCGCAACAGGAACGCCGTCAACGAGTGCCGCAGCACCGAGGTGTGCAGGCTCAGCGGAAGGGTCGACGTGTCCTCGTACTCCCGCTGCAGCTGGGCCAGAGCGGCCGTGAGGCCCGCCAACTGGGCGTCGGAGGGCCGCAGTAGCGGCGGCAGGTCGTAGCGGTAGAGCCCGGTCGCCTCCACCGTCGCCCGCGGCAGGAAGCCCGGTTGCATGGTGAGCACGGTTCCGCGGTACTCGCTCGTCGGTGAGAAGCGGTGGACCTGGCCCGGGCGGATCCACAACAGGTCGCCCGCCGTCGCCTCGTACTCGGCGAAGTCGATCATGTGGCGCACCGGGCCGCTGTCGAAGAGCATCACCACATGGAAGTCGATGCGGTGGACGCGCTCCAACGGGGCATCCGCGTGCCAGGTGCGGCCCTCTCCCATGGGGCCGACCTGCATGCCGACTCCGCACACACTCAGCTCGCTGGGGAAGGGGAACGTTCTGATCCCGTCCACTGTGCCGTCACCGTCTCCACCTTGGATGGAGCCTTGGGATGTTCTGTCCGCCATGTCCTGCTCGTGCCGCCTGCCTGGAGCGATCCGTGTCCCACTTTCACCACAGGCTGACACACCGCGACCTTCCCCCGTAAAAGTCAGACTTTTAAGTTTGAACACGTCAGACCAGCTTTCCCGCTCCGATCGAGGATTTCTTGAAGATGAGCACGCAGACACCGGACACCTTCGAATGGACCGAACTCGACCGGCGTGCCGTCGACACCGCCCGCCTGCTGGCGGCGGATGCCGTGCAGCAGGTCGGCAACGGCCACCCGGGCACCGCGATGGCCCTGGCCCCCGCGGCGTACACGATCTTTCAGAAGGTGATGCGTCACGATCCGGCGGACCCCGAGTGGACCGGACGTGACCGCTTCGTCCTCTCCCCCGGGCACACCTCGCTGACGCTCTACACCCAGCTCTACCTCTCCGGGTACGAGCTGGAGCTGGACGACCTGAAGGCCTTCCGGACCCATGGCTCCAAGACGCCCGGTCACCCCGAGTACGGGCACACCGCCGGCGTCGAGACCACGACCGGGCCGCTCGGCCAGGGCGTCGCCAACGCCGTCGGCATGGCGATGGCCGCCCGCTACGAGCGCGGCCTGTTCGACCCCGAGGCCCCCGAGGGCGAGTCCCCCTTCGACCACACCATCTGGGCGATCGTGTCCGACGGCGACCTGGAGGAGGGCATCTCCGCCGAGGCCTCCTCCCTCGCGGGCCACCAGAAGCTCGGCAACCTGGTCTTCGTCTACGACGACAACCACATCTCCATCGAGGGCGACACCGCCACCGCGTTCTCCGAGGACGTGCTGAAGCGGTACGAGGCCTACGGCTGGCACACCCAGCGCATCGAGCCCGGCGCCGACGGCGACATCGACGTCCACGCCCTGTACGGCGCCCTGAAGGCGGCCCAGGCCGAGACCGGGCGGCCCTCGATCATCGCGATGCGCACGATCATCGCCTGGCCCGCCCCGAACGCCCAGAACACCGAGGCCGCCCACGGCTCCGCGCTCGGCGCCGACGAGGTCGCCGCCACCAAGCGGGTCCTCGGGTTCGACCCGGACAAGAGCTTCGAGGTCCCGGACGAGGTCATCCGGCACACCCGGCTGGCCCTGGACCGGGGCGCCGACGCGCACGCGGCCTGGGACAAGCAGATCTCCGTGTGGCGCGGTGAGCAGCCCGAGCGGGCCCGGCTCTTCGACCGGATCGTGGCAGGGCAGCTCCCCGAGGGCTGGGAATCCGCGATCCCGGTCTTCGAGGAGGGCACGTCCGTCGCCACCCGAGCCGCCTCCGGCAAGGTCCTCCAGGCGCTGGGCCCGGTCCTTCCCGAGCTGTGGGGCGGTTCCGCCGACCTCGCCGGCTCGAACAACACCACCATCGACAAGACCAGCTCCTTCCTGCCGAAGGGCAACGCGCTGCCGGAGGCCGACCCGTACGGCCGTACCGTCCACTTCGGCATCCGCGAGCACTCGATGGCCGCCGAGATGAACGGCATCGCGCTGCACGGCAACACGCGGATCTACGGCGGCACCTTCCTGGTGTTCTCCGACTACATGCGCAACGCGGTACGCCTGTCCGCGCTGATGCAGCTGCCCGTCACCTACGTCTGGACGCACGACTCCATCGGCCTCGGCGAGGACGGCCCGACCCACCAGCCGGTCGAGCATCTCGCCTCCCTGCGTGCCATCCCGGGCCTGAACGTCGTCCGTCCGGCCGACGCCAACGAGACCGCGATCGCCTGGGCCGAGATCCTGAAGCGGCACGCAACCGACCCGGCCCCGCACGGCCTCGCACTCACCCGCCAGGGTGTCCCGACGTACGCCCCGAACCCGGACGCGGCCAAGGGCGGGTACGTGCTCCGGGACTCCTCCACCGGGAGCCCGGACGTCGTCCTCATCGCCACCGGCTCCGAGGTCCAGCTCGCCGTGGCCGCGCGGGAGCAGCTGGAGGCGGAGGGGATCGGCACCCGGGTGGTGTCGATGCCGTCCGTGGAGTGGTTCGAGGAGCAGCCGCGGGAGTACCGGGAGAGCGTCCTTCCGCCGTCCGTGCGAGCCCGCGTCGCGATCGAGGCCGGTATCGGTCTCACGTGGTACCGCTTCGTAGGTGACGCAGGACGCATCGTCTCCCTCGAACACTTCGGCGCCTCCGCCGACGCCAAGACCTTGTTCGCCGAGTACGGCTTCACCGCCGAGAACGTCGCCGCAGCAGCCAGGGAATCACTGACCGCCGCGCGTGGTTGATCCGACCGCCAGAAAGAAGATGATCACTGTGACCGAAGCGACCGCGACCGCGGGAGCACTCAAGCGCCTCTCCGACGAGGGCGTCTCCATCTGGCTGGACGACCTGTCGCGGGGGCGGATCGAGTCGGGGAACCTCGCCGAGCTCGTCGCCACGAAGCACGTCGTCGGCGTGACCACCAACCCGTCCATCTTCCAGGCCGCCATCGGCTCCGGAGCGGGCTACGAGGAGCAGCTGAGCGACCTCGCCACCCGGGGCGTGACGGTCGACGAGGCCGTACGGATGATGACCACGGCCGATGTCCGCGCCGCCGCCGACGTGCTGCGTCCGGTGTACGACGCGACCGGCGGCCGGGACGGCCGGGTCTCCATCGAGGTCGACCCGCGCCTCGCGCACGACACCCGGGCGACCGTCGCCGAGGCCAAGCAGCTCGCCTGGCTGGTGGACCGCCCGAACGTCATGATCAAGATCCCCGCCACCGAGGCAGGCCTCCCGGCGATCACCGAGGTCATCGGCCTCGGGATCAGCGTCAACGTCACGCTGATCTTCTCGCTGGAGCGCTACCGCGAGGTCATGGACGCGTACCTCGCCGGTCTGGAGCAGGCCGCGAGGAAGGGCCTCGACCTCTCCACGATCCACTCCGTCGCCTCCTTCTTCGTCTCCCGCGTCGACTCCGAGATCGACAAGCGGCTCACCGTCCTGGGCACGGAGAAGGCCCTCGCGCTCAAGGGCAGGGCGGCGCTCGCCAACGCGCGGCTCGCCTACCAGGCGTACGAGGAGGTGTTCGGCAGTGCGCGCTGGGACTCCCTCGGCGGCGCCCGCGCCAACAAGCAGCGCCCGCTGTGGGCCTCGACCGGCGTGAAGGACCCGTCCTACAAGGACACCCTCTACGTCGACGACCTGGTCGCGCCCGGCACGGTCAACACCATGCCGGAGGCCACGCTGAACGCCACCGCCGACCACGGCGTGATCACCGGCGACACGGTGACCGGCGGCTACCCGCAGGCCCGCGCCGACCTGGCCGCCGTGGAGGCGCTCGGGATCTCCTACGACGAGGTCGTGCAGCAGCTGGAGGACGAGGGCGTCGCCAAGTTCGAGGCGGCCTGGCAGGACCTGCTGGACGCCGTCACCAAGTCGCTGAACAGCAAGGGAGTTGACGCGGAATGACCATCACCGCCGACTGGGAGAACCCCCTGCGCGACGAGCGCGACCGGCGTCTTCCCCGGATCGCGGGACCGTCCGGGCTCGTCATCTTCGGCGTCACCGGCGATCTGTCCCGCAAGAAGCTGATGCCGGCCGTCTACGACCTCGCCAACCGCGGCATGCTGCCGCCGGGCTTCTCGCTCGTCGGGTTCGCCCGCCGGGACTGGGAGGACGAGGACTTCGCGCAGATCGTGCACGACTCCGTGCGTGAGCACGCGCGGACCGAGTTCCGTGAGGAGGTCTGGCAGCAGCTCGCCGAGGGGATGCGGTTCATCCCCGGCGACTTCGACGACGACACGGCGTTCAAGCAGCTGCGCCAGACCGTCGAGGACCTCGACAAGGCCCGCGGCACCAGCGGCAACTACGCCTTCTACCTCTCCGTACCGCCGAAGTTCTTCCCCAAGGTCGTCCAGCAGCTCAAGAAGCACGGGCTGGCCAACGCGCCCGAGGGGTCCTGGCGGCGGGCGGTCATCGAGAAGCCGTTCGGCCGCGATCTCAAGAGCGCCCGCGAGCTCAACGCCCTCGTCCACGACGTGTTCGAGCCGGACCAGGTGTTCCGCATCGACCACTACCTGGGCAAGGAGACCGTCCAGAACATCCTGGCGCTGCGCTTCGCCAACCAGATGTACGAGCCCATCTGGAACCGGTCGTACGTCGACCACGTGCAGATCACGATGGCCGAGGACATCGGCATCGGCGGCCGGGCGGGCTACTACGACGGCATCGGCGCCGCCCGTGACGTCATCCAGAACCACCTGCTCCAGCTGATGGCGCTCACCGCCATGGAGGAGCCGGCCGCCTTCGACGCCGAGTCGCTGCTCACCGAGAAGCTGAAGGTCCTCAGGGCCGTGAAGCTGCCGGAGGACATCGGCGAGCACGCCGTGCGCGGGCAGTACGCGGCCGCCTGGCAGGGCGGCGAGAAGGTGCTCGGGTACCTGGAGGAGGACGGCATCGACCGGACCTCCACCACGGACACATACGCGGCCATCAGGCTGAACGTCGACAACCGACGCTGGGCGGGTGTCCCCTTCTACCTGCGTACCGGCAAGCGGCTGGGCCGCCGGGTCACCGAGATCGCGGTCGTCTTCCAGACGGCCCCGCACTCCCCCTTCGACTCCACGGCCACCGAGGAGCTCGGCTCCAACGCCATCGTCATCCGGGTGCAGCCGGACGAGGGCATGACGGTCCGGTTCGGGTCGAAGGTGCCGGGCACCTCGATGGAGATCCGGGACGTGACGATGGACTTCGCCTACGGCGAGTCGTTCACGGAGTCCAGCCCGGAGGCGTACGAGCGGCTCATCCTGGATGTCCTTCTGGGAGACGCCAACCTGTTCCCGCGTCACCAGGAAGTGGAAGAGTCCTGGAAGATCCTCGACCCGATCGAGGAGCACTGGGCGAACCACGGCCGTCCGGCGCAGTACGCGTCGGGTACCTGGGGACCCGAGGAAGCCGACGAGATGCTCGCACGAGACGGACGGAGCTGGCGCAGGCCATGAAGATCGACCTGACCGACACCACGGCAAGCAAGATCAACAAGGCGCTGGTGCAGGGTCGCCGCGCCATCGGCACACCGGCCGTGGGCATGGTCCTGACGATGGTGATCGTCACGGACGAGGAGAACGCCTACGACGCGATCAAGGCGGCCGAGGAGGCCTCGCACGAGCACCCCTCGCGCACCCTGGTCGTCATCAAGCGGCACGCCCGCACCGCCCGCGACCGGATGGCGTCCAAGCTGGACGCCGAGGTCCGGGTGGGCGCCGACGCCGGCACCGGCGAGACGGTCATCCTGCGCACCTACGGCGAGGTCTCCGACCACGCCGACTCCGTGGTGCTGCCGCTGCTGCTGCCCGACGCCCCGGTCGTCGTGTGGTGGCCGGTGGACGCGCCGCAGAACCCCGCGAAGGACCCGCTGGGCGCACTGGCCCAGCGCCGCATCACCGACCTGTACGCCGTCGAGAACCCCCTCGACGTCATGGCGGACCGCGTCCGCTCCTACGCGCCCGGCGACACCGACCTCGCGTGGACCCGGCTGACTCCGTGGCGCTCGATGCTGGCGGCGGCCCTCGACCAGGCCCGCGCGCAGGTCATCTCCGGGGCCGTGGAGGCCGAGGCCGACAACCCGGCCGCCGAACTGCTCGCGCGCTGGCTGGAGGCGCGGCTGAAGGTGAAGATCGACCGCGTGGTCACCGCCGGTCCGGTCGTCACGGCCGTCCGTCTCGGCACCGCGAACGGCGAGATCGTCATCGACCGCCCCGAGGGCCCGCTGGCCACGCTGTCCCTGCCGGGCCAGCCCTCCCGCACCCTCGCGCTGAAGGTCCGCACCACCTCCGAACTCATCGCCGAGGAGCTCCGCCGCCTCGACGCCGACGAGATGTACGCCGTCGCTCTCCGGGGCGAGGCCACCAAGGAGACCCCCTCTCATGTCTGACTCCCCCAAGCTGACGCGCCGTCCCGAGTGGACCGCGCTGGAGGACCACCGCGCCGCGGGCGCCCCCCATCTGCGTGAGCTGTTCGCGACGGACCCCGGGCGCGCGGAGCGGTACGTCGTGCGCGTCGGCGATCTGCGCATCGACTACTCCAAGCACCTGATCACCGACGAGACCCTGGCCCTGCTCCAGGAACTGGCCACCGCCACCGACGTGTTCGGGCTCCGCGACGCCATGTTCCGCGGTGAGCGGATCAACCTCACCGAGGACCGGGCGGTGCTGCACACCGCGCTGCGCGCCCCGCGCGACGCGGTGATCGAGGTCGACGGCGAGAACATCGTGCCCCGCGTGCACGCCGTACTCGACAAGATGAGCGACTTCACGAACCGGGTCCGCTCCGGCGAGTGGACCGGCCACACCGGCAAGCGCATCAAGAACGTCGTCAACATCGGCATCGGCGGCTCCGACCTCGGTCCCGCGATGGCCTACGAGGCACTGCGGGCCTTCACGGCACGGGAGTTGACCTTCCGGTTCGTGTCCAACGTGGACGGCGCCGACCTGCACGAGGCGGTCCGCGACCTGGACCCGGCGGAGACCCTGTTCATCGTCGCGTCCAAGACGTTCACCACGATCGAGACGATCACCAACGCCACCTCGGCCCGCACCTGGCTGCTCGACGGCCCCGCCGGACTCCACGACGACAAGGCCGTCGCCAAGCACTTCGTCGCCCTGTCGACCAACGCCGAGAAGGTCACGGACTTCGGCATCGACCCGGACAACATGTTCGAGTTCTGGGACTGGGTCGGCGGCCGCTACTCCTACGACTCGGCGATCGGCCTGTCCCTGATGATCGCCATCGGCCCGGACCGGTTCCGGGAGATGCTCGACGGCTTCCGGATCGTCGACGAGCACTTCCAGAACGCGCCCGCCGAGGCCAACGCCCCGCTGATCCTGGGCCTGTTGGGCATCTGGTACGGCAACTTCCACGACGCCCAGTCGCACGCCGTACTGCCCTACTCCCACTATCTGTCGAAGTTCACCGCCTATCTCCAGCAGCTGGACATGGAGTCCAACGGCAAGTCGGTGGACCGGGACGGCAACCCGGTGGAGTGGCAGACCGGCCCGGTGGTGTGGGGCACCCCCGGCACCAACGGGCAGCACGCCTACTACCAGTTGATCCACCAGGGGACCAAGCTCATCCCCGCCGATCTGATCGGCTTCGCCCGCCCGGTCGACGAGCTGAGCGACGAACTCAAGGCGCAGCACGACCTGTTGATGGCCAACCTGTTCGCGCAGGGACAGGCGCTCGCCTTCGGCAAGACCGCCGAGGAGGTGCGCGCGGAGGGCGTGGCCGAGGAGCAGGTGGCCCACCGCACCTTCCAGGGCAACCACCCGACCACGACCATCCTGGCGCGCGCGCTGACCCCCTCGGTCCTCGGTCAGCTCATCGCCCTCTACGAGCACAAGGTGTTCGTCCAGGGCGCGGTCTGGAACATCGACTCCTTCGACCAGTGGGGCGTCGAGCTCGGCAAGGTCCTCGCCAAGCGCGTCGAGCCCGCCCTGACCGAAGGTGCCGACGTCCCCGGCCTCGACCCCTCCACCACCGCCCTCGTGGCCGCCTACCGTGAACTGAAGGAAGTGCACTGACATGCAGTTGGGACTCATCGGCCTGGGCAAGATGGGCGGCAACATGCGCGAGCGCATCCGCCGCGCCGGCCACACCGTCATCGGCTACGACCGCAACCCCGAAGTCTCCGACGTGGCGAGCCTGTCCGAGCTGGTCGACAAGCTCGAAGCGCCGCGCACGGTGTGGGTGATGGTCCCGGCCGGCGCCGCCACCCAGTCCGTCGTGGACGAGCTCGGCGGTCTCCTGTCGCCCGGTGACACCGTGGTCGACGGGGGCAACTCCCGCTACACGGACGACGAGAAGCACGCCGAGGAGCTGGGCGCCAAGGGCATCGGCTTCGTCGACGCCGGTGTCTCCGGCGGCGTGTGGGGCCTGCAGAACGGCTATGCCCTGATGGTCGGCGGCGACAAGGAGCACGTCGAGCGGCTCCAGCCGATCTTCGAGGCGCTCAAGCCCGAGGGGCCGTACGGCTATGTCCACGCGGGCAAGGTCGGCGCCGGGCACTTCTCCAAGATGGTCCACAACGGCATCGAGTACGCCATGATGCAGGCGTACGCCGAGGGCTGGGAGCTGCTGGAGAAGGTCGAGTCGGTGGACAGCGTCCGGGAGGTGTTCCGCTCCTGGCAGGAGGGGACCGTCATCCGTTCCTGGCTGCTTGACCTCGCGGTCAACGCCCTCGACGAGGACGAGCACCTGGACAAGCTCAAGGGCTACGCGCAGGACTCCGGCGAGGGCCGCTGGACCGTGGAGGCGGCCGTCGACAACGCGGTGCCGCTGCCCACCATCACGGCGTCGCTGTTCGCGCGGTTCGCGTCCCGCCAGGACGACTCCCCGCAGATGAAGATGATCGCGGCGCTGCGCAACCAGTTCGGCGGGCACGCCGTCGAAGCGAAGAAGTAGGCGCGCCGTGGGGGATCTCCTTCTGGTCCGCCACGGCGAGACGGAGTGGAGCGTGTCGGGCCAGCACACCAGCTGGACCGACCTGCCCCTCACCCAGCACGGCGAGGAACAGGCCAAGTCACTCGCTCCGCTCCTCTCGGCCCGGACCTTCTCGCTCGCGCTGACCAGTCGACTGGGCCGCGCGATACGCACCGCCGAACTGGCGGGCATCACCGGGGCCCTGACCGACCCCGACCTCCACGAGTGGGACTACGGCGCCTACGAGGGCGTCACCACCGTCGACATCCACCGCACCCGGCCCGACTGGAACCTGTGGACCGACGGGGTCCCGCCCGGCCCGGACGGACACCCCGGTGAATCACCCGAGGAGGTCGGCCGCCGCGCCGACCGGGTCCTCGCCCGGGTCGACGCCGCGCTCCCCGACGGTGACGTGGTCCTCGTGGCCCACGCCCACTTCCTGCGGGTCCTGACGGCCCGTCGGCTGGGACTCGCCCCCGCGGACGGCAGACTGTTCCAGCTGGCGACCGGCACGGTGAGCCGGCTGTCGACGGAACACGACCGTCCGGTGATCGCGGAGTGGAACACCAGGGTCTAGAACGGCGGTCAGGACGGCCCGGGAGCAAACGCTCCCGGGCCGTCGTCGTCCCGAAGGGCCTGTTGACACCGTGGCGCGTGCGTTGGAGAGTCACGGTTGATGGAGATCAACAACCTGACCCCGGCCGAACTGCGGGTGTGGCGTGCCTTTCCCCGCGGAGAGGCCGTGGACTTCCGCACGGCGGAGGACGAGGACGTGGCGGACGGCGCCGGGTGGGGTGCCGAACGTACCGTGCGGGCCTCGGTGTTGCGGGCGCTGATGCTCAACGGGCCGCTGGAGGACGGGGAGATACCCGCACTCAAACTGGCCGGCGCCCGGATCACCGGTGTGCTCGGGCTCCAGTACGGGACGGTCGACCACGCCGTACGTCTCAGCCACTGCCACTTCGACGACGTACCGGTGCTGTACGGCTGCCGGCTGCGCCAGTTGAACCTCAGCAACTCCGTGCTGCCCGGACTGACCGCCGCGACGGTGCGGGTGGAGGCCGTGCTGCGGATGACGGACTGCAAGGTGAACGGCCCGGTGCGGCTGGGCGGGGCACAGATCGCCGGAGCGCTGTTCATGGACCGCGCCGAGATCACCGCGGTCGGCGCCGGCGAACCCGCGCTCCAGCTCAACCACATGACCATCGGCGACGACCTGTGGGCACCGGGACTTCGCGCCCACGGCGAGGTCCGCCTCAACGGCGCCACCGTCGCCGGCTCCGTCAACCTCATCGACGCCCGGCTCAGCCACCCCGGCGACATCGTCCTCGACGCGCAGACCCTCGTCGTGGAGGGCGACGTCCATCTGCGCCGGGTGCACACCTTCGGCTGGATCGGTCTGCGGGGCGCACGGATCGCGGGCCGGCTCGACTTCTCGTACGCGCACCTGTCGAACCCGGGCGACGCGGCCCTGAGGGCGAACAGTTCCACCATCGGGGAGCTGTGGTTGCGCAAGGGGCCGCCCATTCAGGGCACCCTCAGCCTGCGCCGCGCCCAGATCGACGATCTGTTCCTGGAACCCGAAGTGGTGCCGGAGGAGGTCCAGTTCAACAAGCTCGTCTACACCTCGCTCACCCCGCAGGAGCCCGCCGAGCGCCGCCTGCCCATGCTGGAGCGCGACCGCGAGGGCTATGTCCCCCACGCCTACGAGCAGTTGACCGCCGCCTACCGCCGCATCGGCGACGACCGCGCGGCCCGACTGGTCCAACTCGCCAAGCAGCGCCGCCACCGCGCCACGCTCGCCTGGTACGGGCGCCTGTGGGGCCACATCCAGGACGCCACCGTCGGCTACGGCTTCCACCCCCTGCGGGCCTGCGTCTGGCTGGTCTCCCTGCTCGCCGTCGGCACGGTCGCCTACGGCCTGCACCACCCGCCGCCGCTCAAGGCGGACGAGGCCCCGCGCTTCAACGCGCTGTTCTACACCCTCGATCTCCTGCTGCCGGTGATCTCCTTCGGCCAGGAGGGCGCCTTCGCCCCGCGCGGCTGGTACCAGTCGCTGTCGTACGCGCTGGTCATCGCGGGCTGGGTCCTGGCGACGACGGTCTTCGCCGGTGTGACCCGGACCGTCAACCGCCAGTGATCCGGGGTTACTTGGAGGTGCCGACCGCGCCCGCCAGCTCCCCGATGTCCGCGAGCATGCGCGCCGCGTCCGGCTCCCGCCCCGTGAACAGCCGGAACGCGTCCACGGCCTGGAAGACGGCCATCCCTCCCCCGTCGAGCGTGGCGCAGCCCAGTGCGCGGGCGGTCCGCAGCAGTTCCGTCTCCAGAGGGCGGTAGACCACCTCGGCGACCCACAGCTCGGGGCGGAGCAGGCCGGCCGGGAGGGGCAGGCCGGGGTGGGCGGCCATGCCGGTGGGGGTGGCGTGCACGAGGCCGTCGGCGTCGGCGAGCAGGGGGGACAGCCGGTCCGGGGTGGCCGCGGCCGCGCGTCCGTCACCGAAGTGCCGGTTCAGGGAGGCGGCGAGGTCCGCGGCCCGGTCGGCGAGCGCGTCGACGACGGTGACCCGCCCGGCGCCCAGGGTGAGCGTGGCGTGCGCGACGGCCGCGCCCGCACCGCCCGCGCCCAGCTGTACGACTCGCTCCAGGGGCGCGTCGGGCAGCCCGCGCGCGAAGGACGCGGCGAAACCGGTGACGTCGGTGTTGTGGCCGGTCGCCCGGCCGTTCTCGAAGACGACGGTGTTGACCGCGCCGAGCGCCTCGGCCTGCGGGGCGAGCGCGTCCAGGTGCCCGATGACCTGCTGCTTGCAGGGGTGGGTGATGTTCAGTCCGTCGAAGCCCAGGTCACGGGCGGCCCGCACCAGCTCGCCGACCGCCTCGGGGCGCACACCGAGCACATCGATGTCGATGAGCCGGTAGAGATAGCGCAGTCCCTGCCGGTCGGCCTCCCGCTCGTGCAGCGCCGGGCTCAGTGAGGGGCCGACACCGGCGCCGATCAGGCCGACGAGAAACGAGTCCTTGGCCACACGGACCTCCAAGCCGAGCGTTAATGTACGAACCAGTACGTTAGCTATATCAGCCGGGCAGCCGACGGGGAAGGGCTCGGCGGAGCCTTCTAGAATCTGCGGCACCGGCCGCACTCCCGAAGGAACCCGATGACCAGCGTCGACGAACCGGCACGACAAGGCGGGCGGATCCGCGACTCCGCCCGCACCCAGGCCGAGATCCTCGACGTGGCGACCCAGGAGTTCGCGCGGGCCGGCTACGACGGCGCCCGGGTGGACGAGATCGCCGCTCGCACCCGCACCACCAAGCGGATGATCTACTACTACTTCGGCGGCAAGGAGCAGTTGTTCACGGCCGTCCTGGAGCGGGCCTACGGCGTGATCCGCGAGGCCGAGCAGGAGCTGGACGTCGAGCACCTGGACCCGGTCGCGGCGATCCGGCGCCTCGCGGAGCTGACCTTCGACCACCATGAGCAGCATCCCGACTTCATCCGCCTGGTCAGCATCGAGAACATCCACGGGGCCGAGCACATCGCCGCCTCCGAGAAGCTCGGCAGGATCGGCTCCCCCGCACTCGACGTGATCGGCCGCATCCTGGCCTCGGGGCGGGAGTCCGGGCTGTTCACGGCCGACGTGGACGCGGTGGATCTGCACGCCATGATCAGCTCGTTCTGCTTCTTCCGGGTGGCCAACCGGCACACCTTCGGCGCCCTCTTCGGCCGGGACCTCGTCGCCCCGGAGCAGCGCGCGCACTACCGGGCCATGCTGGGCGACATGGTGATCGCCTACCTGACGGCGGAGCGCGCGGCGGACTGATCCGCGCCCGACACGACCCCTTGACACGCGGGACATGCGGGCGCAACATCCTCCGCAACCGCTACTAACTATCCAGTGGGTTAATTACCTGGATAGCTCCCGGAGTCCCCCCGAAGGAGCACCCCGTGTCGCCCACCGTCGCACCCCGCGGCCCTGCCGAAGCCGTCGGGCAACCGAAAAAGGCCGCCATCGCCGCCTGGATCGGCAGCGCCCTGGAGTACTACGACTTCTTCATCTACGGCAGCGCCGCAGCCCTGATCTTCCCGAAGGTGTTCTTCGACGAGTCCGACCCGGCCACCGCGACCCTGCTGTCGCTGGCCACGTTCGGCGTCGCCTACGCGGCCCGGCCGGTCGGCGCGCTCTTCCTCGGCCATTTCGGCGACCGGGTCGGCCGCAAGAAGATCATGGTCTTCACGCTGATCCTGATGGGCCTGTCGACCTTCCTCATCGGCTGTCTGCCCACCCGCCACCAGGTCGGCACCCTCGCCCCGGTCCTGCTGGTGCTGTGCCGGGTCCTGCAGGGCATCTCGGCGGCCGGCGAGCAGGCCAGCGCCAACTCCATGAGCCTGGAACACGCGCCGGCGCACCGGCGGGGCTTCTTCACGAGCTTCACGCTCAGCGGCACCCAGGGCGGGCAACTGCTCGCCACCCTGGTCTTCCTGCCGGTCGCCGCGCTGCCCGAGGACCAGCTGCTGTCCTGGGGCTGGCGGGTGCCGTTCTGGCTGAGCGTGGTGGTCGCCGCGGTCGGCTTCGTGATCCGTCGCAAGCTGGACGAGACACCGGCGTTCGAGCGACAGGCCGCCTCCGAGGGCGTTCCGAAGATGCCGCTCGCGGTGCTGCTGCGGGAGCACTGGGCGGACGTGCTGCGGGTGATCGGGGGCGCGCTGATCGCCTCGGTCTCCACGATCTTCACGGTGTGGGCGCTGGCGTACGCGACGAGCGACGCGGTCGGGATGAGCCGTTCCTCGATGCTGTGGGTGGGCGCGCTGGCCAACCTCGTCGCGCTCGCCGCGATCCCCCTGTGGGCCACGCTGTCGGACCGCATCGGCCGACGGCCGGTCTTCCTGATCGGCGCGGCGGGCAGCGCGGTGACGATGTTCCTCTACCTCTGGGCGATCTCCACGGGCAACTACCCGCTGACACTGTTGCTGGGCATCGTCGCCTTCGGTGTCGTCTACAGCGCCGCGAACGGGGTCTGGCCGTCCTTCTACGGCGAGATGTTCTCCACCCGGGTCCGGCTGTCGGGCATGGCGATCGGCACCCAGATCGGATTCGCGGTGGCCGGTTTCGCGGTCACCTTCGCGGCACAGATCGCTGGTCCCGACGGCACCGACTGGTCCTCGGTGGCCCTGTTCACCGCGGCCCTGTGCGTCCCGCCGCTGATCGCCGCCGTGACGGCACGCGAGACCCACAAGGTCCCCACGGAGGACCTCGGCTCACGTACCCCCCGGGAGGCGCCCCGCCCGGAGACGGTGACGGCCTGACCCCGGGCCTGCCCGGCCGTCGCGCCTACCGGTTCGACCAGCCCCGCGTGCACAGCACGAGCCGGTAGCCGTCCGGGTCCTCCACGGTGACACCCCACTGGTTCCAGTACGGGTTGGGCGAGGGCACCTGTCTGCCGCCGTGTGCCTCCAGGCGGGCGACGAGATCCTCCGGGACCGGACCGTCGACGTAGATCACCAGCAGGTCCTCCTCGGTGGGGCGGGGTTCCACGGGGTGGCCCTGCTCGTGAACCAGCTCCAGGTGCCAGCCGGCGTCCGGCCACCCGAGCATCAGGAGGTCGTGCTCGCCGGGTTCGGGGCCGCCCTCGGCACGCCACACCACGCCGAGGCCGAGCCCCTCGACCCAGAACCGTTCGGCGGCGGCCAGGTCCCGGGAGGGGCGGGCGATGCGGATGTGGCTGCGGCCGTCGACCGGCATGGTGGCCTCTTTCCTCGGTGTGCCGGTCAGCGTAGGCAGCGGTCGATCCCCGCCACATCGGCCATCGGCCCTGCGCCCCCGGGCCTAGGACCGGCGGACCGCGTCGGCCGTGGTCGTGGGCGGAGGAACGCGGCGGGATGCCGCTCGGGCGGTGCGGCACGACTCGTGGGCGCGCGGTTCGCCCCGGCCATCAGGAACGGCCGCCCACCGGGCCCCGACACCCGCGTCGGCGCCGGGACATGCGAGAGCGGGCATCCCGTGTCCGGACGGTGTCTCGCACTCGATCGGTCGGCCCGGGTCGCCGCCGCGTCCGTCAGCCGCGGTCCGTCGCGGTGGGGATCCCGTACGCCCGCTCCACCCGCAACCGCAGCACCAGCCGCCGGTCCCGGACCATCGCCGACCGGTACTCGTCCCAGTCGGGATGTTCGCCCTGGACGTCCCGGTACAGGCGGACGAGTTCGTCGACCGTGTCGTCCTGCGGGTCCTTCGCCACGGGGGTGAGCTCGGCCGTGCCCTCGGCGACCGTGTAGGCCCACCGGTCCGAGGTCGTCACGTGGTACGAGGCACGGGGATCCCGGCGCAGATTGCGGGTCTTGGCGCGGT
Source organism: Streptomyces sp. NPDC005303 (assembly GCF_040607335.1). Taxonomy (NCBI): domain Bacteria; kingdom Bacillati; phylum Actinomycetota; class Actinomycetes; order Kitasatosporales; family Streptomycetaceae; genus Streptomyces; species Streptomyces sp. NPDC005303. Next base: position 46,151 of record NZ_JBEXGM010000030.1, on the reverse strand, counting down.
CGTCGGTGAGGGAGACCCTGATGATCCGCTCGTCGGGGTCGTAGGCGTGGCTGACGTTCGACAGCTGGGGCCGGCCGTCGCGCTTGAGGGTGACCAGCACCCCGCCGTGGCTCTCCGAGAGCAGCCGGAGCAGTGCGTCCTGCGTCGCGTCCTGAGTCATACCACGGTCAACGGGCCCGGCCGCGTCCGGCATTCCCGCGACCGCCGGATCCCGGCCCACCCGCAGCTCGACGCGGTTTCCTGAGCGAAGATGATGTCTGAGGTGGTCCGGGCCGGGTATGTCGATCCGCACCTCGACGGATGCGACGGAGGAGAGCGATGGCACAGCTTCGACAAGAGGTCGATCCCGGTGAGGTGGGTCTGGACGCGAAGGCACTCGACCGCCTAGACCAGCACTTCGCCCACTACGTCGACGAGGGCCGGATGCCCGGCTTCCTGGTGTCCGTCGCCCGCGGCGGACGCGTCGCCCACCTCACCACGCACGGCCACCGTGACCTCGCGGCCGGCCTGCCGGTCGAGGCCGACACCCTGTGGCGGATCTACTCGATGACCAAGCCGGTCACCGCGGTGGCCGCCCTGATCCTGGTGGAGGAGGGTCGGCTGTCGCTGGACGACCCGGTCGCCGAGTACCTGCCGGCGTTCGCGGAGCCCCGGGTCTATGTGGACGGTTCCGGGGACAGCCTCACGACCCGCCCGGCGGACGGTCCGATCCTCGTCCGGCATCTGATGACCCACACCGCGGGCCTGACCTTCGCCTTCTACCACTCCCACCCGGTCGACGCCCTGTACCGCGAGGCCGGACTGGAGTCGTCCGTGCTGCCGGGTTCGGACCTCGCCACGACGGTCGACGTGTACGCGAGCCTGCCCCTCCAGTTCGAGCCGGGCACGCAGTGGAACTACTCGGTCGCCTCCAACGTCCTGGGCCGGGTCATCGAGATCGCGTCCGGCCAGACCCTCGACGCGTTCTTCGCCGAGCGCGTCCTCGGACCGCTCGGGATGACCGACGCCGGCTTCTGGGTGAGCGACGAACAGGCGGACCGGCTCGCGGAGTTGTACGGCGAGAAGGACGACGGCACCATCGAGCCGGTCCCCGGACTGCCGCTGCGGGGCCGCCCCCGCCTGCTGTCCGGCAGCGGCGGCATGGCGGCATCCGCGTACGACGTCCACCGCTTCGCCGAACTGCTGCGCCGCCGCGGCGAACTGGACGGCACCCGCCTGCTGTCCGCCGAGACGGTGGACCTGATGACCTCCAACCACTTGCCGGGCGGCGCCGACCTGCGCACGTTCGGCACCAAACCGGCCCACGACGAACCCGGCAACGACGGCGTCGGCTTCGGGCTCGGCGTCTCCGTGGTGATCGACCCCGCCCGCACCGTCGCCCCCTCGACCCTCGGTACCCACGGCTGGAGCGGGGCGGCCTCCACCACCTTCTGGGTCGACCCGGTCCGCGATCTGACCGTGCAGTTCTTCACCCAGGTCCGGCCGAGGACGCTGAAGCTCTTCCCCGACCTCAAGCGGCTGGTCCACGAGGCGGTGGTGGACTGAGGGGACCCGGGTCGCCTAGTGATCGACCCGGAGGGTGAAGTGGACGCCGTCGCGGGCGAGTTCGCCCAGCCACTGCTCGGACCGGGCCGCCGTCTCCGCCGCCCGGTTCAGTCCTGCCGGGAGGGAGCCGTCCAGGATGTGGCCGACGCCCAGGGCGAGCGTCCGGGAGACGCAGCGGGCCATGGCGCTGTCCTCCTCGTCGCCCACCAGGTCGAGGAGATAGCCGCCGGACCAGGTACGACCGTCCTCCGCGCGCACGTCGAGGGAGACGGCGAGGACGACCCGGTCGCGGTCGGCGTCCGTCGTGGGATACCTGGCCGCCAACTCCTGGGCCAGGGCGGCGATCCGGGTGTCGTCGCCGGTCCTCAGCTCCTCGAAGACCGGCTCCCAGGCCCGCAGCCAGCCGTCCAGCCGCAGGGTGCCGCGCACGAAGGTCCGCGGGGTCCAGGCGGCCGGCAGTCCGTACTGCTCGACGAAGGGGACGCTGTCACGGTTGGGGTAGACCTCGAAGGTCTCGCCGTCCACGACATGGCGCCGGGTCGCCTCCCAGGGACGGTCGGCGGTGACCGGGGTGCCCTGGTCGATGTAACGGGCGGGCGAGCGCAGGGCGTTCAGGACTCCGGCGGGGGCCCAGCTGAAGCGGTACCTGAAGTCGTTCGGGACGGCGGGGACACCGCCGCAGTAGGAGGTGAGGCCGTACGACGCCGGTGTCGCGTCGCCGATCGCCTCACGGGCCCCGGCGACGAGGCTGTGCGCGAAGAGATGGTCGATGCCCGGGTCGAGGCCGGCCTCGGTGAGGACGACGATCCCGGCCTTCCGAGCCGCCGGGACCTGTTCGAGGACGGCCTCGGACACATAGCTGGAGCACGCGAAGTGGGCGTTCTCGCGGACGCAGGCGGTGAGGATCCCGGCGTGCTCGGGGGCGGGCAGCATCGACACGACGACGTCGCCGGGCACCAGTTCGGCCGCGAGCTCGGACAGGGTGTACGCCCGGGGCGCCGCCCGTCCGTTGAGCCGCAGCGCTTCGAGGGCCGCTTCCGCCCGCTCCTCGGTGCGGTGCCACAGCAGCACGCGGTCGGCCGCGTCGCACAGTGCGGCCAGACCGCTGCCGGTGGAGAGCCCCGCACCGATCCAGTGGACGGTGCCGGTCGCGGGAACCAGGTCAGCCACGGCGCGACTCCCCTTCTTCGATACCGAGTTCACGGCACGCCTGGTGGAACCGGTCCAGACAGCGCCCCCACGGTCCACCGACCCCGAACTCCAGCAGCAGGGGCAGCAGGAACCCCGAGAACCCGACGCTGGACTCCTCCGGGAGCAGGGACGGCAGGTTGTCGATGGCGATCAGGTCGAGCGGGGGTTCCTTGTGCAGTCGGCGGACCGGCTCGGCCCACTCGGTGGTGCGGTCGTAGACCGGCAGGACGTTCAGGGGCGAGCCGACGTCGCAGGTGACGTCGGAGAGGGTGCGCAGGCGGCGGGCCGGGTCGTCCAGGTCCGTCTCGCGGACGAAGGGCGGGATCGGGCTGGTGGCGAGGACGCAGTTCACCAGCACGTCGTGGGCGAGCAGGGCGGGGCGGTCCAGGTCACGGGTCTCGTCGAGGTCCCAGCAGGTCGGCTCGATCCCGGCGGCCCGGAGCGCGACGCGGGCGCCCCGGCCGCTGCGGCCCAGCGCTCCGATCACCAGCGCGGTGAACTCCTCGTCCCCGGCGACCGGCCGCAGCACCTCCTCCAGTTCCTCCTGCGAGGTGGGCGTGAGGGGCGCGACGAGTCTGCCCCGGTGCTGGAGCACGGCCAGGGCCGCACCCAGGTAACCCGCCCAGTACCCGAACGCGGCGAGCCTGCGGCCGTGGTCGTCGACCAGGTACTCCAGGTCCAGGAGGGCCCCTCCCCCGGCGGCGAACCGGCGCAGCAGGTCCAGGGCGCCCGGCTGCTCCTTGTAGGCGTGCCCGAAGAAGACGTGCCGGTGCTTCAACGCGGGGGGTTCGTCGGGGAGTTCCTTCAGGCCTACGACCACGGCGTCCCGCGGCGCCCGGGCGGCCCACGAACCGGCGGGCGCGACACCGCAGCCGACCGCCTCGTACTGCTCGATCGGGAAGATCCGCTGCGGGGACTCCTCGACGGTCAGCGTCACGCCGCTGTCGACGAGCCGCCGGGCGTCGGACGGCACGACGGGCGTGCGCCGCTCGGTGGAGCGGACCTCGTGGCGCAGCCACAGATGGAGCTCGGTCATACGCGGTGGGCCTCCGGGCGCGGGGCGTCGGCCGCGAACCGGCCGGCGCTGAGCGGGCTGATGTCCACGAAGGGTACGCGGCCGAGGTACGGGTCGCGGACGACCTCGCCGACGGCCGGTCCCCGGAGGCAACCGCACCGGAGAGCCGGTGCGGGCGGGTTGTCCGCTGTCCGGAGAGGAAGAGGACGCCGTCGGTCCTTCCCTCTTCCTGTCCGGATCCGCCCTCCCGAAATCCGCCCGACGGTCAGGACAGGTGGGCCACCGCGTCCAGATGGGGCAGGTGGTGGTCCAGCCGCTCCCGCTTGGTGCGCAGGTAGGTGATGTTGCTCTCGCACGGCGTGATCAGCAGCGGCACCGTCTCGGTGACCTCGATGCCGTGCCGCACCAGCGCCTCGCGCTTGCGCGGGTTGTTGGACATCAGACGGACCGAGTTCACGCCCAGGTCATGGAAGATCCCGGCGGCGACGCCGTAGTCCCGGGAGTCCACCGGCAGACCGAGCGCGAGGTTCGCCTCGACCGTGTCCAGGCCCTCGGCCTGGAGCGCCATCGCCCGCAGCTTGGCGAGCAGCCCGATGCCCCGGCCCTCGTGGCCCCGCAGGTAGACGACGATGCCGCTGCCCTCCTTGACCACGGCCCGCAGCGCGGCATCCAGCTGGTCGCCGCACTCGCAGTGCTGGGAGCCGAACGCGTCACCGGTCAGGCACTCGGAATGCAACCGTACGAGGACGTCGTCGGAACCTATGTCCCCGTAGACCAGGGCGACTTGTTCGTCGCCGCGGTCGTGATCGAGGTAGCCGACCGCCTGGAATTTCCCGTACACGGTGGGCAGCGGGGCATTGACCACGCGTTCCACGCCGGTGCGCTGTGGTGCCTTCTTGCCGAGGACGCCAACGTTATCTGTCATGATCTGTTTCCTAAGCAGAGACGAAAGGCCGTGAAAAGATGAGCGGTTCGGGAGAACGGTCGACGGCATACGGTCTGTTGCCGACGGACACTACGGAAGACGTACGGACGCGGGGGGCGGGCGTCTCAACACAGGTCGCCGTCCTTCCGGTCGGGAGCTTCGAACAACACGGCCCGTACCTTCCCCTGGCGACCGACACCCTCGTCGCCTGTGCCGTCGCGCGGCAGATCGCCGCGGCGTACCCGGTGCACCTCCTCCCCCCGGTGACGATCTCCTGCTCGCACGAGCACGCGGCCTGGCCGGGTACCGTCAGCATCTCCTCCGTCACCCTTCACGCGGTGGTGCGGGACATAGCCGCCTCGCTGCGCCGCTCGGGCGTCGAGGCGCTGGTCGTGGTCAACGGACACGGGGGCAACTACGTGCTGGGCAACGTCGTCCAGGAGGCCTCCGCCCGCGGGGAGCGGATGGCGCTCTTCCCGGCCGCGGAGGACTGGGAGGCCGCCCGTACGGAGGCGGGAGTGGTCACCTCGCTGCTCACCGACATGCACGCGGGAGAAATCGAGACCTCCATTCTTCTGCACACGCACCCGGAATGTCTCCGCCCCGGTTACGAGGCCTCCGATTTCGTCGCGGACGACCGTCGTCATCTCCTCACCCTCGGTATGTCCGGTTACACCGATTCCGGTGTCATCGGGCGCCCTTCGCTGGGCTCGGCGGAAAAAGGGAAAGCGTTGCTGGAGAACCTCGCGGCATCCTTCGGGACGTATTTCTCGATGCTGACCGAATCCGGCGCCGAGTAGGGCTCCGCCGGGCGCCGCAGACCTTCGTACCAGCGGACGACCAGAACGGCGGCGCCCGGCAGGCTCGCCACGAAGCTGAGGACGCCGTACACGATCGCGGTCGCGAGGCCGGCACCGGCGCCGAGGCCCATGGCGGCGAACGCCCAGGCGGTGACTCCCTCACGGGGGCCGAACCCGCCGATGTTCAGGGGCAGTCCCATAGCGAGCAGGGCGAGCACGGCCAGCGGCAGCAGGGCGGCAACGGAGGCGTCGGAGCCCGCGATGCGGGCGGCGAGCACGAACATCCCGAGGTGGCCGGCGAGGACGACGGCCGAGGAGAGCGTGACGCCGGGCCAGTTGCGGCGGGACAGCAGTGCCTCGCGTGCCTCGGCGAGGGTCGCGCGCAGGAGCCTGCCCCGGCGCGAGGAGGGGGCCCGGTTCATCCGCAGGGCCACGGCGACGGCGAGCGCACCGAGGGCGGCGAGGCCGACGACGGGGGCGAGGTGGCGGGCCTCGGCCAGCACCGGGGAGTCCATGGTGAGCAGTACGGCACCGCCGAAGACCGCCAACGCGATCTGACCGGCGACACGTTCGAGGACGACCGTTCGCACCCCACGGCCCATGTCACCGGCGCTCTGCCCGTGCCGCACCGCGCGGTGCACGTCGCCGAGCACGCCACCGGGCAGCGCCGCGTTCAGGAACAGGGCCCGGTAGTAGTCGGACACGGCCCCGCCGAGCGGCAGCCGGATGCGCAGCCCGCGGGCCACCAACTGCCAGCGCCAGGCGCTGAACACGGTGGTCAGCACGCCGATCGCGAGCGCCGCCAGCAGGGCGACGGCGTCGATGCGGCGCAGTCCGTCCAGGAAGACGCCGGTGCCGAGGCGCCACAGCAGGAGAGCGAGGATGGTGACACCGGCGACGGTGCCGAAGTGGGTGCGCAGGGCGCGCGAGTTGAGGACGGCGCGCAGGGCGGTACGCCACCGGGGGGCTGCCGGGTGAGCGGGCTCGGGCCGGGCCTCGGTCACGATCACGCCGATCCGGTCATGGGAGACGGCGGCTTCGGTCAGGTCCCTGGCGGGCACGCCGGCGGCTTCGAGGATCTCGGCCCGGGCCACGAGAGCCTCGGTCCGTGCCGTGAGCAGCTCGTCCCGGGTCTGGACCACCTCGGCCCGCAGGGTGCGGGCCCGGTGGGAGAGCGTGCCCGGCCCGGCCGGGTCCGCGGGTCGCCGTACGGGCAGCGGCGCCTTGGCGCGGCCGGTGCCGCGGGCCGGGAGGTCCGTGTCCGGCCGCACCGTCTCCACGCTCATGACGCTCCGCCCGTCGGGCGGGACAGCGCGAGCAGGTCGCTGTGGTGGACGACGACCTTCAGCTCGCCCGCGCGGCAGGCCTCCAGGCGGTCCTGGAGGTAGCGCTCGGCGCGCTCCTTCAGCTCGGGGCGCTCCTCGACGGCCGCACCGACCCAGCCGCGCAGCCACTGCGCGGTGAGCGCGGACTCGGCGGGGCCCAGGCGCCAGGCGCTGGGGTGCAGCCGTACCGTCGCGCCGCGTTCGGAGAACGCCTCGCAGGCGACGGTGACCGCGTCCGGGCCGAGCAGTCCGCCGCGCCGCTGGTGGGCGTTGAACGCGGCGGCGATCTCCTCGTCCAGCGGGTCGGAGGGGCTGAGTTCGACCCGGCCGGCCACGGAGAGGGTGAGCAGGGCGGGGCAGCCGGCGCCCGTGCAGGCCGCGGCGAGGGTGTCGATCTCCTCGCGGGTGAGGACGTCCAGGAGCGCGGAGGCCGTCACCAGGGAGGCGCCGGCGAGGGCGTCCGGGGTGAGCAGGCCGACGTCACCGCGGCGCGTCTCGACGGTGACGCGGCTGCCGTCGGCGGCGGAGCGCGGGGAGGCGACGGCCGCGAAGTGCAGCAGGTAGGGGTCCCGGTCGTGCAGGATCCAGTGCTGGGGGCCGTCCAGGCGGGACGCGAGCCAGCGGCCCATCGAGCCGGTGCCGCAGCCCAGGTCGTGGATGACCAGTCCGGCCTTGCCCGGCAGGTTGGCCAGCCGGATCCGCAGCGGGTCGAGCAGATCGCCCGCCCGTGCGGCCGCGTCGGGCCCTTCCCGCAGCTCCAGCCACTCGGGGGCGTAACGCGGAGCGTCGTCGGGTCCGGCGTCCCTGAGCCGTACGGTGGGACGCTCGCCGGGGCGGGTGCTGGGACCGGCACCGGGGATGACCGACTCCGTGTCGGAAGGGACTGTGGGCTTCACCGAGGGAACCTCCCGGGGCCCGGGCTGTGCCGGGATCTTCCCGCTCTGCTTGGTCGCCGTCTTCCTCATGCCGCCCTCCTGGGCTCGCTCGGGAGTCGGCCGAGTACTCCGGCCAGGCTGCGTGCTGTGGTGGCCCAGCCGTCCAGGGCGGCCCGCCGCCCCCGGGCAGCCGCCTTGAGCCGGCGTCGTACGTCCGCCTCGCCGAACCAGCCGCGCAGTTCGGCGGCGAGGGCGGCGGGGTCCTCCGGCGGGACGAGGATGCCGGGCACCCCGCCGTCGGGGGCGCGGCCGACCGCCTCGGCGACTCCGCCGACGTCGGTGGCGAGCACCGGGATGCCGCGTGCGAGGGCCTCGGTGACCGCCATGCCGTAGGTCTCGGCGTAGGAGGTGAGGACCATCAGGTCGGCGGCGTTGTAGCTGGCGTCGAGCTCGGCCCCGGCCTTGGGTCCCGCGAGGTGCAGGCGGTCCTGGAGGCCGTACTTCTTGATGAGCATCCGCAGATGCGCGACGTACTCGGGATCCTGGGTGATCCCGCCGACGCACACGCAGCTCCACGGCAGGTCCTGCGCGCCGGCCAGGGCCTCGATGAGCCGGTGCTGTCCCTTGCGGGGCGTCACCGCGGCCACGCACAGCAGCCGGGAGAGGCCGTCGGTGCCGGAGGCGAGGGGGGCGATGTCGGCGCCCGGGGTGGCGACGTGGACCCGCTCGGGGGCGAGGCCGTGGTGGGAGACGAGCCGGCGTACGGCCCAGTCGCTGGTGGCGATGACGGCGGGCACGGCCCGCAGCACCTCGCGCTCCCTGGCGTCGAGTTCGAGGGCGAGCCCGGGTTCGAGGCCGGTCTCGTCGCCGAGCGGCAGGTGGACCAGGACGGCGATGCTCAGCCGTTCCGCCTCGGGGACGATGATCTCCGGGACCCCGCAGGCGACCAGGCCGTCGATGAGGACGACGGTGTCGTCGGGCAGGTCCCGCAGGGTGCGGGCCAGCTCGGTACGGGCCGGTGCTCCCGGCCTGGGCCAGCTGCCGGCCACGGCGTGCCGCTCGACCTGCCAGCCGAAGCCGGGCAGGTCCAGACAGACCCGCCGGTCGTAGGCGTTGCCGCCGCTCGGCGCGGTCGGGTCGTCCACGCCGCCCGGCATCAGGAAGTGCACGGTCCGGAGGGACATCGGGATGATCTCGGCCTTCTTGAGAGCCGTGTGCTGTACGGGCACGTAGTCGAGTGTGGCCGCCCGCCCGGTCGTCATGTCGGTCACAGCGCACGCTCGTAACTCGCCCAGGCGACATGCGACTCGTGCAGGGTGACGGTCAGTCCCGCGAGCCCCTTGGCGCCCTCGCCCATCGCACCCTTCTCGATGCGCTCGGCGAGCCGGTCCGCGATGACCTTCGCCAGATACTCCGTGGAGGTGTTGACTCCGGCGAAGTCGGGTTCGTTGTCGAGGTTTCTGTAGTTCAACTCGCTGACGACGGCACCGAGTTCCTGGGTGGCCAGTCCGATGTCGACGACGATGTTGTCGTCGTCCAGCTGTTCGCGCCGGAACGTGGCGTCCACCAGGAACGTTGCTCCGTGCAGACGCTGCGCGGGCCCGAAGACCTCGCCGCGGAAGCTGTGGGCGATCATGATGTGATCGCGGACGGTGATGCTGAACAACGGACGACCCTCCAGGTGCGGCGCGTCTGGTCCCCGGCTGATCCCGGCCGGGGGATGCCGTGTAGTACGGCTCTCCGCTTCCCCGTGTTCAGCCGTATCTCACTCTTTTCTCAGGTCAGGCGCTCTTGCCGTACCTCACGAGGTGACAGAGGGCCGGAATTTCCCCACTGGCCAGCCCGGGCATCACCTCCGGTAGTTCTTCGAACGCGCTTTCCCCCGTGATGAGGGCGTCGAGCGCCGGATCGGCGAGCAGCTTCAGCGCGAGGCCGAGCCGGTCGCCGTAGCTGCGGTTGGCGCGGGCCGGGGAGACGGTGCCGACCTGGCTGCTGCGGATGACGAGGCGCCGGGAGTGGAAGGCCTCGCCGAGCGGCAGACTCACCTTCCGGTCGCCGTACCAGCTCAGTTCGAGGACGGTGCCCTCGGCGCTGAGGAGTTCCAGTGAGCGGGTGAGGCCCTGTTCGGTGGCGCTGGCGTGGACGACGAGGTCGCAGTCGCCGAGGGCGTCCGCGGGGGACGCGAAACCGACCCCGAGGGCCTCTGCGGTCCGGGCGCGGGCGGGGTCGGCGTCCACCAACTGCACCCGTACGCCGGGGAAGCGGGCGAGGAGTGCGGCGACCGAGCTGCCGACCATGCCGCCGCCGACCACCGCGATCCGGTCCCCTACCAGGGGCGCCGCGTCCCAGAGGGCGTTCACGGCGGTCTCGACGGTGCCGGCGAGCACGGCCCGGCGGGCGGGCACGTCGTCGGGTACGACCGTCACGGCGCTCGCGGGAACCACGTACCGCGTCTGATGCGGGTACAGACAGAAGACGGTCCTGCCCTTCAGCGCGGCGGGCCCCTCCTCCACCAACCCCACGCTGAGGTAGCCGTACTTCACGGGTCCCGGGAAGTCGCCCTCCTGGAACGGGGCCCGCATGGCCGCGTGCTGACTCTCGGGCACCTGGCCACGGAACACGAGTGTCTCCGTGCCCCGGCTGACTCCCGAGTACAGCGAGCGGACCAGCACCTCGTCCTCGCCGGGGGCCCCGAGGGCGACCTCCCGTATCTCGCCCTCGCCGGGAGAGCGGAGCCAGAACGCGCGTGCGGCGGCCTTCATCGAGAACCTCCTGAACGATCGGCAACCCGTGCACGTACCTCGTCACGTACCGAGATGTGCACAGGCCGCGCACAGTACGCGGCCTTGATCGACTCTGTCATCTGGCCGGAGGAATGTGCGGTGGCCCTGAACAACACTTACGAAGCAAGGCTGGTCCAGCAGGAGACCGCGGTGGGAGCGGGTCTGCAGATCCTGTTGCTGGCTCTGCTCGGCACGGCGATCGGCATGGGGCCGGCGGGCTGGCTGACCGGCCTCGCCTTCGCCGTCGCCACCTGGGCCGTGCTCTCCAGGGCACTGCACCGCACCCGGCCGCGCTCGTTCGGTCCGGCCAACCGAGTGACCCTCGGCCGCGCGACCCTGGTGGGCGGGGTCACGGCGCTGGTCGCGGACTCCTTCCAGGACTCCCCGCCGGTCACCCTTTTCGTCGGCCTGACGGCGGTGGCCCTGATCCTCGACGGTGTCGACGGAAAGGTGGCCCGCGCGACGGGCACCTCGACCCCGCTGGGCGCCCGGTTCGACATGGAGGTCGACGCGTTCCTGATCCTGGTGCTCAGCGTGTACGTGTCGATGTCGCAGGGCCCGTGGGTGCTGCTGATCGGCGCCATGCGCTACGGCTTCGTCGCGGCGGCCCGCGTCTGGTCGTGGCTGAACGCCCCGCTGCCGCCGAGCATGGCCCGCAAGACGGTGGCCGCGCTCCAGGGCATCCTGCTGCTGGTGGCCGCGTCCGGGTACCTGCCGTACACGGCGACCTTCGGGGTGGTGGCTCTGGCGCTGGGCACCCTGGTGTGGTCGTTCGGCCGGGACATCCTGTGGCTGTGGCGCACCCACCGGGCGGACCAGGCGGCGGTGGAGGAACTCCTGGACCTGGTCCCGGCGACCGCGCCGCAGGCTGTCGCCTCCTGAGCGGCTCAGCCCTTCAGCGGCACCCGGTACACCGTCGACTCGCGCTGCCGGAAACCCTGCCGCTCGTACAGCCGGTTGGCCGCCGCCCGGTCCGGGCGGGAGGTCAGGTCGACGGTACGGGCCCCGGCCTCCCGGGCGAGCCGGATGGCCTCCCTGATCAGCAGTCCCGCGATGCCCTGACCGCGAGCCGCGTGGTCGACGATCACGTCCTCGATACGGGCCCGCAGGCCCGCGGGCGCGGGGAACATGACGAGGGTGAGCGTGCCCACCACCGAGCCGGCCGCCGACCTGGCGATCAGCATGGTGTTGACGTCACAGGCCAGGATGCGGTCGAGCGCGGCGAGGTCGAGGGCCTCCGCCGCCGAGGACAACTGCGGCAGCATCCGCGCGAAGGCGTCGACGAGCTCCTGGTCCGCCTCCCGGGCGATCTCCACCCGAATGTCCTGAGTCTCCATGGGGTGGACCCTATCGCCGCGATCGCGGGAGCTACGGCAGATCCGATGCGCCGGGGCGCGTAAGCCGTCCGGCGCGTCGCAGCGAGGCGGCTGGAGGCTTCTGGCGGGGTTCCTGGCCAGGCGACCTGGCCGTCCGTCGGGTTTCCCCGACTCGGTACGGGCGCTCCCGGCTCGACCACCTGAACCGTCCGGCGAGTTCGCGGCCGGCATCCGAGCCATCCCGCCGCGCCCGTGGCCCCGGTCCTGGGGCTGGGGCTGGGGCTGGGGCAGGGCCGACGCCCGGAGGGGTTGCGGGCTTGGCCGGAGCCGAGCCGCCCTGGCTCGACTCGCTCGTACTTACCTCCGCGGCACCAACCCCACCGCCGCGACCGGCATCGCCGCCAGCAGCAGCCATGGCACCGCGGCCGGCAGTCCGCTGTCCAGCAGTGAACCGGTGACGGAGCTGCCGACCAGGACGATCAGGCCGGAGACCGAGGAGAGTGCCCCGGTGTAGAGGCCGAGCCGGCCCTCCTCCGCCAGGTCGGGGACCCAGGCCCGGGCCACGGGTGCGACGAGCATCTGCCCGAAGGTGAGCAGGACGACGAATCCCACCGAGGGCAACAGGCCAGCCGTACCGGTCCAGTCGGCCGGACGGGACAGCGCCACGACCGCGAATCCGGTGCCGATCAGCAGCAGTCCGGCCACCATGGACCGGCGCAGCGAGAGGCTGGAGCCGACCCAGCGGGTGACGGGCAGCTGCGCGGTCACCACCAGCAGCGAGGACAGCGCGAACAGCCAGGCCAGCGCCGACTGCGAACCGGTCGCACGCTCCACCTCGTCGGGAAGGGCGAGGTAGAGCTGGTTGTAGGCGAGCAGGTAGGCGCCGTACGCGCAACACAGCGCGAGAAAGCGGCGGTTGCGGACCAGCGCTCCCAATCCTCCTTTCAGCCCCACCCGTTGGCGCCCCGGTATGCGCTGCGGCAGCATCCACGCGTGCCCGGCGAGGACGAGGACGAAGATCCCGGCCCCCGCCAGACACACCGTTCGGAAGTCCACCGACAGCAACAGCGCGCCGAGCAACGGCCCGACGAAGGCACCGGCCTGCCCGGCGACCGTGAACAGCGCCAGAACACGGGTGCGTTGACCGCCCGCCGCCTCGTGGACGACGGCCTGCCGGGCGACCTCGGACTCCACCGCCGGCGAGAACAGCGCGGCGGCGAACCCGATGAGCAGGACGGCCCCGATGACCGCCCCCGGCTGTTCGGCGTACCCGAGCCAGGCGAACCCGGCGATCCGCAGCACGCATCCGGCGAGGACGACCGGCCGGATCCCGTACCGGTCGGCGAGCGCCCCGCCCACCACGAACAGCCCTTGCTGGCTGAAGGTCCTGAGCCCCAGTACGAACCCGACCAGCCAGCCCGCCATCCCGACGGCCTGCCCCAGGTGTTCGGACAGAAAGGGCAGCACGGCGAAGAAGCCGATGTTGAAGGCGAGTTGGGTGAGGATCAGCAGCCGCAGCAGCGGGGAAAGCCTGGCGGCGGTCCTCGGCGGAGCCAGGGGCGTCGATGTCATCAGGCCTCCACCAACGCCCGTGCGGAACTGGGTTGTTCAGTCCTCGTAGCGGTACGGCGACCTGCGCGCCGTCGCGGCCACCGCACCCCGCCCGCCGCGCTCACCGCCAGCGCGCCCAGCAGGGCGAGTGCGGCAGCGGGGGCGAGGACGGCCCAGGGGGCGCGTTCGGCGTAGGGCTGGTTCTCCGCCAGGAGCAGGCCCCACTCCGGGGCCGGCGGCTGGGCGCCGAGGCCGAGGAAGCCGAGCGAGGCGAGGGCCAGCGCGACACCGGGCAGCCGCAGCAGGGCGTGCCGGGTGACGGGCGGCAGGATCGCGGGCAGCAGTTCGTACCGCAGGAGGTACCAGCGGCTCGCGCCCAGACCTCGGGTGGCCGTCAGATGCGGGGTGGCGTGTTCCTGCCGGAGCAGCGAGGAGGTGTGCGCGGCGAGCGCCGCCCAGGAGACGGCGGCCACGGCGAGCGCGGGCGTGGCGGCCCCGCTCCCGGCGACGGCGGTCACGAGCAACGCGGCGAGCACCGGCGGTACGGCGTTGACGGTGTCGACGAGCGGCCCGGACAGCCTCGGCAGCAGCCCGAGCAGGACGCCGACCACCAGTGCGGTGACACTGATGGCGAGGGCGACCAGCAGGGTGTCGAGGGCCCCGTGCGCCACCCGGGCGAGCAGGTCCCGGCCGAGCGCGTCGGTGCCGAACGGGTGCGCCCGGGAAGGGGGTCGGAGGCGGGCTCCGGTGTCGAGTGCGAGCGGGTCGCGGAACAGGCCGAACGCGACGACGCCGGCCAGGAGGCCGCCGTACACGAGGGGCAGGGTGCTTCGAGTGGTCCGGCGCGGTCGGTGCAGGGAGTCCAGGGCGCCGTCGCGCAGGGCCGGGCCGGCCAGGTGGCGGACGGCGAGGGCGGCGAGCCGGGTGGCGGTGACGGCGAGGAGCAGGAGGGCGAGGGTGCCCGCCTGGAGGACGGGCAGGTCCTGCGCGAGGGCCGCTTGGAGGGTGGTGCGGCCGAGGCCCGGGATGTCGTAGATCTGCTCCACGGCGACGGAACCGGCCGTGAGGCCCACGACGAACAGGCCCAGGTTGGGCAGCAGCGCCGGGATGCAGCGGCGGACCGCCTTGGCGGCGACGGTACGGCCGCGCAGTCCGCGGGCCTCCGCCGCCTGCGCCCAGGGTTCGGCGAAGGCGCCGGGCAGCAGGTCGTCGAGGAGGCGCCCTAGCACGGCCCCGGCGGGCAGACCGAGGGCGAGGGCGGGCAGCACCGTCCACCGGGGGCCGTACCAGCCGAGGGCGGGCAGCCAGCCGAGCTGTACGCCGACGACGGTGGCGAGCACGGAGGCGGTGAGGAACTCGGGCAGCGCGGCGAGCATCGCCGAGGCTCCGCCCCCGGCCCGTCGCCCGTCGAGGCCTCGGCGGGCGCCGAGCCACAGCGTGCGGGCGCACACCAGGGCGGCGGTCGCGGCGGCGATCACGAGCGCCACCGCCACCAGCAGCAGGGAGACCCCGAGCGCCTGGACCACGGTCGGGGTGACCTCGGTGCCGTTCAGCCACGACCGGCCGGCGTCGCCGCGGGGCAGCCCGCCGAGCCATTGGCCGAGCAGGTGCAGGGGGCCTTGGTCCAGGCCGAGTTGGGCCCGGATGTCGGCCAGTACCCGCGGCGTCGGGTCACGGTCCGCGGAACGCGCCTTGAGGACGGTGAGCGCCGGGTCGGTGCGGGACAGCCACGGCAGCAGGCCGATCCCGCACACCAGGGCCGCCGCGAGCAGGACCCGCCACAGCAGGGTGGCCACTCGGTGCCCCATCGATCAGCGTCGCGTTCCGGTGCCGACCAGGGTCCGCTCGTACGGGTCGAGCAGCACGCCCCGGACGTCGGTGGCGACCCCGGCGATGATCGCCTGGTGGGCCAGTGGGACCACTGCGTCGGTGCCGAGGATCGCCGCCTCGGCGCGCAGGGCCGCGTCCTGCCGCTCACCGGTGTCGGTCACGGCCTCGGCCTGTGCGACCGCCCGGTCGACCTTGCCGTCGCACAGCCGGGCGAGGTTGTAGCCGCCGTCGCAGGTGTAGTCGCTCGCGAGGACGCCGACGGGGTCGCCGGTGTCGACGAGGCTGTTGCGGGCGCCCACGAAGGCGTCGAACTTCCCCGCGAGCGCGTCGCTCTCGAGCCGAGAGTACTCACGTACGACCAGGGTGACCTTGAACCCGGCCTTCTGGAGCTGCTGTTGGAGGACCTGGGCGACCTCGGGGAGTTCGGGCCGGTTGTCGTAGGTGGCGAGGGTGACGGAGGTGCCGTGGGGCTTGGCGGCGGTCGCGCGTCCGGTGGGCGGTACGCGTCTGCCCTCGGCCCAGGTCACAGCGGGTCCGTAGATGCCGGCGCCGGGATCGGCGTACTCCTCGAAGACGCCCTTGACGAGGGCGAGGCTGTCGACGGCCTCCCGGGCGGCGGCGCGCAGCTTCGGGTCCCTGAACGGGCCGGACCGAGTGTTGAGTTGGAGGCTGGTGGTGCGGGTGGTGGCGGTTTCCTCGAGGGTGGCCTTGTCGAGGGTGGCCGCCTGGGCGACGGGGATCGCCTCGGCGATGTCGACCTGGCCGCTGCGCACGGCGTTGGCGCGCGCGGTGCCGTCGGCGATGAAGCGGGCGTCGATGCCGGAGGCCTGGGCGAGGCCTCCCCAGTAGTCGTCGTAGCGGTCGAGGGTGGCGGAGGTCGAGCCGGTGACCTTCGTCAGCTCGAAGGGGCCGGAGGCGGTGCCGACCGGGTCCACTTCGCCCGGGGCATAGGCCTTGGGGGCGAATACGGCGAGGCCGGGGCTGGACAGCCGGAGCGGCAGGACGGGGTCGGAGGTCCTGGTGGTGATGCGTACGGCGTCGCCCGCCGCCTCGGCCGTCAGGGTGACGCCGGACAGGGCGGCCGGGAGGGGCCTGGCCTCGGTGGCGTGGGTGAGGGCGGCGACGACCGCGGCCGGGGTGACCTCGGAACCGTCCTGGAAGGTGGCCTCGCGCAGGGTGAACAGCCAGGTGCGGTCGTTCTCGCGGCGCCAGGATTCGGCGAGCGCGGGGGCCGCTGCGCCGTTGGCGTCGAGGGCGGTCAGGCCCTCGGTGACGCCGAGGCGGCTGAGGAGGGTGGCGTCGGCGCCGTACGGCGAGAGGTTCTCGGCGGGCGGGAAGGCGAGGGCGACCCGGAGGCGGGAGCCGTCGCTCGCGTCACCTGCCAAGTCGCCGCCCTGGGAGGCGAAGCAGGCGGTGAGCAGCGGGGCGAGCAGGAGGGAGCCGAGTGTGTGACGGCGGCGCATTCCGGTCACCGTCCCATCGGTATCTCGAAGTGGACGACGCTGCTCGCGCCGCCTGTGGTCTCGCGCTCGTCGTGCACGACCTTGCCGAGCGAGTGCCAGAAGGGTTCGGCGCCCGGGACCGCCGGGTCGGTGTGCAGATACACGGAGCGGTAGCCGCCGTCGGCGGCCGCGAAGGCGAGCAGTTCGTCGACCAGGCGGCGGGCGAGGCCGCGCCTGCGGTGCTCGGGGCGGACGTAGATGCGGCGCAACTGGGCGGTCTCGCCGCAGGGGTAGCGCTCGGCCAGCTCGCGCGGGTTCGGCGGGTGGGCGGGGCCGCGGGAGTCGAGGGCGCCGGTGGCCACGACGGTCCCGTCCTCCGGGTCGAGCCCGACGAGGAGGGTGTGGCGGGGCGGGACGAGATAGGCGGCGGCCGGGTCGATGATGTCGCCGTGCCAGCGGGGCACGTATCCGGTTCCGAAGTCGCGGTAGACGGTGTCGAGCATCACGGCTCGCGCACCGTCGAGGTCGTCCGGGCTCGCCGCCCTGATGCTGTATTCACGCACTTGCACATCATATGCATTAAGCCTTTCGACATGATCGCGGGGGCGATTTGACAGTGATCGAACGCACGCCATAGAACCTACCAACATGACATCCATTTTCAAAAAGACGGAGCGGTAGTGCGCATCGCGTTCGTCGGCAAGGGCGGCAGCGGCAAGACCACCCTGTCCGCCCTCTTCTCCCGCCATCTGGCACGTTCCGGCGCACCGGTGCTGGCCGTGGACGCAGACATCAACCAGCATCTCGCCGAGGCGCTGGGCCACCACGGGGACGAGGCCCTGGACGCCCAGCCGTTGGGCGCTCATACGGCCGAGATCAAGGACTACCTGCGCGGCACCAACCCGCGCATCGCCTCACGCGAGGCGATGCTCAAGACCACTCCGCCGGGCCGCGGCTCACGACTGCTGCGGCTGCTGGGCGACGACGAACTGCACTCCGGACACGTCCGGCGCGTGGGCGACGTCCCGCTGATGGTGACGGGCGAGTTCGAGGAGAGCGACCTCGGCGTGGCCTGCTACCACTCCAAGCTGGGCGGAGTGGAGCTGTACCTCAACCACCTGGTCGACGGACCCGGCGAATACGTCGTCGTCGACATGACGGCCGGCGCGGACGCGTTCGCCTCGGGTCTGTTCACCCGCTTCGACCTGACCTTCCTGGTGGCCGAACCCACTCGCAAGGGCGTGTCGGTCTACCGCCAGTACCGCGACCACGCACGGGAGTTCGGAATCCGGATCGCCGTGATCGGCAACAAGGTGGCCGGCGAGGACGACCTGCTCTTCCTCAAGGAACACGTGGGCGACGACCTGTTGACCCACCTGGTCCAGTCGCCCTGGGTACGCGCCGCCGAACAGGGCCGCGCCGACGGTGACCTGGACGCGCTGGAGCCTCACAACCGGCACGCGCTGACGATCCTGCGCGAGGCGGTCGACTCCCACCCCCGCGACTGGACGAAGCTCCACCACCACGCGGTCGAGTTCCACCTGCGCAACGCCCGCTCCTGGGCGAACGAGGCGACCGGCCTCGACCTTGCCGCCCAGGTGGACCCGGACTTCGTACCGGGCCCGACTGCCGTCGTCTGACCTCTCTCTCAGTGCCCGACAACAGGACAGGAACCCCCTCACATGTCTCTCGACGTCTCCCCGAAGCTCCTCGCCGAAGCCGAACAGGGCACCGTCCGCGAGGAGGACTTCGTGGCCACGGTCCGCACGTCCCTCCCCTACGCCTACGACCTGATCGCCTCCCTCGCCGCCGAACTGCGCTCCGGCCAGGTGGAGTTCGCCGACAACCAGACCCCTCCCCCGTCGGAGCGGGAACGCGGCCAGCTGCTGCGCGCCCTGGCGAGCGACGCCATCCGCGGCAGCCTGGAACGCCACTTCGGCGTGGCCCTGGCCTTCCAGAACTGCCACCGGGTGGCGGCGTTCCGCCCCGAGTCGCTGGACGGCGAGACGTACGCCCGCTTCACGTCGGTGCGCTCTCAGGTGCTGAACCAGTCACCTGAGTTCAGGGACTGCTGAGCAGACCTCGTGCGCGTGACGAAGGGCCGGGCGGTGCTACCGCCCGGCCCTTGGTTCCCTTACCAGGGACTTCCGTCCCGGCCGTCACCGAGCCGAGGTCACCGCCGGCGCCGGCGCATACCCCGTCGGCCGGGCCGTGAACGTGCCGCGGCCCTGGGTCCGGCTGCGCAACCTCGTGGCGTAGCCGAAGAGTTCGGCCAGCGGCACGGTCGCCGTGACGACCGCCGAGCCGCCGCGCGTGACCGAGCCCGAGACCCGGCCGCGGCGGGCGGCGAGGTCGCCGAGCACCGCGCCGACGGATTCCTCGGGCACGGTGACCGTGACCTCGGCGACCGGTTCCAGGAGAACCATCGCGCAGGCGCGCAGTGCCTCCCGGAGGCCGAACCGACCCGCCGTACGGAACGCCGTGTCCGACGAGTCCTTCACATGGGTCGACCCGTCGGTGAGGGTCACGCGCAGCCCGGTCACCGGGTGGCCGCCGAGGGGGCCCTCGGTCAGGGCGTCCCGGCAGCCGGCCTCGACCGCGCGGACGTACTCCTGCGGGACGCGCCCGCCGACGACCGTCGAGCGGAACTCGAAGCCCTGCTCGGCTGGTTCGACATCGAGCACGACATGGGCGAACTGCCCCGCCCCGCCGTCCTGTTTGACGTGCCGGTGGACCAGCCCGGACACCCCGCGCCCGACCGTCTCGCGGTGACTCACCCTGGGCCGACCGATGTTGAGCGCGAGGCCGTGCTCACGCCGTACCTTCTCCACCGCGACCTCCAGATGCAGTTCACCCATGCCGGACAGCAGAGTCTGGCCCGTCTCGGCGTCCGTGCGGACGACGAGCGAGGGGTCCTCCTCGGTCAGCCGGGCGAGCGAGGAGGCCAACCGGTCGGTGTCGACGGACCGTTGGGGTTCGACCACCACGGACACGACGGGCTCGGCCGCGCTGGGCGGTTCGAGCACGAGCGGGGCGTCCGGCGCGCACAGGGTCGAGCCCGCGCGGGCCGACTTCAGTCCGACGACGGCGACGATGTCGCCGGCGACCGCCCGCTCCAACGGGGCGTGCCGGTCGGCCTGTACGCGCAGGATCCGTCCGATGCGTTCGGTGCGGCCTGCGCCCGCGTCCCACACGGTGGCTCCCTTCTCGATCGTTCCCGAGTACACGCGTACGTAGGTCAGCCGTCCCGTGGCCGTGGCGTTCACCTTGAACGCCAGCGCCGCGAGGGGCGCCGCCGGGTCGGCGGGCCTCTCCTCACCGTTCCCACCGCGTACGGCGGGCACGTCGAGCGGCGACGGCAGGTACGCCACGACAGCGTCCAGCAGCGGCTCGATGCCGCGGTTGCGGTAGGCCGAGCCGCACAGGACGACGACCCCGTCGCCGCTGTGGGTGAGGTCCCGCAGGGCGGCGGTGAGGGTGTGGGCCGAGAGGGTCTCCCGGTCGCAGAACTCCTCCAGGGCCGCGGGGTGGCGTTCGGCGACTGCCTCCTCCAGGAGCCGGCGTCGCCTGCGCGCTTCCTCGCGCAGAGCGGCGGGCACCGGTCCGTCCTGCGCCGTCTCACCGGAGTCGGCCCAGGTCAGCGCGCGCATCCCGATCAGGTCGACGACGCCGGTGAAGGCGTCCTCGCTGCCGATGGGCAACTGCACGACCAGCGGCGCCGGGTGCAGCCGCCGTCGGACGGACTCGACGGCCGCGTCGAGGTCGGCGCCCGCGCGGTCAAGCTTGTTGACGAACGCGATCCTCGGCACACCGTGCCGGTCCGCCTGCCGCCACACCGACTCGCTCTGCGGCTCCACACCGGCGACCGCGTCGAACACCGCGACCGCTCCGTCGAGCACCCGGAGCGAGCGTTCCACCTCGTCGGCGAAGTCGACGTGCCCCGGGGTGTCGATCAGATTGAGGCGGTGCCCGTCCCACGCGCAGCTCACGGCCGCCGCGAAGATGGTGATCCCGCGGTCCCGTTCCTGCGGGTCGAAGTCGGTGACGGTGGTGCCGTCGTGGACCTCGCCGCGCTTGTGCGTGGTTCCGGTGGCGAACAGGATCCGCTCGGTGACGGTGGTCTTGCCGGCGTCGACGTGGGCGAGGATGCCGAGGTTGCGGACGACGGCGAGCGGGTCGGGGTGGTGGGTGCGCATGGCCCATGGCCTTTCAGGTGCTGTGATGACAGGGCTGCGCGATGGCCCGTACGACGACATGACGGCACGTCACATACGCGTGCCGCGGCGGTGCTTGACCGTTCAGACAGTCGTCGCGGGCATCCGGTGCCGGGCGCGCAGCGGGCACCGGAGGGTCGAGGACACGAGGATCACGTCGTACGACGTCCGGGGAACGGCGACAGCTGTGCGCACGCACATGGCCGTACTCCCCTCACTCGTCGTCCTTGGTGATGGCGAGTGTAGGGAGCCGGCCGGGGTCGGTGCACCGGGTTTTCCGCGGTCAGCGGCGCAGGCCCTGGAGGCCGTCGTAGGCGGACATGACGAGGTCCATGCCACGGGTGTCCTCGGCGGGTTCACGCATCTGGTCGGTCGCGTACGCGACCACCATGCGGGCCTCGGGGTCGATCACGACCAGGGAGCCGCCCCAGCCGCCCCAGCCGAAGGAGGTCCCGAAGAGGCCGAAGCCGAGGCCGTACCGCTGCGTCATGCCGATCACGCGATCCTCGCCGCTGAACTGCTCCTCGCGGGCCCGAGCGGCGCCGGCGGCGGACAGCAGGCGTACGCCCCTCACCGTGCCTTCGCAGGCGAGCGCGGACTGGACGAGCGCGATGGAGCGGGCGTTGCCGAAGCCGCCGGCGGCGGGGATCTGGGCGCGCCGCCACGACACGCTGTTGCCGTCCCGGACACGGAGGGCGGTCCCGGTGGACGGTGTCGCGTCAGGACCCGGGTTGGCGGCGCCCGCGGTGTAGTCCTCGTCCCGGCCGGGCGGCGGGACCGTGAGGGCGACCCGGTGATCGTGCTCGGCGGAGAGCCCGATGTGGAAGTCGGCTCCGAGGGGCCCGGTCACCTCCTGGGCCAGGAACTCGCCGACGGTGCGGCCGGTGATCCGGCGCAGGACCTCGCCGACCAGGAAGCCCTGGGTGAGCGAGTGGTAGCCGGCCGCGGTGCCGGGTTCCCACAGCGGTGGCTGGGCGGCGAGCCGGGCGGTGGCGGCCGGCCAGTCGTAGAGCTCCTCGACCGGGCCTTCCCAGTGGGGCAGACCGGCGGTGTGCGACAGCAGGTGCCGTACCAGCACCTTGTCCTTGCCGGCGGCGGCGAACTCCGGCCAGTACCGGGCGACCGGGGCATCCGTGTCGAGATCGCCGCGGTCGGCGAGGATCAGCGCGCACAGCGCCGTCATCGTCTTGGTGGTGGAGAAGACGTTGGTGATGGTGTCCCGCTCCCACGGGGCGGTCCGGTCGGCGTCGGCGAAGCCGCCCCAGACGTCCACCACCGGTTCACCGTCCACGAAGACGGCCACCGAGCCGCCGACATCCCCTTCGTCCAGCAGCGCCGCCAGCCCGTTGGGTACCGCGGAGAACAGATCGTCGTACGTGCCCTGGATGTCGGCCATGCCGGGTATTGAGCACCTGGCGGGCGGGCCGGGTCAACCGGATTTCGCCGCCGGTCCCCCGGATGGGCCCTCACCAGGGCTGCAAGGATTCTTCAAGGCCGCGGCAAGGCTTTTGACGCGACGCAGGGGCACCCCCGCACCGAAACGATTCCGCGATCCGCGATCACTCGACAACGGGGGTACCGATGCTGCACGACACCGAGAACACGCCGAGAACCGTCGCGGCCGGCCACGGGGACGACAGGGCCCAGTGGCTGACACTGCCCGGCTGCAAGCGCGTCCTGGTCGTCGTCCACACCGAGGTGTACGGCCGGCGGCTGGGGGACGTGCTGCCGCTGCTCACCGCCGACCTGCGGCTCCAGGTGTACTTCACCATCGCACCGCACGCGTTCAACGCGGGTGCCGCCCGTGCCGTGCCCGGGCCCCTGCCCGACGGCAGTGTGCTGCCCTGGGAGCAGGCGCTCGGCATGCGGTTCGACCTGGTGCTGGCCGCGGGCTCCCAGGGGGTGCACAGGCTGCGCGGCCCGCTGCTGCGGCTGCCGCACGGAGCGGGCCACATGAAGCTGTCGCGGCTCGCCGACGGCCGGGATCCGGGAGCGGCACGCACGGTGGGCGGGCTGGGCAGGCGCTACCTCGTGCGTGACGGACGGGTGGTCCCCCGGGCGCTGGCGCTGGCCCACCGGGACGAGCTGGCCAGGCTGCGCCGCTGCTGTCCGGAGGCGCTGCCGGTCGCGGAGGTGGTCGGCGACGCGACGTACGACCGGATCGTCGCGAGCCTGCCGTTGCGCCACCGGTACCGGGCTGCGCTGGGGGTGCGACGCGGCCAGAAGCTCGTGGTGGTCTCCTCCACCTGGGGCACCGGCTCGGCCTTCAACCGGCTCGACACCCTGCTGCCCAGGCTCCTCACCGAACTCCCGGGAGACGAGTACCGGATCGCCGTCCTGGTCCACCCCAACGTCTGGTCCTGGCACGGCATCTGGCAGGTACGGTCCTGGCTGGCGGCGGCCGAGCAGCGGGGCATCGCGGTCGTACCGCCCGACACGGACTGGCGTTCCTTGATCATCGCCGCGGACTGGGTCCTCGGCGACCACGGATCCGTGACGCTCTACTCGACCCTCACCCGGGCGGCACTCCTGCTCGCGCGATTTCCCGCGGACGACGTCGACCCGGCCTCACCCGGTGCCGAACTGGCCTCACTGGCACCGGCGTTGAGCCCCTCCCACACGCTGCCCGAGCAGCTCGCGTACGCCCGCACCGCCGGTCCGGCCACACGGTACGACCGGATCGCGCGCCGCATCTCCTCCGAACCCGGGCGCGCCGGGCACAACACCCGTCGGCTCATGTACCGGCTGCTCGGACTGGGCGAGCCCGCCTGTGAGCCGTCGCTGCCCGTGGTCCCGCTCCCGGCGCCACTGTGGGACACGGGCCGGAACCGGGTGTCGGCATGAGTGACCTCCTCGTCGTCGCACTGGACGGCGGTGCGGCCGAGGTCTGGCGGGAGTGCGCCGACGTGCTGTACGGCACCCGTCCCCTGCCCGCCACGGCAGCGCTGCGGTTGTCCGCGCTGGTGCTGCGGCGCTATCCGGGCGCCGTCCTGGTACTGGTCCCCCGGCTGGGCGGCGGATTCGTCGCCCTGGTGCGGAGCACTCCTGCGGCGACGCCGACCGCGCCACGAACCGGGCTCAGCCAAGGACTCGCAGGCGGTTCTCCAGCCGGTCCCGGTCCCGGTCGCTGACCGGGCGGTAGCGGGCCAGGGACCGGGCGTACCAGTCCCTGGCCCGTTCGAGGTCACCCCGCTCCTGGGCCGCCTCGCCGAGCATCTCCAGGACGTGCCCCTGCCAGTGCGCCGAACCGGCCTCCTCGAACTCGGCCAGAGCCCGCAGGAGTACTCGGTCGGCGGCCTCGTGCCGGGTGCCGTCGCGGCGGGCCAGCGCCCGGCCGAGCAGAGCCAGTGCCCGGGCGGCGTCGTAGGGATCGTTCGCCTCGCGCAACTCGGCGCGGGCACGCTCGAGTTGGCGTACGGCTTCGTCGGGCCGGCCGGCCGCCAGGGCCGTGTCGCCGAGGCTGAGCCGGGTCAGTGCCGCTCCCCGCCGGTAGCCGATCTCCTCGCGCAGGGCCAGGGCCGCGGTGAAGTGGGTGCCCGCCTCCTCCAGCCGCCCCGCCAGCCGGTAGGTCTGGCCCAGGCCGTGCAGCGCCTGGGCCTCGTTGCGGCGGGCCGCCGTCAGAGCCTCGCCCGCGGGGCGGTGGGCCACCTCCTCGCGGGCCAGCTCCCGTGCCTGCCGGAACCACGACAGGGCCTCCTCCAGGCGGCCCACGTTGCGCAGACCGGTGCCGCCCGAGGTCAGCATGCGGCTGACACCGTCCCGGTCACCCGCGCGGCGGGCCGACGCCAGGCCGATCTCGTGGGCCTCGACCCAGAGCTCGTAGGGGCGCAGGCGCAGGAACAACGGCCACATGGCGTCGGCGAGTTGCCAGGCGCAGGGGTGCCAGCCGCGGTCCGCGGCGGTGCGCAGGACGGCCATCAGGTGGTCGCGTTCCGCGTCGAGCCAGCGCAGCGCCCCGGTGGCGTCGGTGAACGGCGGGGGGACCGGCGGACCGGTGTAGTCGCGGTTCAGGGTGCGGTGGCTGGGGGTCAGCAGGGCCTCGGCAGCGGTGGCGGCGCGCAGATGGAAGTCGACGACCCTGCGCAGGGCACTGGAGACGGCTGTGTCCGTCTCGGTCCCGGCCGCGCACTCCCTGGCGTGTGCCCGGAGCAGGTCGTGGAAACGGTAGCGGTCGAGCCCGGTCCGTGGGTCGGGTCCCAGGTCCTCCACCAGATTCGCCTCGGCGAGCTCGTCCAGCAGACGGTCCGCCTCGTCGGGCTCCGTGCCGCAGACGGCCGCCGCGACCGGCGGCGTGAACGCGGTGAACGGCAGAAGGCTCAACCGGCGGTAGGCGGCGGCCGGTTCGGGAGCGAGAAGGCGGTACGACTCCTGGAGGGCGGCGCGCACGGCGGACTCACGCCCCACGCGGAGTGCGTCCAGCGGGCCGGTTCCCTCTCCGTCGCTCAGCGCCCTCGCCATCGCCGCCAGTGGCTGACGTGGCCGTGCGGCCAGGCGAGCGCCCGCCACGCACACGGCGAGCGGCAGGTTCGCACAGGCACGCGCCATGGCCCGCGCGGCCTCGGGTTCCCGGCGTACCCGCTCGGCGCCGAGTCTGCGGCTGAGCAGTTCCACGGCGTCCCGGGTCGCCAGGACGTCCAGGGGGACGAACGCGGCGCCCTCCAGCCCGAGACCGGTCAGCCGGTTGCGGCTGGTCACCGCGGTGACGGCGGCGACCGAGCCGGGCAGCAGGGGACGTACCTGGGCGGCGCTGAGGGCGTTGTCGAGGAGGAGGGCGATCCGCGCGTCGGCGGTGACCGAACGCCATAGGGCGGCCCGTTCGTTCAGTTCCGCGGGTACCTCGGTGCGGCCCAGGGAGCGCAGGAGGTGCCCGAGCAGTTCGCCGGGGCGGGCGGGGCCGTCGGGAGAGTGGCCTCGCAGGTCCGCGTACAACTGCCCGTCGGGGAAGGAGTCGGCTCGCGCCAGCAGCCAGCGCCTGGCCAGGGTGGTCTTCCCGACGCCCGCGGGTCCGCTGACGACGGCGACGACAGGGCTGTCCGGCGCTGCGCCCACCAGGCGGTCCAGTCGCGCCAGTTCGTCGTGCCGGTTGGTGAAGTGGCGCGGGACCGGCGGTAGTTGGCGTGGCACGACCGCGGTTTCACCGGAGGGTGGACGGGGCGCGGGGTGGAAGTGCACCCCGCCGGTGATGTCGCGCGCCTGGACCACCGGGCCATCCACCCCGGCCGACGCTCCGACGGTGTTCGCCACGTGGTCGTGCCGTTCGGAGGTCGCGACACCGAGGGCAGCCGCGGCCCAGCCGCCCAATCGTTCGGCGAAGTCGGGCCGGAGTTCCGCCTGCCGCACCAGGAGGTCGGTCAACTCCGGCACCCGCGTCCCGTCCTGCGGGTCCGAGGCGTACCGGACGATCCGGTCCCGGACCGAGTCGGCGAGCGCGGGCGGTAACCCGTGCTCCACGAGCCGCACGAGCGCCCGCCGCGCCTCGGGCCGTCGGAAAGCCACTGCCAAAGCCGCCGACAATTCCGCGCCCGTCAGCTCATCCATGCGCGACACTCCCCCTCGTCCCGGCGCCGGTGTCCCGCGTCCTACCCGGCACCTCCCGGAACCAGACCGATTGAGCACAGCCGGCGTCCCGATCAGAGAGAATTGGCCAATATTAAGTTCAAGTAGATTCCATATTTGAACGCTTATTGACCGCATGCGACTCTTGCTTTCACCGGGCACAGGCCGACCGCTGGACGGAGGCACTGGTGGAGTGGGAGATTCGCGTACTCGGGCCGGTCCAACTGCGCGCAGGACGGCACGTCGACGCGCTCGGTTCGGCCAAGGAACGCCTGCTCCTCGCAGCCCTCGCACTCGACGTGGGCCGTCCGGTCTCCCTCGACACCCTGATCCACCGGCTCTGGGACGACACCCCGCCCAGTCGGCCAGGTGCGAGTCTGCACGCCTACGTCGCCAGGATCCGCCGCCGGCTGCGCCTCCTCGGAGCCGGTGAACCGCTCGTCCAGCAGGCCCACACCTACACACTCGACCTCGACGCCGACCGCGTGGACTGCCACCGCTTCCAGAACCTGACCGC
Source organism: Streptomyces sp. NPDC005303 (assembly GCF_040607335.1). Classification (NCBI taxonomy): domain Bacteria; kingdom Bacillati; phylum Actinomycetota; class Actinomycetes; order Kitasatosporales; family Streptomycetaceae; genus Streptomyces; species Streptomyces sp. NPDC005303. The sequence continues at coordinate 19,266 of NZ_JBEXGM010000030.1, read as the reverse complement.
CCAGGCCCGCTCCCTGAGTCACGGCGGCAACGACACCGAGGCCCTCCGGCTCCTGGCCGAGGCGGAGGAGCTCTGGCGGGGAGAACCTCTGGCGGGACTGCCCGGACAGTGGGCGGAGCACATCCGTGGCCGCCTCACGGAGCGACGGCTGCCGACCCAGCTGATCCGCACCGCCGCCGAACTACGCAACGGGCACTTCGCCGACCTCGTGCCCGACCTCACCGCCCTCCTGGCGGAACGCCCCACCGACGAACTGATCGCCGGCCTGCTCATGACCGCCTCCTACGGCTGCGGCCGCCAGGCGGACGCACTGCGCGTCTACGACTCGGTACGGCGCCGCCTGCGAGCGGACCTCGGCGCCGACCCCGGCGAGGAACTGACCCGCTTACAGCGCCTCATCCTCGACGGCGCCCCCGTCCAGGCCCTGCTCCCCCGCGCGGAGTCCGCGGTGTCCGCCCCGCAGACCCTGCCCGGTCATGCCGAACTGGTGGGCCGAAAGGACGAGTTGGCCGCCATCCTGCACAACGCCGTTGCCGGGTCGGCGACGTCGGTGATCGCGCTCCAGAGCGTGTCGGGCATGGCCGGAGTGGGCAAGACGTTGATCGCGTTGCACGCCGCCAGGCGCCTGGCGCCGCACTTTCCGGACGGTGCCGTCCATCTCGACCTGGGCACTCATGCCTTCGAGTCGTCCCCGCTCACTCCCGAGGCCGCGCTCACCGCGCTGATCCGCGCCTTCGGGGTTCCCGCGTCCGCTCTCCCCCACGACCGTGAGGGCCTCGTCGGACTGTGGCGCGGCCTTCTCGCCAACCGCCGCGCCGTCGTCGTCATCGACGACGTCGCCGGCCCCGAACAACTGCGGCCCCTCCTGCCGGGCGCCTCCCGGTCCCTGATCATCGTGACCAGCCGCCGCAGGCTCACGGGCCTGCCCGGCATCCGCTCGATCCAGCTGGACATCCTCCCGCCGCAGGACGCCATCGCGCTGTTCCGGACCGTGGCGGGAGAGGAGCGCACCCGCCGGCACAACGAGGTGGCGGACATCGTCCGGTTGGCCGGCCATCTGCCCCTCGCCGTGGAGCTCGCCGCAGGCCGGCTGGCCTCCCGGCCCTCCTGGACGACGGCCCATCTCCTGCGCAGACTCACGCATGGCCAGGGCCGGTTGAAAGAAATACGGGACGGTACCCGCGGAGAGATCGGCCGGGCTTTCGACGTGTCGTACCGCACACTCAAGATCGAGGAACAAACAGTTTTCCGATTCCTGGGACTGCGGTTCGGAGCCGATATCGACGTGTACGGCGTCGCGGCCCTGGCCGGTCTTCCGGTGGCCGCCGCGGAGGACGCACTGGAGGGCCTGCTTGATGCGCACCTGATCAGAGAACCAGCGCCCGAACGTTTCGCCCTGCATGATCTCCTCGGCGAATACGCGCGTGCCCTCACGCTGTCCGAAGATCCGGAACCGGTACGCGGCCGGGCGGTCGGCCGACTGATCGATTTCTATGTACAGGCATCCGAGGCGGCAGACCGGATGATCTATCCACGGCGTCTGCGGCTGGACCGTCCCGTCGCCCCTTCCCGGCACCCACTGCCTCCATGGGAGGACGCGCCCGCGGCCCGAAGGTGGCTGTCGGCGGAGTGCTCGGCGCTCCTGGCCGCCGAACGTCACTGCCGCACGAGCGGGCACCCACAGCCTGCCGCACTGCTCGCGAGCGCGCTGGCCGCCTTCCTCGACGACGAAGGCCACTCCGGCGAGGCCCAACGCCTGCACGCAGGCGCGGTCCAGTACTGGCATGACACCCGGGCACGGCACCGCGCGGTCCTCGCGTCGATCGACCTCGGCAACGCACTGTCACACGCGGGCCGCTACGAGGAGGCGCACAGCGCTCTGCGCCGGGCGCTCGTCGACGCCGGGGAGCTCGGTGCGGCCGAAGCGGAGGCCGAGGCCCTGCACCGGCTCGGTGTACTGCACTGGAATCTAGGCCGGCTTTCCGAGGCACTCGAATTCCAGCGGGAGACCCTGCGCAAACGCCTCCTGTCGGGAGATCCGTGGCAGCTGGGCCGCGCGCGGAACAACCTCGGAATCACCCACCTGTATCTGGGAAATTTCGAGGAGTCCCAACAGTATTTCGACACGGCGCTCACGGATTTCCAGACCGTCGCGGACAGACGTGAATACGCACATGTCCTCAATAACCTCTCCGACCTTTTTCTCCGCAAGGGCGATCCACAACGCGCACGCCATCTGCTCGAGAACGGCCTCGAAGTCCTCACGGAAACGGGAGTTCCGTCGGAGCGGGCCATCACCCAGGTGAATCTGGCCAGCACGATGAAATCACCCGACGATCTGGCTCACATGCTGGACCTGTTCAACGACTCCCTCGCGACCTTCCGTCGGCTCGGCGACCGTCGCAACGCCTCGGAGACTCTGCACGCCATGGGCAGGGCGCTGTACGCGGCGGGGCGCTTCGGGGAGGCGGCCGCCCGTGAGCAGCACGCCCTGGACCTCGCAAGAAGCGTGGGCGCCGCCCATGAGGAGGGACAGGCGCTGCACGCGCTGGGGCTCGCCGAACACCGGCTCGGCCGTCGGGCCTCGGCTCTCGCACACCTCAGCGAGGCCGTCGAGATAGCCGACCGCGTGGGCGCGGCACACGAAGCGGCACAAGCACGGGAGAGCCTGCGGTCGGTACAGACCGTCTATCAGACCGAGGGCCCGCCGAATAGCCCCTCGCGCGAGAAAGCCTCGTGATTTGCGTAATCGACAGCCGACATGTATTCACTTCCTGCCAGGACAGACGGCATAGTCTGTCTACTCACGAGTAAATAGAGCAGGAAGCAAAATGCCCCAAGGCAAGACCCTCAAGGTCGCCCTCGCGGGTGCGGCCGCAGTACTCATCGGCTTCTCCACCTTCGCGCTCGGAACGACCATCTGCATTCCGAGCGTCGCCGCCGCGACCTCTCCCGCCTGAGCAAGTCCGGTGCGGCGATGTGCTTTCTATCGCCGCACCACCCCTCTCCGACCCGAGGGGGACGCCGGGCGACAGGTCCGGCCACGATCGACGTACGTCGCCGCACAACGCGAAAGACCCCACGGGACGTGGGGTCTCAGCTGTGTGTCCGAGGGGGGACTTGAACCCCCACGCCCGATAAAGGGCACTAGCACCTCAAGCTAGCGCGTCTGCCATTCCGCCACCCGGACCAGGTGTCTGCCGCCTTGACGGGGGTGTTCCCCGGGGCGACACGCACAACAATACCAAGCTTTCGGAGTGCCCTTCACCTGCATATCCCTCCGCAGCGAGGCCGTGACGACAGTATTCTGTATACTGTCGTCACCCCAATGGCCCCGGCTCGGAGGCGACATGGAAGATCTGGATTCCGCGGTGGTGCTGGGCATGGCAGACCAGGCACCCGACGGCATAGTGATCACCGACAGGGAAGGGCTCATCCGCTACTGGAACCGGGGTGCGGAGCGCATCTTCGGGTTCGCGGCGGCCGACGTGACGGGGCGAAGCCTGGACGTCATCATTCCCGAGCGGCACCGCAAGCGGCACCAGGAAGGCTTCGACGCGGCCATGGAGCGGGGGTCCAGCAAGTACGGCGACGCGGATCTGCTGAACGTGCCCGCGCTGGCGGCGGACGGCCGCAAGCTGTCCATCGAGTTCAGCGTGGTCCTGCTGTCGGGCCCCGACGGCAGCCCCTACTGCGGCGCGGTCGTCCGGGACGTCACCGCGCGGCGCGAGCGGGAGCGGGAGCTGATGCGGCGCCGGGCCGAGGCTTCGGTCTGAACCCCGGAACACACCGAGGGGCCGTGACCCGCGAGGTCACGGCCCCTTCCGCGCAGCGCTCAGACGATGACCCCGCTCTCCTTCAGCCGGCCGATGGTCTCCTCGTCGTAGCCCAGCTCCACCAGGACCTCGGAGCTGTGCTCACCGAGGAGCGGGGCGCCGACGACCTCCGGCTTGAAGGAGGAGAACTTCACCGGGCTGCCGACCGTCAGATAGGTGCCGCGGCCCTTCTGCTCGACCTCGACGACCGTGCCGCTCTTGCGCAGGTCCTCGTCGTAGGCGATCTCCTTCATGCTCATCACCGGGGCACAGGGCACCTCCCACTCCCGCAGGATGTTCACCGCCTCGTACTTCGTCTTGTCCGCGAGCCACTTCTCGATCTCCTCGAAGATCTCGAAGATGTGCGACTGGCGGGCGCGCGCGGTGGCGTACTCCGGGTCCTCGGCCCACTCGGGACGACCGATGACCTCGGCGGTGCGCTTCCAGTTCTGCTCCTGGACGGTGAAGTAGATGTACGCGTTCGGGTCGTCCTCCCAGCCCTTGCACTTGAGCACCCAGCCGGGCTGGCCGCCGCCGCCCGCGTTGCCGCCGCGCGGCACCACGTCGGTGAACTCGCCGTTCGGGTACTGCGGGTACTCCTCCAGGTAGCCGACCCGCTCCAGGCGCTGCTGGTCGCGCAGCTTGACGCGGCAGAGGTTGAGCACGGCGTCCTGCATGGAGACGGAGACCTTCTGGCCCCGGCCGGTCTTCCCGCGGTCGATGATCGCGGTGAGGATGCCGATCGCCAGGTGCATCCCGGTGTTGGTGTCGCCGATGGCGGCGCCGGAGATGGTGGGCGGGCCGTCCCAGAAGCCGGTGGTGGAGGCGGCGCCGCCCGCGCACTGGGCGACGTTCTCGTAGACCTTGAGGTCGTTCCAGGACGACTGGTCGTTGAAGCCCTTCACCGAGCCGAAGATCAGGCGCGGGTTGAGCTCCTGGATGCGCTCCCAGGTGAAGCCCATGCGGTCCAGGGCGCCCGGCGCGAAGTTCTCCACCAGGACGTCGGCGTCCTTGATGAGCTTCTCCAGGACCTCCTTGCCCTCGGCGGTCTTGGTGTTGATGGCGAGGGAGCGCTTGTTGCTGTTGAGCATCGTGAAGTAGAGCGCGTCCAGCTCCTCGATGTCCCTCAGCTGACGGCGCGTCACGTCGCCGCCGTTGGGGCGCTCCACCTTCAGGACGTCGGCGCCGAACCAGGCGAGCATCTGCGTGCAGGCGGGACCGGCCTGGACCCCGGTGAAGTCGATCACCTTGATTCCGGCGAGCGGCTTTTCACTCATGTGTGCTTCCTTTTCGTGAAGGTGCGCGGTCTAGGAGGTACAGGAGGTCTAGGCGTTCACTTCTTGGCCGGCGTGATGTTGCCGACGGTGATGCCCTTGGGGTTCAGGTGCGAGATGTGGCCGCTCTCGGTGCCGGCGGAGGGGTCGATCACACAGTCGATGAGTGCCGGGCCGCCGGCGGCGAGGGCCTCGGTGAGGGCGGCGGTGACCTCGGCGGGTGTGGTGGCCCGGTAGCCCTTGCCGCCGAACGCCTCGATGAGCAGGTCGTGGCGGGCCGCCGACATGAGGGTCGTGGGCGAGGGCGCGTCGTCGTACGGGTTGGTGTCGTCGCCGCGGTAGACACCGCCGTTGTTCATGATCACGGTGACGACGGGCAGCTTGTAGCGGCAGATCGTCTCGATCTCGATGCCGCTGAACCCGAAGGCGCTGTCGCCCTCGATGGCCACGACCGGGGCGCCGCTCTCGACGGCGGCGGCGATGGCGTAGCCCATGCCGATGCCCATGACGCCCCAGGTGCCGCTGTCGAGGCGGTGGCGCGGCACGTGCATGTCGATGACGTTGCGCGCGATGTCCAGGGCGTTGGCGCCCTCGTTGACGATGTACGTCTCCGGGTGCGCGTGCACGACGTCCCGTACGGCCTTCAGGGCGCCCATGAACTGCATGGGGTGCGGGTCGGCCTCCAGCCGCTCGGCCATCTTGGCGACGTTCTGCGCCGAGCGCGCCCCGAGTTCCTCGCGCCAGGCCGAAGGGGCCGTGATCTGGCCGGGCTTGGTGCGTTCGGCGAGCGCGTCGAGCACCGACTCGATGTCTCCGACGAGCGGCGCGGAGATGGGCTGGTTGCTGTCCATCTCCTTGGGGTCGATGTCGATCTGGATGAACTTGGCGTCGGGGTTCCAGCCCGTCTGGCCGTGTCCCAGGAGCCAGTTGAGGCGGGCGCCGATCAGCATCACGACGTCGGCCTTCTTCAGCGCGAGCGAGCGTGCGGTGGCGGCCGACTGGGGGTGGTCGTCGGGCAGCAGGCCCTTCGCCATCGACATCGGTACGTAGGGGATGCCGGTCGACTCGATGAACTGCCGTACCTTGGCGTCCGCCTGGGCGTAGGCGGCTCCCTTGCCCAGCACCACCAGAGGGCGTTCGGCGGACGCCAGGAGCTCGATCGCCCGGTCCACGGCCTCCGGCGCCGGGAGCTGGCGCGGGGCGGGGTCGACCAGGCGGCTCAGCGTCCGGTCGCCCTCCGCCTTGGGCATGATGGCGCCGAGCACCGCGGCGGGGATGTCGAGATAGACACCGCCGGGGCGCCCGGAGATCGCGGTGCGCAGGGCTCGGGCGATGCCGCGGCCGATGTCCTCCACCCGGCTGACCCGGTAGGCGGCCTTAACGAACGGCTGCGCGGCGGCCAGTTGGTCCATCTCCTCGTAGTCGCCCTGCCTGAGGTCGACGAGGTGGCGCTCGCTGGAGCCGGAGATCTGGACCATGGGGAAGCAGTTGGTGGTCGCGTTCGCCAGCGCGACCAGGCCGTTGAGGAAGCCCGGGGCCGAGACCGTGAGGGCCACGCCGGGCTTCTTGTTGAGGTAGCCGGCGATGGCGGCCGCGTGTCCGGCGTTGCTCTCGTGGCGGAAGCCGATGTAGCGGATGCCCTGCGCCTGGGCGAGCCGGGCCAGATCGGTGATCGGGATGCCGACCACCCCGTAGATGGTGTCGACGTCGTTCATTTTGAGCGCGTCGACGACCAGGTGGTACCCGTCGGTGAGCTCGGTCGGAACGTCGGCTGCTGCCGCGGTCTCCAGGGTCGAGGGAGCGGTCATGGTCCGAGGTCCTCCTTGGGCAGGTCCTGCCGGAGCGGCTACTTCTCTCACCATCCGCAGCGCGCTCGTCCGCGTCCAAGACCCATCGGCGACCAGCCGATAAACGGTGTCTATCGAGGGCTGGTCAGCGGCCCGGCAACTCCCTTGATAGACAGCTGCTATCGGCCGTTCGCCAGCGGGTATTGGACGTCCACCGGGCGCCGTCGCACGCTCGCAGAGGATGTTTCATCGGGCCTGTGCGAGGGGGTGGGGTCATGGCCGTTCCGGCCGCGGCATCCGTGCGTGACGCGAACCGCTACCGGCCTCCGCAGGTCACAGGTCTGGTCGACCTCCTCGACCGGCAGGTGCGTGAACGCCCGTACGCCCGCGCCCTGGTGGTGACCGGCGAGCGGGTGCAGCTGTCGTACCGGGCGCTGGCTTCCCTCGCCGACCAGGTGGCCGCCCGGCTCGGTGGGGCGGGTCTGCGGCGCGGTGACGCGGTCGGTCTGATCTGTGCCAACACGGCGGAGTTCGTGGTCGGGTTGCTCGGCGCGGCGCGGGCCGGGCTGGTCACGGCTCCGCTGGATCCCGCACTCCCGGCGTCACAACTCTCCGCGCGGCTCGCGGCGTTGGGAGCTCGGGCGGTACTTCTCGATGCGTCGGCGTCCGGTGGTGGCGTCGCGCATGCGGTACCCGCGTGGTCGGTGCGGGTGGACGTCGCGGCGGCGGGGACGGCTGCGGTGTCACTCGAACCCGACGTCTGCGAACCGCACCAACTACGGGGTGCCGCAGGGGGGTTGTCGGAGCTGGACGCTCTCGTCCTGTTCACCGCCGGCACCACGGACCGGGCGAAGATGGTCCCGCTGACCCACGCCAATGTGGCCGCCTCCCTTCGCAACATCTGCGTCACCTACGAGTTGGGCCCCGAGGACGCGACGGTCGCGGTGATGCCGTTCTTCCACGGCCACGGGCTGTTCGCGGCACTGCTGTCCTCCCTGGCGAGCGGGGGCTGCGTACTGCTGCCCGAGCGGGGGCGGTTCTCGGCGGGCACGTTCTGGGACGACATGCGGGCCGTGAACGCCACGTGGTTCACGGCGGTGCCGGCCATCCACGAGATCCTTCTGGACCGCTCGGAGCGGGAGTATCCGGGCCCGCAGGCACCGCCGCTGAAGTTCGTCCGCAGTTGCAGCGCGCCCCTCAACACGGCGACCCAGCGGGCGCTCGAGCGCACGTTCGGCGCCCCGCTGCTGTCCGCGTACGGGATGACAGAGTCCTCGCACCAGGCGACCAGTGAACCGCTGCCGCAACGGGGAGCCCTCCGGCAGGGGTCGGTCGGCCGGCCCACCGGGGTCCAGGTGAGGGTCGTGGACCGCGACGGACGTGCCTGTCCGGTGGGCGTGGAGGGCGAGGTGTGGGTGCAGGGGCCCACCGTCGCCCGGGGCTACCTGGCCGACGGGGACGCGTCGGCGCGGACCTTCGTCGACGGGTGGCTGCGCACCGGTGATCTGGGCGCGCTGGACGAGGACGGATACCTGTCGCTGACCGGTCGGATCAAGAACCTCATCAACCGGGGCGGGGAGAAGATCTCGCCCGAACACGTCGAGGACGTCCTCGCCGGGTGCCCGGGGGTCGCGGACGCAGCCGTGTTCGCGGTGCCCGACGTGGTGTACGGGCAGCGGGTCGGTGCCGCGGTGGTGCTGCGTGAGCCTGACGGCCTCGGGCGAGAGGAGATCCTGCGGTACTGCCGCGACCACTTGGCCCCCTTCGAGATACCGGACCGGCTCGAACTGGTCACCGCGCTGCCGTACACCGCGAAGGGGGGCCTGGACCGGAAGGCGGTACAGGCACGGTACGCACCCTGACCGGGGGCGGGGGCGAGGTGTCTGGGGCGCGGGCGAGGTGTCTGGGGCGCGGGCGAGGTGTCTGGGGCGGGGCCGGGTGGCGGGCGCGGAGGTGGACCGACGGCCGGGCGGCCGCCACGATGCCCTGGACCACCACAGGCGCGCGGTACGCACCTCGACGGGGGCGGGAGGCGCGGTAACGGGGGCGGGGCCGCCAAGTGGCGGGCGCCGAGGAAGTCCGACGACAGCCCGGCCGCCACGATGGCCTGGACCACCAGGAGCGGCAGGATCGAGAAGGGGCCCTCGCACGCCGCCGCGACGAGACCTGCCCGCAGGCTCGGGGCTCTGGGTGCTCGGGCGAACGGTGCCCGGCCAGGAAGTCGCTCCACGGCAAGCCGGACCGGGAGACGGTACGGGACCGGAACGGACCGGGCACGGGAGCTCCCGGCAGACTTCGCGCAGCGCGGCGGTCGTAGGACGGGGGCGGGGCCACGAAGGAGCCGTCCATCGACAGGCCGGACACCATCTTGGGACACACCGCCAGGAGCGGCCGGACCAGAAGGGGGTACGGGTTCGGCACGCGCCCCTGCGTGCGAGGGGCCCGGCCAGAATGCCAAGCCCAGCGCCACGTCCTCACCGCAGCCGTCCGCAGGTTCAGCGCACGCCCTGTCCCGCCGGGAGGGGGCGGGCGAAGAAGTCGTCCAGGGACAGGCCCGTCGCCGCGTTGACGAAAGCGCGGGCGGCGACCGAGCCGGGGGTCGCCGCGTGGATGGCCACCGAGACCTGGGCGCCGGCCTCGGGGTCGACCAGGGGCAAGGCCCGGGTCCGGCCGACCACCGGCATGGCGCGCAGCCAGGTGTGCGGCACGATGCTCGCCCAGCCGCCGCCGCCCACGTGTGCGTAGAGGGAGGCGATGGAGTCCGTCTCGACCTGCGGAGTCACCATGTACCCCTTCTCCGCGAACACGGTGTCGACGATCTGCCGGATCCGCATGTCCGGTGTCAGCAGCGCGAGCGGCAACTGGGCCGCTTCCGCCCAGGACACGGTGGCGGACTGGGCCACCAGGTGTTCGTCGGAGACCAGCAGCATGTACCTCTCCTGGTAGAGGGGCACGATCTGGAGGCCCTCCTGGTCGTCCGGGTCGAAGTGCGCGATTGCCACGTCGAGTTCGTAGTCGCGGAGTTGGCGGTGGAGTTCCTTGGTCGACAGTCTTGAGCGGACCTGGACCTTGGCCAGCGGGTGTGCCGCGCAGAAGGCGGCCACGGGGAGGGCGAGGGTCGTGGACGCGGTGGGGTCGGTGCCGAGGCGGAGGGTGCCGGTGATGCCGGACTGCACGGCGGCCACCTCGGCCTTGAAGGCGTCCTGTTCGGCGAGGATCCGCTTGGCCCATACGACGAGCCGCTCGCCCTCGGGGGTGAGGCCCTGGTAGTTGTGGCCGCGGTTGATCAGCGTGACGTTCAGCTCACGCTCCAGCTTGGCGATCGCCGCCGAGAGCGCGGGCTGGGAGACGTAGCAGGATTCCGCCGCCCGGGCGAAGTGCCGTTCCCTCGCCACCGCCACGAAGTATTCGAGCTGCCGGAACAGCATGAGCGACTCCTCCCTGCCCGCGGGATCACTGACTCCATACTGTATGCAGTGTGGAGCGATGTACAGGGAGGAGACCGCACAGGTCAGCGCAGATGCTTCACCGCGGCCACCACCAGCGGGTCCAGCCCCTCCACTCCGGCGTCGACGAACTCGTAGAGGCGCGTGCGCATGCGGGGGTCCCAGAACTTCCCGATGTGGCCCGCGATCGCCTCGGCCGCCTCCTCCCCCGGCAGGTGTCCGAGGTTCCTGGCGATGTCGTTGGCCATCCTGCACTCGGCCGGCACGGTCGCTGTCATCTCAGTCCACCACCGTCACGAGGTCGTTCCCGGTGGCCTCGGCCCCGCTCGACCGGTCCGGGCGGGCGAGCGCGACCTGTACGGCGGTCACCTTGTACTCGGGGCAGTTGGTCGCCCAGTCGGAGTTCTCCGTGGTCACCACGTTGGCCCCGGTCACGGGGTGGTGGAACGTGGTGTAGACGACCCCGGTCGGCATGCGGTCGGAGATCTCCGCACGCAGGGTGGTCTGTCCGACACGGCTGGCCAGGGTGACCATGTCGCCGTGGTTGATGCCGCGGACCTCGGCGTCGTGCGGGTGCAGCTCCAGGATGTCCTCGGGGTGCCAGGCGACGTTGCCGGTACGGCGGGTCTGGGCGCCGACGTTGTACTGGCTGAGGATGCGGCCCGTGGTGAGGACCAGCGGGAAGCGCCGGGTGCTGCGCTCGGTGGTCGGCACGTAGGAGGTGACGACGAACTTGCCCTTGCCGCGCACGAATTCGTCCACGTGCATGATGGGCGTGCCCTCGGGTGCCTCCTCGTTGCACGGCCACTGGACGCTGCCGAGCTTGTCGAGGAGGTCGAAGGAGACCCCGGTGAACGTCGGCGTGACCGAGGCGATCTCGTCCATGATCTGGCCGGGGTGGTCGTAGGACATCTCGTAGCCCATGGCGGTGGCGATCTCGCTGACGATCTGCCACTCGTGCTTGCCGGTCTTCGTTTTCATCACCGAGCGCACTCGGTTGATGCGGCGTTCGGCGTTGGTGAAGGTGCCGTCCTTCTCCAGGAAGGAGGCGCCGGGCAGGAAGACGTGGGCGAACTTGGCCGTCTCGTTGAGGAACAGGTCCTGGACGACGACCAGTTCCATGGCTTCGAGGGCGGCGGTGACGTGCTTGAGGTTGGGGTCGGACTGGGCGATGTCCTCGCCGTGCACGAACAGGCCGCGGAAGGTGCCGTCGATGGCCGCGTCGAACATGTTGGGGATGCGAAGTCCCGGTTCGGCGAGGAGGGTTCCGCCCCACAGGTTCTCGAAGACGGTCCGGACCGCGTCGTCGGAGACGTGCCGGTAACCGGGGAGTTCGTGCGGGAAGGAGCCCATGTCGCAGGAGCCCTGCACGTTGTTCTGGCCGCGCAGGGGGTTCACGCCGACGCCGTCGCGGCCGATGTTCCCGCACGCCATCGCGAGGTTGGCCATTCCCATGACCATGGTCGAGCCCTGGCTGTGCTCGGTGACGCCGAGGCCGTAGTAGATGGCTCCGTTGGGGGCCTCGGCGTACAGGCGTGCGGCGGCCCAGAGTTCGGCGGCCGGGACGCCGGTGATCTCCTCGACGGCCTCCGGGCTGTTCTCCGGGCGGGCGATGAACTCGGCCCACTCGTCGAAGCCCTCGCAGCGCTGGTCCACGAAGGACCGGTCCACCAGGCCCTCGGTGACGACCACGTGCGCCATGGCGTTGACGACGGCCACGTTGGTGCTGGGCCTCAGCTGAAGGTGGTGCTGGGCCTCGATGTGCGGGGAGCGTACGAGGTCGATGCGGCGCGGGTCCACGACGATCAACTTGGCGCCCTCGCGCAGCCGTCGCTTCATCCGGGAGGCGAACACCGGGTGCCCGTCGGTGGGATTGGCGCCGATCACCATGATGACGTCGGCCTCGGCGACCGAGCGGAAGTCCTGGGTGCCGGCGGACTCGCCGAAGGTCTGCTTGAGGCCGTACCCCGTCGGGGAGTGGCAGACGCGGGCGCAGGTGTCGACGTTGTTGTTGCCGAAGGCCGCGCGGACCATCTTCTGTACGACGTAGACCTCTTCGTTGGTGCACCGCGAGGAGGTGATGGCGCCGATCGCGCTGGAACCGTGCCGGTCCTGGATCTCGCGCATCCGCCGGGCCACCGTGCCGATCGCCTCGTCCCACTCGACCTCGCGCCAGGGGCCGGTGATCCGGTCGCGCACCATGGGCTTGAGCTGCCGGTCGGGGTGGGTGGCGTAGCCGAAGGCGAAGCGGCCCTTCACGCAGGAGTGGCCCTCGTTGGCGCCGCCGTCCTTGTAGGGGACCATACGGACGAGTTCGTCGCCGCGCAGTTCGGCCTTGAAGGAGCATCCGACCCCGCAATACGCGCACGTGGTCACAACGGACCTGGTGGGCATGCCGAGTTCGACGACCGAGCGTTCCTGGAGCGTGGAGGTCGGGCAGGCCTGGACGCAGGCTCCGCAGGAGACGCACTCGGAGTCCATGAAGGACTCCCCCGCGCCCGGCGAGACCTTCGAGTCGAAGCCCCGTCCCTCGATGGTGAGCGCGAAGGTGCCCTGGACCTCGCCGCAGGCGCGGACGCAGCGAGAGCAGGCGATGCACTTGGACGGGTCGAAGTCGAAGTAGGGGTTGGAGGTGTCCTTCTCGGCGTCTAGGTGGTTCTCGCCCTCGTAGCCGTAGCGGACCTGGCGCAGGCCCACCACCCCTGCCATGTCCTGGAGTTCGCAGTCCCCGTTGGCCGGGCAGGTCAGGCAGTCCAGGGGGTGGTCGGAGATGTAGAGCTCCATGACGCCCTGGCGGAGCTTCTCCACCTTCGGGGTCTGGGTGCTGACCTTCATGCCGTCGGCGCATGGGGTGGTGCAGGACGCGGGGGTGCCGCGTCGGCCGTCGATCTCCACCACGCACAGCCGGCAGGAGCCGAACGCCTCCAGGCTGTCGGTGGCGCAGAGTTTGGGTATGTCGACACCGGCCTGTGCGGCGGCGCGCATCACCGAGGTGCCCTCGGGGACGGTCACCGGCAGACCGTCCACCTCCACGGACACCGTCGCCGGTCCTGGCCTCTCGGGGGTTCCGAAGTCGGGTTCCTTGAGGAGTGTCATGCCGTGCCCTCCGTCTTCGGGCCAGTCGCCTGTACGGGTTGGATGTCCAGGAGTCGACGGCCACCGAGGAAGTCGTCGGGGAAGTGGGTGAGGGCGCTGCGCACGGGCAGCGGGGTCAGCCCGCCCATCGCGCACAGGGAGCCCTCGGTCATCAGGTCGCAGAGGTCTTCGAGCAGGGCCAGGTTCTCGTCCCGGTGGGTGCCGGCGACGATCTTGTCGATCACCTCGACGCCGCGTACCGCGCCGACCCGGCACGGTGTGCACTTGCCGCAGGACTCCTCGGCGCAGAACTCCATCGCGAAGCGGGCCTGGGCGGCCATGTCGACGCTGTCGTCGAACACGACCACGCCACCGTGGCCGACCATCGCCCCGGCGGCCGCGAACGCCTCGTAGTCCATGGGCAGGTCGAACATCGACTCCGGCAGGTAGGCCCCGAGCGGGCCGCCGACCTGCGCGGTGCGCACCGGGCGTCCCGAGTGGGTGCCGCCGCCGTACCCCTCGATGAGTTCGCGCAGGGTGATGCCGAACGCGGTCTCCACGATGCCACCCTGGGCGATGTTGCCGCCGAGCTGGAACACCTGGGTGCCGCGGGAGCGTTCGACGCCGAGTCGCTCGTACGCCTGCGCGCCCTCGGCCATGACGACGGGCACGGTGGCGAGGGTGAGGACGTTGTTCACCACGGTCGGCCTGCCGAACAGGCCCTCGATCGCCGGGATGGGCGGTTTCGCGCGGACCATGCCGCGCTTGCCCTCCAGGCTCTCCAGCATGGAGGTCTCCTCGCCGCAGATGTACGCGCCGGCGCCGACGCGGACATGCAGGTCGAAGTCGAGGGCGGAGCCGAGGATGTTGCTGCCGAGCCAGCCGTGCTCGCGCGCGATGCCGATCGCCCGGCGCATCGTGGCCACCGCGTCCGGGTACTCCGAGCGGATGTATATGTAGCCCTCGCTCGCGCCGACCGCGTGGGCGGCGATGGTCATGCCCTCGATGAGCATGAACGGGTCGCCCTCCATGACCATGCGGTCGGCGAAGGTCCCGCTGTCGCCCTCGTCCGCGTTGCAGCAGACGAACTTCAGCTCGTCGGCGCAGTCGAGCACGGTCTTCCACTTGATGCCGGCCGGGAATCCGGCGCCGCCGCGGCCGCGCAGTCCGGACGCGGTGACCTCGGCGACCACGTCCGCGGGGGCCAGTTCCAGCGCGGCGCGCAGTCCGGCGAGGCCGCCGTGGGCTTCGTAGTCCTCGGCGGACAGGGGGTCGGTCACGCCGACCCGGGCGAAGGTGACACGGTTCTGGCTCGCCAGCCAGGGCAGTTCGTCGACGATGCCGAGCCGCAGGGGGTGGTCCGCGCCGTCGAGCATCCCGGCGGCGAGGAGGCCGTCGATGTCCTCGGGGGCCACCGGGCCGTAGCCGACGCGCCCTTGGGGGGTCACCACCTCGACCAGGGGCTCCAGCCACAGCATGCCGCGCGATCCGTTGCGTACGACGTCGAGGGCGAAGTCGCCGCGGCTGGAGGCGTGTTGGAGGGCCTGCGCGACCTCGTCCGCGCCGACGGACCTGGCCGCGGAGTCGCGTGGAACGTAGACGGTGGCCGTGGAGTGCGCTGGGTTGCTCATGAGGTTGTTCATGAGGAGACCGTCCCGTTGAGGATCGAGCCCAGCCGGGCCGGGCCGACGCGACCGTAGAGCCGCCCGTTCGCCTCCACAGAAGGTCCGAGCGCGCAGTTGCCGAGGCAGAAGACCTGCTCGACGGTGACCGAGCCGTCCGCCGTCGTCTCCCCCAGG
The DNA here is from genome assembly GCF_040607335.1 of Streptomyces sp. NPDC005303. Lineage (NCBI taxonomy): Bacteria > Bacillati > Actinomycetota > Actinomycetes > Kitasatosporales > Streptomycetaceae > Streptomyces > Streptomyces sp. NPDC005303. The sequence continues at coordinate 4,070 of NZ_JBEXGM010000030.1, read as the reverse complement.
GTCAGCCCGGACTCGCTTGCGTAGCGGACCAGTTGGTCGGCGCCCAGCGCCTGGCAGGCCTCGGCGCGGCAGATGCGCACGGTGGTGCGGCCAGCGGGCTCGCGACGGAAGTCGTGGTAGAAGGTCACCACTCCGTGGACGTCCGCCCGGGAGAGGTTGAGCTCCTCGGCGAGCACCGGCACGGCCTCCTGCGGCACATGTCCCAACTCGGCCTGGACGGCGTGCAGTACGGGCAGCAGCGTCCCGCGCTCGCCCCGGTGACGGGCCACCACCCTCCGGACCACGCTCTCGACCGTCACGTCATTCCCGCTGGTCGTCATGATCGCTTCGCCTTCCGTCACGCGGAGTCCCCGGCGAGAGGTGCAGGAGACTCGGACAATACTCCATACAGACTTCTGTATACACAACCCTGCCGCACGGGGGCGGAGTCCTGCCATGCATGAAGGGCGGAGTCACGGAACCCCGACACCGCGGGCCCGGACCAGGGCCGAGTCGACGTCGACGCCCGCCATGTTGCATACCAAAACCTGTATGCTGACGCGGCCGTCGGCGACCCTCCGCACGGCCCCCACTCGGCAAAGCCGCCGCCCGTCGACACCGGCGGCAGAACGGGACAACCATGCGCGAGGCACTCACGGCCGCAGCGTCCCGGCGCGTCACCCGCCCGGCACCGCTGCGTCAGGCCGTGTACGACGCCCTGACCGAGCTGATCATCAACGGCTCCCTCAAGCCCGGCCAGCATCTGGTCGAGGCCGAGCTCGCCGAACACCTCGGCGTCAGCCGCCAGCCGGTCCGCGAGGCCCTCCAGCGGCTCCAGACCGCCGGCTGGGTGGATCTGCGGCCGGCCCAGGGGGCCTTCGTCCACTCCCCCACCGAGGAGGAGGCCGCTCAACTCCTCGGCGTCCGGGCGGTCCTGGAGACCTACTCGGCCCAGCTCGCCGCCAAGAACGCGAAGCCCGAGGACATCGCGCATCTCGACGAGCTCCAGCTCGAAGGCATCGCCGCCCTCGCCGACGGCGACGTCGAGCGGCTGGTCTCCGCCAACACCGCGCTGCACGACTTCATCACCGCTGTCGCCGACAACGCCGTGCTGGCCGAACTGATCGCCCAGGTGGGCCAGAAGGTCCGCTGGTACTACACGCCCATCGCCAAGCCCCGTGGCAAGGAGGCCTGGAACGAGCACACCCAGCTCATCAGGGCCATCGCCAAGGGCGACGCGGACCAGGCGGGCGAGGTCATGCGCAAGCACACCGAGCGTACGACCGACTTCTACCGCAAGCAGATCGCGGCCAGGGCGAACCAGGACTGACATCCGACCGGGCATGGTTCAGGACGCGGCGAGGGACCCGGCGGGCCGCCGGGAGCTCCCGGGATCGAGGGCCGGGTCCATGGCCGGGTCGAGGAGTGTTGGGCGGCGGGTCTCGGCGGCCCGCAGTTCGAGCAGCCACGGCAGGACCGTGCGCAGCACGACGTCGAGTCCGGCGCCGTCCGCGCCGAGCATCACCTCGGCGGGCACCAGTACGGGGTCGGCGAACACCGTGGATGTGGCGCTGCCCCGGGGTCCGGAGGTGCCGGGCCGTGCGGGGACGAACAGGTCCGGGGCGTGTGCCGGGACCGCCCAGAGCGTCAGCCCTTCGGGGGCGGCGAGGGGCCGGGAGGACCAGACGTAGAGGTCGGCCTCCCCCGCCGCGACCACCCGCTGTTTTCGGGCCCGCAGTGCCACCACCTCACCGGAACGGGTGGCAACCGAGCGCGGCACGAGGAACTCGGAGTCCGCCCTCGGCCCCTCCCCCACCCTCTCTTCCTCCGACTCCGCGAGGGCGAGGCTGGCGAGATGGCGTCCGGCGGCGATCTCGGCGCGCAGCCAGGGGCCGCCGTGCGCCTCGACGACGGCGACGGCCGCATAGTGGGACCGGAGCACGGCCGCGGTCGCCGGGCAGACGCGTGCGGTCCGCGCGACCACGTCGACGGCTTCCGGCAACCCCCGTCCCCCGCCGCCGAATTCGGTGGAGACGGAGAGTCCCAGGAGTCCGGCGCGACCGAGGGCCGTCACGGCGCCGCGAGGGAACCGGCCCCGGACGGCCGCCGCTTCGGCGACGGGTCCTGCAAGGCCGGTCAGGACTTCGGAGAGAGCGGTGCGGTACGACACGGGGCATCCCCCTCGGGCGTGGCTGCTGGTCCACTGTCGAACGATGATTGCATACAGTATTCTGCATGGAAAGGTACCCGCGCCAGGGGTCAAGCGGGGCAATTTCCGGAACTCGGCACTGTGTGAGACACGGAAATTGAGGGACGGCTCGACCCACCAGTCGGTTCACGGAGACGGGGCCCGTCTGTGGGAGCCGCAGCAGACCGGTCCGACCGCCCTGGCGGCCGGAGACGCCCGGGCCATCGTGGAGGCGAACGCCGCCCTCCACGGTCACATCACCCTGCTGTCCCGCAAAGCGGTCCTCGCCGAACTCATCCCCAGGTCGACCGACGGGTGTGCGCTGGTACCCCATGCCCATCGACAGACCTCGCGGCAAGGACGCGCAGATCGCCTGGAACGAGCACGCGAGGATCATCGAGGCAATCGGCGAGGGCTCACCCGACCGCGCGGAGGAGCTGATGGGTCGGCATACCCACAGCACCACCGACTTCCACTGCCGGCAGATCGGCGCGGTGGTCGGCCGGGGCGACCGACCCCGGCCGACCGCCGATCCCCGCCAACGGGTCGGGCTCGCTCAGGAGTTCGGCGTAATCTCCCGCAACAGCCCCGTCATGACGTCGAAGACGAAGCCGCGCACGTCGTCGGTGTGCGGCAGGAACGGCGAGGTGCGCACCCGCTGCATGGACTGCCGGACGTCCTGGTCGACGTCGAGGAACGCCTCCACCGCCCACGCGGGACGCTGACCGACCTCCAGCTCCAGTTCGTGCCGGAAGTCCTCGGTCAGGGTCTGCAGACCGCAGCCTGTGTGGTGGATGAGCGCCACACTACGGGTGCCGAGGGCACGCTGACTGATCGTCAGAGAGCGGATCGTGTCGTCGGTGACCACACCGCCCGCGTTGCGGATGGTGTGGCAGTCGCCGAGTTCCAGGCCGAGCGCGGCGTGCAGGTCGAGGCGGGCGTCCATGCACGCCACGACGGCGACGCGCAGAACGGGTCGGGCGCCCATGCCGGGGTCGGTGAATCGGGCGGCGTAGGCGCGGTTGGCTTCCACGAGCCGGTCGGTGACCGTCGCGGTTCGGGGTACGGAAGTCGACATGTGGGGCTACCTCACTCCGGTCGGGTCGGTCAGATGACGCCCTGCTCCTTGAGCTGCGGCAACTCGGCTCGGGACAGCCCGAGTTCCTGGACGTAGATCTCTTCGTTGTGTTGGCCGAGGAGGGGTGGGGTGGTGATGGTGGTGGGGGAGTCGGAGAGTTTGAGGGGGTTGCCGACGGTGGTGAAGGTGCCGCGGTGGGGATGCGGGACCTCAACGATCATGTCGTTGTCGGCGAGAGAGGCGTCTTCGATGATCTCTTTGGGGGACAGGATCGGCCCGCAGGGGATGTTGTGGGCGTTGAGCTGTTCCAGGACCCGCCACTTGGGCAGGGTCGCGGTCCATTCCTCGATCAGCTGGAACATCTTCGCCAGCTTCGGCAGCCGCGCCTCGGGAGTGGACCACTCCGCGTCCTCGGCGAGTTCGGGGCGGCCGATCAGCGCGGCCAGAGGGGTCCAGCCGGCGGGCTGGACGATGACGTACACGTAGTCGTTGGGCCCGCCGGGCGCACAGCGGACGGCCCAGCCGGGCTGGCCGCCGCCGGAGGCGTTCCCGGAGCGCGGCACCTCGTCACCGAAGTCGTTGTTGGGGTACTCGGCCAGCGGCCCGCGGGCCAGGCGCTGCTGGTCACGGAGCTTGACCCGGCACAGGTTGAGCACTGCGTGCTGCATCGCCACGTTCACCCGCTGCCCGCGCCCGCTCCTCTCCCGCTGGTAGAGCGCGGCCAGGATCGCGGCGACCGCATGGATCCCGGTGCCCGAATCACCGATCTGCGCTCCGGTCGCCAGCGGCGGCCCGTCCTCGAACCCGGTCGTGGCCATCGAACCG
>NZ_JBEXGM010000029.1:0-102684 GCF_040607335.1 Streptomyces sp. NPDC005303 | reverse complement strand
CGGCTCCAGGGCGCACCCGAGGCACTGAACCGGCTCAAGGCATACGACTTCGAGCCCCCGTCGGCCTCCTTCGACGCGGCCTTCGGAGGCAACGACAAGTAGGTACTCCGCCGCTGGAGCACGGCGTACGAACGGGCTTCAGCGGCGCCGCCGTGGCCGGTCGTGCCGCGCGACGAAGCCGTACATGGCCGCAGGATGCGCCCAGTTGGGGCGCCGACGCACGGCGGCTGCTTTTCGTCGGCCCTGAGGGCCGGTCAGGTCGGGGCCCGGCGGCGGGTGAGTCGTCGGGCTGATCCGGGCTGCCCCAATGCCGCTTTGTCCTGAACCTGGAGAAAGTTCGTCCTCTTCGTGCACAAGGGGTTCCGGTCAAGGACGAACGCGGCTACGTTCCCCTCGTGCACAGGAACCACACAGTGGTCCGAAACTGACGGCTCATCCAGATCGTGTGCCACACCGCTCGACCGACCTACGAAGGAGGTCCTGCACAGCGCAGGGCCAAGGGCCTTCAGGTGTCCCGCATCTCTCACCGGCGGTCCATGTGCCGCCCACGTGCACGCCGTAACCGCGCCGACCACGGAGACAGCCCTCTTGGGGCCGCGGCCGAAGCCGCCCAAGTGCCGGCGGTGGGCGGGAGGCCATCGAGCCCCCACCCACCGCCCTCCACACCACATCGGAACATCGACATGGCAGGGAGGCAGCCCGTGAACAACGACGGGAACGCATCGGAACCCCAGATCGGCGAGCGGACCGCACGCAGCGGTGTCTGGTTCGTCGGAGCCCGCGGATCGGTGGCCACGACCGCCGTCGCCGGATGCGCGGCCGTCACCGCCGGATTGCATGCCCCGACGGGCATGGTCACCGAGACCCCACCGTTCGACGGCACCGGCCTGCCACCGCTGACCTCACTCGTCTTCGGAGGCCACGACACCGCCCACTGCCCGCTGCCCAAGCGGGCCGAACACCTCACCGACGCGGGCGTCCTGCCGCACGGCCTCGCCCCCGCCGTGCGCTCCGAACTCCGGGCCGCCGACGAGGAGATACGGCCCGGCGGCCCGCTCCCGGACGACCCGCGCGGCGACGAGGAACTCATCGCGGACTTCGCCGCCGACCTCACCTCGTTCCGCGAACGCAACGCACTGGCACGGGTGGTCGTCGTCAACGTCTCCTCCACCGAGCCGCTGCCCGCACCCGACGCCGAACGGTTGCCGCCCAGTTCCCTGTACGCGGCCGCCGCCGTGCGCGCCGGCTGCCCCTACGTCAACTTCACCCCGTCCACCGGGTTGCGCACCCCGGCCCTGACCGACGCCGCCGCGGCGACCGGACTTCCCCACGCGGGCCGTGACGGCAAGACCGGCCAGACGCTGCTGCGGGCCGTGCTCGCCCCGATGTTCGTCCAACGCGCCCTGCACGTACGGGCCTGGTCCGGCACCAACCTGTTGGGCGGAGGCGACGGGGCGGCGCTGGCCGACCCGGGGGCCGCCGCGGCGAAGAACGCCGGCAAGGAGCGCGTCCTGACGGAAACCCTCGGGCACACACCGCAGGGCGAGGTGCACATCGACGACGTACCGGCGCTCGGCGACTGGAAGACCGCTTGGGACCACGTCGCCTTCGAGGGCTTCCTCGGCACGCGCATGGTCCTCCAGACCATCTGGCAGGGCTGCGACTCGGCCCTGGCCGCACCGCTCGTGCTGGACCTGGCCCGCCTGGTCGCCCGCGCCCACGAGGCGGGCCTGTCCGGTCCGCTGCCTGAACTGGGCTTCTACTTCAAGGATCCCGACGGGGGCCCGGCGGGGCTGCCGGAGCAGTTCACCGCGCTGCTGTCGTTCGCCGAGCGACTGCGGGAGGCACGGTGATCCGCCTTCTGCAGGCCCGCCTCGCCCCGCCGGCCCTGACCCGCCTCGCCTCGCTCGCCCCGACCCGCCTCGCCCCGCCCACCACGGCGCGCACCCCACAGCCCGCCCGACTCCGAACCGGTCAGGGCCCCGTGGACGCCGGACCGATGCGCGGGCTGCGGACGCGGCTGCGGGACTGGACCGAACTGCTGCGCGTCTCCGCGCTGTTCACCGTCCCTGGCGACGCCCTCGCCGGTGCCGCGGCCCGCGGACTGCGGCCCAACCGAGGCACGGCATATGCGGTGGGCGCCTCGCTCTGCCTCTACGAGGCGGGCATGGCACTCAACGACTGGGCCGACCGCGACGAGGACGCCCTCGACCGCCCCCATCGACCCGTCCCCTCCGGCCGCATCTCGCCGAGGGCGGCGCTGGGCGCGGCCGGAGTCCTGACGGCGGCGGGCCTGGCCCTGGCCGCCCGCGCCGGCCGCCCAGCACTCGCGGTGGCGTCGGCGCTTACCGCCATGGTGTGGGCGTACGACCTGAGGCTGAAGCACACCCCTGCGGCCCCGGCGGCGATGGCCGCGGCCCGAGCCTTGGACCTTCTGCTCGGCGCCACGGCCACCATGTCCGCGGCCGGCGCGACGAGTTCGGGCCAAAGAGGCGCCACGACCACCACGCTGCCCGCTCACCGCACGCTGCGGAGCGCGGCTGTGGCCGGGAGCGGGGAGCAGCAGCGCCAGGGGCGAGCCCCCGGCTGGCGACGTCCCACCGCACCCGCACCCGCATCCGCATCCGCGCCGATGTCCGCGCCGATGTCCGCGCCGACGTCCGCGTCCGTATCGGTAGCCGCGTCCACCGTCGCCCTGGCCGCCCACACCTACGCCATCACCGCCGTCTCGCGACACGAGACGCACGGCGGCTCCCCAGCCACCCCCCTCGCCGCCCTCGGCGCGACCACGGTGCTCGGCGCGTTACTGGGACGGACCAGTGCGACGACGGGACCCCTCCCGGTACTGACCGCGGCCTCCTACGCCCGTACCGCAGCCGTTCCCTTCCTTCATGCCGCCCTCAATCCGTCCCCGCCCCTCACCCAACGCGCCGTCGGCGGCGGGATCCGCGCCCTGATCCCACTCCAAGCCGCGCTCGCCGCCCGGTCCGGGGCGAACGGCACCGCCCTCGCCCTGCTGGGGCTCGTCCCCCTGGCCCGCACCCTCGCACGGAAGGTGAGCCCCACATGAGCGGCCGACAGCGACTGCGCCTCGGTTACGGCACCAACGGCCTCACCGACCTCCGTCTGGACGACGCCCTCGGCCTGCTCGCGGAGCTGGGATACGACGGCGTCGGCCTCACGCTCGACCACATGCACCTCGACCCGCTTGCCCCCGACCTGGCCGCCCGCACCGCCCAAGTCGCCCGTCGGCTCGGCGCCTTGGGCCTCACCGTCACCATCGAGACGGGCGCCCGCTATGTGCTCGACCCGCGCCGCAAGCACGGCCCGTCGCTGCTGGACGCGGAGCCCGAGGGGCGCGCCGCCCGCACCCGGCTGTTGATCACGGCGGTCGAGGTCGCCGCCGACCTCGGTGCGCACGCCGTGCACTGCTTCAGCGGCATCATGCCGCCCGGCATCGACCGCGACACCGCGTGGCAGCGCCTGCGAGAGTCGCTCACGCCCGTGCTCGACGCCGCGGCCGCCGCCGGCGTACCACTGGCGATCGAACCCGAACCGGGCCACCTCCTGGCCACCCTCGCGGACTTCCATCACCTGCGCACCTCGCTCGGCAGCCCTCCTCCGCTCGGTCTGACCCTCGACATCGGCCACTGCCAGTGCCTGGAGCCGGACCCGCCCGCCGAGTGCGTCCGCGCGGCGGCGCCCTGGCTGCGCCATGTGCAGATCGAGGACATGCGCCGCGGGGTGCACGAGCATCTGCCGTTCGGCGACGGCGAGATCGACTTCCCGCCCGTGCTGGACGCCCTCGCCGCCACCGGCTACCAGGGCCTGACCGTCGTCGAACTGCCCCGGCACTCCCACGCCGGTCCTGAACTGGCCCGCACCTCCATGGAGTTCCTCCGCACCGTGGCAGCCACCACCATGAAGGGAGCGTCGGCAGCATGACGCACACCGCTCCCTGGACCCGCGGCGACGTCACCGCCTCGCTGGCCGCCGACACCGCGCGGGCCTGGCTCGACGAAGCGCCGGCGGATGCCGCGGCCGCCGTACAGGCAGCGCCGGCGGCCCACTCCCCGTACCTCACCCACAGCTGGGAGCTGTGCTTCGCCGCCGCCGGGCGGCACTGCGGCGACGACCACGCTGACGCCGTCCGTACGCTGCTGCTGTTCGAGGCCCGGGCGGGAGCCCAGACCTTGACCCGACTCCACCAGCAGGGCAGTGCCGCCGAAGGCCGAGCCGTGCTGCGGGCCCTGCCGGCGCTGGTCGACGGACCGCACGCCGTCCACCTCGTCGAGGACGCCCTGCGCAGCAACGACACCCGGCTCATCGCCGCCGCCGTAGGCTCCTACTCCGCCGCCCACCTCGATGCGCACGCCTGGCGTCACGCCGTCCTGAAGTGCCTGTTCACCGGCGTCCCCGTCGACGCGGTCGCGAACCTGGCGCAGCGGGCGGCAGGCGACGGCGAACTCGCCCGCATGCTTACCGACTTCGCCGCCGAGCGCACCGCCGCCGGCCGTGACGTCCCTGACGACCTCGGCCGCGTGCTGACCCTGACGGGCGGAGAGCCCAAGGAGGCGTGATGCGCATCTTCGACCCGCACATCCATATGACGTCCCGCACCACCGACGACTACGAGGCCATGCACGCCGCCGGTGTGCGCGCTGTCGTGGAACCGTCGTTCTGGCTGGGCCAGCCCCGCACCAGTCCGTCCAGCTTCCTCGACTACTTCGACGCCCTCCTCGGCTGGGAGCCCTTCCGCGCCGCCCAGCACGGCATCGCCCACCACTGCACTCTCGCGCTGAACCCCAAGGAGGCCAACGACCCGCGCTGCACACCGGTCCTGGACGCCCTGCCCCGCTACCTCGTCAAGGGCGGTGTCGTCGCCGTCGGCGAGATCGGCTACGACTCCATGACTCCGGCCGAGGACACCGCGCTGGCCGCCCAGCTCCAGCTCGCCGCGGACCACGGCATGCCCGCCCTCGTCCACACGCCCCACCGCGACAAGCTCGCCGGGCTCCGCCGCACCGTGGACGTGGTCCACGAGTCGAGCCTGCCCACCGAGCGGGTGCTGCTCGACCACCTCAACGAGACCACCGTCAAGGAGGCCAAGGCCAGCGGCTGCTGGCTCGGCTTCTCCGTCTACCCGGACACCAAGATGGACGAGGACCGCATGGTCGCCGTACTGAAGGAGTACGGACCGGAGAAGATCCTCGTCAACTCGGCCGCCGACTGGGGGAGAAGCGACCCGCTGAAGACCCGGAAGGTCGCCGACGCCATGCTCGCCGCCGGATTCGGCGAGGACGACGTCGACCAGGTGCTGTGGCGCAACCCGGTCGCCTTCTACGGACTCGGCGGCCGCCTCCGGCTCGACGTCCCGCAGGCGCGGAACCTGCACGAGGGCAACTCCATCCTGCGCGGGGGCGAGTAGAGCGATGCGCTTCCGCCACCCCGACGGCTCCACCCTCCACCTCGCCTACCGCACCAACGTCCACCCGGCCGAGACCCTCGACGGCGTCCTCGCCCTTTGATCTCTCCCCCATCCGCGGCAGCCACGGCCGCCGCCCCACGAGCGACGACGAAGGTCCGCTCGTCCTGGTCTCCACCCCCCGCGCAGTGTCCGGCCGCGTCGCGGCCACCGAAGTGAAGTCCCTTCTCCTGCGGCTCGCCGGCCTCTCCTGAGGCGGCGGACGTCAGGCACCCGCAGCACCGCGACAACGAAAGAGAGAACCACTGTGACCGCGTTCAACGACGAAGCCGTCACCGGCGACGCCCTGCGCCGCACCCTCGGCGTCAACCGCCGCCGTTTCCTCAGCACTTGCACGGCCGTCACCGCCGCGGCGATCGCCGCCCCGGTCTTCGGCGCCACACCCGCCCTGGCGCAGGACAGAGCACTGGCCGCAGGCCCCGACCGGGGCCGTTCCGCCCTGGTCCCGCCGAACAAGCGCGGCATCATCCTCTACACCGTCCGTGACGCGGTCGGCCGTGACCCGCTGGCCTCCGACCTGCCCTCCGGTTTCCGCGAGGTGTTCCGTCAGCTGTCGCGCTTCGGCTACCGCCAGGTGGAGTTCGCCGGCTACGGCCAGCACGCCAACGCGCCCGGCGGCGCCGATCTGGGCACCGTCGCGGGGGCCAAGCAGCTGCGTTCCTGGCTCGACGAGTACGGCCTGCGGGCGCAGGGCAGCCACGGCTACATCCCGCCGTCCTGGCCGCTCACCTCGTCCGACCTGGACACCTTCAAGCGCTTCCTGGAGATCTCCAACATCCTCGGCATGGAGCAGATGGGCACCGGCGCCGACCCCACCAACACCCCGTACCGGGCCGACTGGGACGTGGCCGCGGAGAAGTGGAACACCCTGGGCGCCATCGCCCGCCGCGAGGGCATCAAGCTCTACACCCACAACCACGACACGGCCTACGACTTCCTGCTCGACGGTGGCCCGCTCGACGCCCAGGGCCGGCCGACCCGCAGCTCCGGTATCCGCAAGCTGGAGTACTTCCTGAAGGTGACGGACCGCAAGAACGTCTATCTGGAGCTGGACGTCTTCTGGGCACACGTGGCCCAGTACAAGTTCCACACCTACACCGCCCACGACGGCTCCCAGCGCAAGGACGTCTTCGACCCGGCGGCGCTCGTGGTCCGCAACACCAACCGCTTCCCGCTCTTCCACGCCAAGGACGGCGTCGTCAACCTGCAGAGCGGCCTGGGCTACGACATGGTGCCCTTCGGCACGGGCGACATCGACTACCGGAGGTTCTTCACCCGGGTGGGTGCGAAGAACTACCACAACCCGATGGTCGAGCAGGACAACGCACCCAGCACGACGGTCCCCGCCCAGTCCCTGGAGTTCGCCAAGGTCGGCTACGACAACCTCGCGGGCCTGCGCGCCTGCAACTGACCGACTGTCACCCGCGGTGCCCCGCCCGCCGGCGTCTTGCCGTCGGGCGGGTCCCCGGCGTGCCCAAAAGGGCCCGGAAACCAAGAAAGACCGGGACAAACTTTCTTCGAATCCATCGAAACTTTGTCCTTGACGAGTTGAAAGTGGGCGCCCTAGCGTCCAACTCACGCATTTCGCCTGGCTTTTCACGTGCCGGCCAGACCAAAGGAGTTCTGAGTGCGCAACAGACGGATCGTCACCCTCATGGGGGCGGCTGCGATGGCCGGAGCCGTCGGGCTCCTGCCGCTCTCCCCGGCCCAGGCCGCCAAATCGGACCCCGTACCGCCGGCCGCGTCGGACTTCCAGAAGGTCACCCTCAACGACCGCCCGGGCGAGCCCATGGCCCTGGCCGTCCTGCCCGACCGTCGGGTCCTGCACACGGCGCGCACCGGAGAGGTGCGCATCCACGACCCCAAGAGCGGCGTGAACTTCCTCGCCGCCGACATGAAGAAGAGCCCCGCCGGGCTGTACCAGCACGACGAAGAAGGCGTGCAGGGCATCGCCGTGGACCCCGGCTTCGCGAAGAACCATTGGGTCTACCTCTACTACTCGCCCCGCCTGGACACCCCCATGGACGACCCGGCCACCCCGGGCGTCAACGAGGGGGACGCACCGCAGTTCGGCACGGACGCGGACTTCGCCAAGTACAAGGGCGTCACCCGCCTGTCGCGGTTCAAGCTCGTGGGCAACAAGCTCGACTTTGCCACCGAGCAGAAGGTCATCGACGTACCCGCCGACCGCGGCATCTGCTGCCACGTCGGCGGCAAGATCGACTTCGACCACAGGGGCAACCTGTTCCTGTCGACCGGCGACGACTCCAACCCGTTCTCCTCGGACGGTTACGCCCCGCTCGACGACCGCGCCGACCGCAACCCGGCCTACGACGCGCGGCGCACCGCGGGCAACACCAACGACCTGCGCGGCAAGGTCCTGCGGATCAAGGCCAAGCGCAACGGCGGCTACGCGATACCCGACGGCAACCTCTTCGCGCCGGGCACCGCCAAGACCCGCCCCGAGATCTACGCCATGGGTCTGCGCAACCCGTTCCGGTTCGGAGTGGACGAGAGGACCGGCGAGGTCTACGTCGGCGACTACTCGCCCGACGCGCAGAACGCCAACCCCGGCCGCGGCCCCGCCGGCCAGGGACGCTGGATGGTCATCGACCGCCCCGCCAATTACGGCTGGCCGTTCTGCGTGACCCGGGACATGCCCTACCAGGACTACGACTTCGCCACCCAGACCTCCGCCGGCGCCTTCAACTGCGCCAAGCCGGTCAACGACTCCCGCCACAACACCGGCCGCACCGAGCTGCCCCCGGTCGAGAACGCGGAGATCGTCTACGGCTACGGGGCCTCCGCCGAGTTCCCCGAACTCGGCACCGGCGGCATCGGCCCGATGGGCGGCCCGGCGTACCGCTACGACCAGCACAACAAGGCCGCCAACCGCTGGCCCCAGTACTTCGACGGCAAGCCGCTCTTCTACGAGTGGACGCGCGATCAGATGAAGGCCATCACCCTCGGCAAGAAGAACGAGGTACTGAAGATCGAGGACGCCATCCCCTCGATCAAGACGGACGGCCCGATCGACGCCGAGTTCGGCCCGGACGGCGCGCTCTACGTCCTGGAGTACGGCACCGGGTACTTCGCGGAGCTGCCCGAGGCCCAGCTCTCCCGCATCGACTTCACCCGCGGCAACCGGACCCCGGAGCCCAAGGTCGCCGCGGACGTGGTCAACGGCACCAGCCCGCTGACGGTGCAGTTCTCCAGCGCCGGCACGAAGGACGCCGACGGCGACGCACTGCGCTACGCCTGGGACTTCGACGCCGACGGCACCGTGGACTCCAGGGAGGCCAACCCGAAGCACACCTTCGACAAGAACGGTGTCTACGACGCCACGCTGAAGGTCACCGACAGCACCGGGCGCTCGGCCTCCGCGTCGGTTCCCGTCGTGGTCGGCAACAAGGCGCCGGTCGTCTCCCTCACCACCGACCCGGCCCCGCACGGCGGCACCGCGTTCCACTGGGGTGACACGGTCACCTGGCAGGTCACCGTCACCGACGACCAGCCGGTGGACTGCTCGAAGGTCACCGTCTCGTTCATCCTCGGCCACGACTCGCACGGCCACCCGCTGTCGTCGAGCAACGGCTGCTCCGGATCGTTCAAGACCTTCGTGGACGGCGGCCACAGCGGTTCGGACAACCTGAAGGCGGTCTTCAACGCCACCTACACCGACACGCCCCCGGCCGGCCTGCCGTCCCTCTCGGGCAGCGCCGAGGTCGCGCTGACACCGGCTGACTGACCTGGCGGAGAACAGATGCGGGGCGCCGACCCAGGGAGGGGCGGCGCCCCGCTGGCCTTGCCCGTGCCTGAGGACGCGCACCAGATCCCCCATGCCATGGTGGGGCCGGCCTCCAGGGTGCCGTGCGGGATGTCGGCCCGTTCCCGCAGGCGGCAGTCCATCCGTGAGCCTCGCACGAGTGCCGCTCGAGTCCACGAGCTGAGGTCGGCCAGGGTGGGTTGCGGAGTCGGCTCGGTGGCGTCGCTGCCGGAAGCACGCAACAGAACGGATCGCGGGAGCCGCCTCCTGTGCGTCCGCGTCGAGGGTGGCGGCGACCTGCATGGCTCCGGCCCGTACAGCGATCAGGCTGACCTGGTGGGAGACCACGCCGGCATCTCGCGGGCCAGTTGGGCACATGCCCGGGCCAGCACCGCCTGGGCGTGCAGCACCTGCTCGTGCTCCTGGCCTCCTCGATCTCGGCCAGCCGTCACGACAGGTCCCGTTGGGCCTGAAGGAGCTGGCCGTGGAGGACTGGGGCCGTGGTGGTCACCGGGTTGTAGACGAAGACGACCAGTGTCATGGCCCGGTCGTCCTCGGTCAGGGGCCAGAACGGTGCTCGTGACGGCGACCGGGGCGCTGCACACCGCCTTGGTGAGGCGGTGCCGGCGTCCACGCTGCGGCGGCATCTACGACGGATCCGCCGCCATCGGCGTTCGGTGAGAAGTGACACCGCTCCGCTCGGTGTCGTCGTGTTGCGTGCGCTGGTGCTGCGCCTGGGATCGGTCAGGAAGGCGTGATTGCCGATACGGCGGTGACGGTCACGGTGTCGTCGCACTCGGCGAACTGCCCGTCGTCTAGGGCCACCTGGTGCGCTCCGGACCCCGGCAGTCGGACGACCATCGTGGGATACAGCACAGGCGCCGAACCGGACACGCAGTACCCGTCGGCCTCTCCCTGCACCTGGACGAACGTCAGCTTCACCCACGCCTTGCCGCCGGGGGCCACCTTCACCGGTGCCGCGGCTCCGGTCGGCTTGACGGTGAGCGGCACGTTCATCTCGGGAGAGCCGTTCGCGGCGCCGGCAACTGTGGGGTGCCCCTGGAGGATGCACGTTTGTCCGGACACGTTGGTGAACTCGACGACGGCCGCCCCGGTCCCCGTACCGGTCGGCCGCACGGCGGCCTGGCGGGCGGTCGCCTTCAGACTGCCCGCGGCACAGGTCGCCGCCGAACCGCCCGAAGCGGACGCGGACGACGCAGGTGCGGAGGCGGAGGGGGTGGAGGAACCGGAGGCGGAGCTGCCGGGCTTGGGGGCGCCGGACGTGGAGGAGGAGGCCGCTGAGCTGATGGCCCCGGACGGGGTGACGTCGCCGTCTGAGGTGTCCGCACTGCCCCCACCGGGCTGACATCCCGCCACCGCCAGCGCCGCCGAAGCCACGACGACCGCCATCGCCGAACCGCGCATTCCGTTCATGTACCGCATGCTGTCCCCCGAGTTCCAGGTGTCCGGAGCATGGCTCCTTGCCGCTCCCGTCGAACCAGACAGAACCGTGGAGCCGGCAGTTCTCCCGCACTCCGACCTGTGACCCACCGGTGACGAAATCCGGCCACAACCATCGTGGAGCGCCGAGGACAGGCCAGCGCGCACGTCGGCTTCACCGGCGAAGAGCAACTCAGATCATCGGGACCGGTGAGGGACGCCCTGTTTCGAGGGCCCGGCAGGTTCTGGTGAGCTTCTTCTGGCGTGCCGATGAGTGCCAACGGTCCATTCGAGTCCCGGTGTTGGCCGGTGGAAGTCGTCGAGACGAACCACCGTCACACTGTGCGGGGGAAGGGTCAGAAGGCCGTCTGCGATCTCGGTCCGGACCTTGCTCGGTTGTATGACGTCCGGATGCCCCACGTCGTTGTACGAGTGGGGTGAGGGGGCTCCGAGAATGACCAGGTCGGCACGCGTGTTCACGAGGTCGCCGCCGATACGCAACCGCACCTGGGCCTCTCTGTCGTCCGACTTGTTGAGCAGGGCGATGGCGAGCGCACCCGTTTCTGGGTTACCGGTGGCGACGACGTCGACCAGGGGAACCTCTGTATCGCCGGTTGCCAGCCCGCAGCTCTGGGCCGACGTGGGCATGGTGTGAGTCTCCAGAAGAGACGCGTACATGGCGAAGATGTGGTACGTGGATCGTTTTACGATTCCGGACTCATGCACGAAGAGCGGTCCACGGGCGTTTACAGCGGGGGCGAAATTGGCCATTCGCACCCGATCGCCATGCCGTATGCAGGCGTTCAGGAAAGAAGCCGCGAATATGGCATCAGCCATGGTGTAGGTGGCGTTGTCGTCGTTGAGGTCCCGGGCGTTGATGGCATCGGGACCGTTACCGTCCGGATGGTGCCAGCCGCGAAGGTTCCACTCGTCGAACGCGATCGAGATGTGCGGCATGCCGGCAGTCTCCAGCAAGGCGACGAGCTTCTCGATCGTCCGCTCAGGCTCAAGAGTCTGAGCCATGCTGCGCATGTAGTTCGCCGGCTCGTTCACGTCGGCGAGCATGTCCCAGTAGCGGTGGACGGAAATGTAGTCGAGATACTTTCCGGCGCTGTGGAGCATGGGAAGAGTCCATTGCGGGTCGCCGTTGCTGGCCGCGATCAAGCGGATATCCGGGTCGACCCGGCGCATGATCTTGGCGGATTCTGTCACTCGTCGTGCCCAGGCATGAGGGTCCTCGGCACCGAGCTCCCACTCTTCGTAGTTCTCGTTCCCAACACTCCAGTAGCGGACTCCATAGGGCTGCGAATGCCCGTTCCGCGCCCGTTCGTCAGCCCATCTTGTTCCGGTGGGCGCGTTGCAGTACTCGACCCAGTCGCTCATCTCGTCGAGGGTGCCCGTACCCGCGTTTGTGCAGATGTACGCCTCGGCGCCGAGCTCGGCAGTCCACTCCAGAAATTCGTCCGTGCCGAATGTGTTCGGTTCGGGGACACGCCATGCCCGATCGAAGACGGTGGTTCGATTCGGTCCGATCGCGTTCTTCCAGTGATAGCCGGAAGCAAAGGAACCGCCTGGCCAACGCACCACAGGCGTGCGGAGATCGCGGAGTGCGTCGAGGACATCCTTCCGGAACCCCCGGTCGTCGGCCAGCGGCGACCCCGGGGCGTATATGCCGCCGTAGATCTCACGGTGGAAGTGCTCGATGAACTGGCCGAAGACCTTGCGGTCGTACGAAAAGAGGGGCGTGGTATCGATCGCGATGTCAGCGGCGAGAGGAGTTGCATTCACTTGACGGGGCTCGCGTTCTTTGCGATCGGCTCTGCGGACGCGGTCTCCTGGGCGCGGACAGCGCCGCGGGAAAGGAGCAGCGTGGCGACGAATCCGATGATCATCGCGACGAGGACGCCGAGGTTCGCGTAAGCCCATGCCCCTTCCCGGCCGCCCAGCCCGAACGGCTCCAGGAGGAATCCCTGCCAGTCGAGCCAGCCGGCGGACGTGTTCGTGACCAGTCCCCAGCCTGCGACCGTCGAGCCCGCGAGGATGAGCAAGGGAGCGATGGGCGTGGCTCCGTAACGGCCTCGAGGATCGTAGAGATCGCGTTCGGCATAGTCACTACGGCGCAGGGAGAGGTCGGCCAGGAAGATGCCGCACCATGCGGCGACGGGTACACCGAGGGTGATCAAGAAGCCCTGGAAGGGGCCGATGAAGTCGGTTGAGAAGAAGGCGACATAGATGGCGCCCAGGGTCATGATGATTCCGTCGAGACCGGCGGCCGCATACCGGGGAATCGGAATTCCTGCGCTCAGCAGGGCAAGCCCGGACGAGTAGATTCCGAGGACTGCTCCGCCGACCAGGCCGAGAACAGCGACAACGGCGAACGGAATGAGGAACCAGGTCGGCAGAAGTGTGGCGAGTGCGCCGACCGGATCGATCCCGATGGCCTTGTTGAGTTCGGGGGACGACCCTGCCAGCAGAATGCCGAAGACGAGCAGGATGGCCGGAGCGAGAGCTCCGCCGATCGTTGTCCAACCGACCACACGAGAGTATGGGGTACTCCGGGGCAGGTAACGTGAGAAGTCGGCGGCGGAAATGACCCAACCCAGGCCGAAGCCGGTCATGATGAAAACGCAGCCGCCCATGAGTGCCTGCGGAGAACCGGCCGGCAGATCGGCGACGACGCCGAAGTCGATGCGGTTCGCCACCAGCGCGATGTAGACAACCGTCAGGACGCCGGTGACGATCGTGATCCACTTGTGCATCTTCATGATGACGTTGAAGCCGGCGATTCCGCCTGCCAGGACCAGCACCACCACCACGGCGAGAGCCGCGATTTTCGTACCGAGACCTCCGTCCCATCCGAGTTGGACGAAGACGGTGGCCGTGGTCAGCACGGCCAGGGAGGTGAGAACGGTCTCCCATCCGACGGCAAGCAGCCAGGAAAGGACGGACGGAGCGCGATTCCCGTGCACGCCGAACGCCGCACGGCTGGTCACCATGGTGGGCGCTGATCCTCGCTTGCCCGCGATCGACACCAGCCCGCAGAGCAGGAAGGAGAACACGATCCCGACCAGACCGACGATCGTCGCCTGCCAGAGCGAGAGCCCGAAGGCGAGCAGGTATGAACCGTAACTCAGCCCGAGCACGGAGACATTGGCTCCGAACCATGGCCAGAAGAGCGAACTCGGCTTCTGGGTGCGCTCCTCCTCCGCGATGGTGTTGAGTGCGTTGAGCTCGACACCCAAGCCCTCGAGGCGTCTTGATTGATCAGGTGAGACACCTTCGAAATCCGACATATCTTCTCCGATGGGATAGCGCGATTCCTCAACCCCAGCAGCGCTTCCGCAGGTGGACGCGGCGAGGGACGGCTCTGGGGTAGCGGCACAGGACTTCGGAAAAGTGTCGGCGCCGGTCTATTACCTCGTTGTTTCGTGGTGGCAGGTACGGCACTATCCGAGCGAGGTGTGGCCAGATCGGTGGGGTGGGCGCTGTTGGCGCAGGTACTCCGACGGCGAGAATCCCGTGTGTGTGACGAAGGACCTGCGGAGCGCTTCGGGGGTTCCGAAGCCGGCGTTGGCCGCGGCGAAGGCCACGGAGTGCCCGCTCTCGACGAGTGCCTTCGCCACAGCGAACCGTGTGCTCTCCACATACTTCTGCGGTGTCGTGTTGAGCTCGGTGCGGAACAGGCGGCTGAGCTGCCGGGGGCTCATGTGGGCGTAGGCCGCGAGATCCGCGAGCGTATGAGGTCCGACCGGATCCTCGTTGATGTGCTGAAGGAGTTCCCGGAGGGCGATGTTGCGCGGGACGATCCCGGTGAGGAGCTCGGAGTGCGGGGCGCGGTGGGTTCGCCGCTGTTGAAAGACGATGAGGGAGCGGGCAACGTCCCGTGCCTCCGCAGTACCGTGCTCTTCGGCGAACAGAGCCAGAGCCAGGTCGATCGCAGCGGTGAAACAGCCGGAGCTGTACACCGTGCCGGACTTCACGTAGCTCCTGTCCGTTCGGACCGTGATCGTTGGGTGGCGTGTCGCGAGTTCCGCTGCGTGATCCGGGTGTGTTGTCGCCGTGTGTCCGCTGAGGAGACCCGCCGCCCCGAGAACGAAGGCTCCGGTACAGATCGAAGCCAGCCGGTGGGTGCGGGTGGAAAGGTGTCGTGCCGCTTCCACCAGGGGCGCGGTGACAGGACTTGTAGGGAAGATCTCGCCCCCGGCGACCAGCACCATGTCGAATTGCTCCGCCGCGAAGGCTGAGGCGTCGACGGGAATCCTCATACCCATCGACGCGGTGACGTCTTCGCCGCTGACCGAGAGTGTCTGCACTTCGTACTGTCGGCCGCGCTGATTGGCTTCGGCGAAGACTTCGAGCGGGCCGGCCAGATCGAGGAGGCAGGCTCCGGGGAAGACGAGTACGCCGATCTTGCGTGCGTCCGACATCTGCTCATCTTTCTTGGTGCCGCGGTGGAGACTGGTTGTCGGTCCCTTGGGGGGTTTGTCCTGGTCCGACGCACGGGACGCAGCCGTCGCCGCAGCGGTCGGCTGGGGTTGGGCCTGATGACCAGGACCATCAGCGTACTGAAGATCGCAGAGAAGACGGCTGTTCGGGCTCCTCCTTCCTGCGCACGCCGAGATCGCTGCCCGGCGCTACGGCGTCGACGCCCGCCCGCTGCTGCTGGAGGTCGGCCGGCGTGGTCTGGTCGGCGGCCAGGAGGACATCGCCCCCGACCTCGTGGCGGGCGGGGTGACCCCGGCCGACTGAGCACAGACTCGGCCATGCCGGTCGGCTCCGGTGGCTCGAGTCCTCCTGCTGCCGGGCGCCGAGGGCGCCCGGGCCGTGGCGGTGACGGAACCGATCCGCGCCGTCGCCGGACCCCGCACATATCCTCCGCCCGGCCGCCGCTGATCTGCCCGACACCGAAGCGAACACATAGGCAACCCGTCCTCCCCGATCTTCACCAGCTGCTGTACTTCCGCGATCTCGCCGTATGAGCCGCTGGCGGCTATGGCGTCGCCTGGTCCGGTGGATCGGGCCGACGGCCGCGACCAACGAGGCGACGAGGCGAATGACGCGAGGGGTCCTCATCGCGCCCCGGACGTGCGCGGCCCCCGCTGCCCGACAGGCCCCTTCGCAGGGTTCACGGGCGCCCGCGGAGCCATCACAGGGGTACTCGAGCCGCTGCCGCCGCTCTGCCGCTCCGCGACGGCCGATGTCGGCGTTGCGCCGGGCGGGCGCCGACAACGCGCGCGACCTGAGGGAGGCGTCCGACCGTCAGCGGAGAACCGCCGTGCGCCGGCCCTGGACGCACACCCGGCCTTCGCAGTGCCATCGGACCGGTCGGGCCAGGGCTGCCGACTGCGCGGCGCGGCCGACGGCGGCCAGGTCGTCGGGGTGTGGCTGTGGTCGACCTCGAAGCCGATCCGGTGCTTGCCGGCCAGGAGCAGGGTCTTGCTGTTCCGCACCTCCGCACCTCCGCGACCCGGTCATCGGCCCGGTCGGTGTCCACGGTGGCGGGATCCTCGTCCTCCAGTCCGAGCACGACTGCCTTGTCCGAGCCATGGCCGTGCACCGGTCGCGCCGAGTGACCCGAACAGTTCGGCCCGCACCCGGCTGACGGAGGGCAGCAGGCCCTCGCCGTCCAGACGCCGGACGAAGCGCCGGGCCGCCCGCATCGGCCCCACCGTGTGGGAGGAGGAGGGGCCGATGCCGACCGGGTACAGGTCGAAGTCGCTGAGCGCCGTCAGGGGATCTCGGGGCCGCGGTACTCGCTCATCGCGTCGATGAGCCAGCGGGCCAGGTAGTCGGCGAACGAGGACCGGGGGAACAGCCGGTACGTGGGCGTGTCGTCGACCTGCCAGAGCAGCACGGCGATGGGGCCCACCGTGGTCGACACGGCCTGGCCGGCTGCGAAGGCGCGGGGATGCAGGTCCAGCGGGCAGCCCTTCTCGAGGACTTCGCGGGCGGCCGGGCCGCTCAGCTCCAGCGTGGTGCGGTTCGCCGAGACGTCCACGACCGAGCCCGGGTCCGCCCCGAGTGCCTCCCGCAACTCGGCCGTCACGGCGGCCACTTCGGCCTGGGACACGACGAGCCATTCGTCGGGGCCGAGCCACAGGACCGTGTGGGGGCCGGATGTGGTGGTGTGACCGCACTCGCGGGGCAGTGCCGCGCCCAGGGTGTTCTCGATACGGCCGGCCGCTTCGGAAGCGGGGGCGACGCGCAGGTTCACCATGGTGAGGAACGGCCACTCGGTCAGCGTGACGCCGCGGGCGCCGGTGACGGCGGCGGTCCGCATCCGCTCTTCCAGGGGCGCCAACGGGCTCACCCGTGCGTCGATCGTCGGCTCAGCCATCTCGCCGGGTCCCTTCGGGGTCGTAGAGGACGAAGTCGGTCACCTCGACCGGCACAAGCGCCTCGCCCACCGGGGCGAGCAGGGTCTGGCCCTTCCTCGCCTGTCCGTCGGCGACGAGCGCGAGGGCGAAGGGGCGGCCGAGGGCCGGGCTGTGGTAGCTGGAGGTGACGTGGCCGAGCATCGGCACCGGCACCGTCCCCAAGTCGACGTCCGGCGCGACGAGTTGGGTGCCCTCGGGCAGCCGGGTCGTGCGGTCGGCCGGGAGCAGGCCGACGAGTTGCTTGCGGTCGGCGCGGGAGGTGTCGGCGCGGGCGAAGGACCGTTTGCCGATGAAGTCCTTCTGCTTCGAGACCACCCAGCTCATACCCGCGTCCTGCGGGGTGACCGTCCCGTCGGTGTCCTGGCCGACGATGATGTACCCCTTCTCGGCCCGCAGGACATGCATGGTCTCGGTGCCGTACGGGGTGATGCCGTAGGGCCGGCCGACCGCGTCCACCTCCTCCCAGACCGAAAGGCCGTACCAGGCGCAGACGTTGATCTCGTAGGCGAGTTCGCCGGAGAAGGAGATCCGGCAGATCCGGGCCGGGACGCCGGAGGCCAGGGTCGTCTCGCGGAAGGCCATGAACGGGAAGGCCTCGTTCGACAGATCGAGGTCCGGGGCGAGATGGGCGAGGACCGCGCGCGACCGGGGACCGACGACGGCGATCGTCGCCCACTGCTCGGTCACCGAGGTGCAGTGCACGTCGAGTTCGGGCCACTCCGTCTGCAGCCACTCCTCCAGCCAGTCCAGGACGTTCGCGGCGCCGCCGGTCGTGGTGGTCATGAAGTAGCGGTTGTCGTCGAGGCGCAGGGTCACACCGTCGTCGAAGATCATGCCGTCGGGCTTGCACATCACGCCGTAGCGCCCGGTGCCGGGCTTCAGCTTCTTGAAGGCGTTCGTGTAGATCCGGTTGAGGAACTCACCGGCGTCCGCACCCCAGATCTCGATCTTGCCGAGGGTGGAGGCGTCCATGAACGCCAC
Source organism: Streptomyces sp. NPDC005303 (assembly GCF_040607335.1). Taxonomy (NCBI): domain Bacteria; kingdom Bacillati; phylum Actinomycetota; class Actinomycetes; order Kitasatosporales; family Streptomycetaceae; genus Streptomyces; species Streptomyces sp. NPDC005303. Next base: position 84,635 of record NZ_JBEXGM010000029.1, on the reverse strand, counting down.
CTCCTCCCGGGCCGCCCGGCACTCGCGTGCCACGGCCGCGTCCATGTCCTCACCGGCCTGCGGGTAGTACCGGGGGCGCTTCCACTGCCCGACGTCCTCGAACTCCGCGCCGTGCGCCACATGCCAACTGTGGATCGAGGTCGTGCGCTCCGGGTCGAACAGCTCGCCGCGCTCGCGGCCCGCCAGGGCGGCGAAGGCGATCGGCGTGTACGGCGCCCGGTAGGCCGTGGTGCCGATCTCGCCCAGCGAGCCGCCGAGGGCCTCGGCGATCACCCCGATCGCGTTGACGCCGGACGTCTTGCCCTGGTCGTTGGCCGTGCCGAGCGAGGTGTACCGCTTGACGTGCTCGACGCCGCGCATCCCGGCGCCGGTGGAGCGCCAGACGTCGGCGACGGTGACATCACGCTGGAGATCGACGAAGTGGCTGTCCCAGGTGCCCGGTTCACCCTCGGGGGAGGGCACCAGCCACAGCGCGCGCGTCGGGCCGGGAGCGGACGGCACACCGACGGCGGACGGTACGGGCACCGGGAACCCCGCCACTGTCGCCGCCACCGCACCGGCCCGCGCCCCCTCGGCCAGACAGCCGTCGAGGTCGTACGTCCCCTGGGCCGCCCCCACGACCTGCTGGTCCCGTACGGCCCCGTCCGGAACGAACGCGGCGAGCCCGGAGTCCCAGCGCAGCTTGCCCTGACGCTGGCTGTGCAGATGCACCACCGGGCTCCAGCCGCCCGACACGGCGAGCAGATCGCAGGCGAACGACTCGGGTTCACCGGTGAGTTGCCCGTCGGTGTCGAGGGTTTGCACGGTGACGCCGGTGATCCTGTGGCCGCCGGCGGTGTCGACCACCGCACTGCCGGTCAGCACCCGCACCCCGGTCGCCGCGGCCACCTCTGCGGCCCGCTCGGACAGTTCAGGGCGCGCGTCCACGACGACCTCAACGGGGATCCCGGCGGCACACAGGTCGGCGACCGTGTCGTAGGCGCTGTCGTTGGTCGTGCTCACCACGGCTCGCGAACCCGGTGCCACGGCATACCGGTTGAGGTACGTGCGTACGGCCCCGGCGAGCATCACGCCGGGCCGGTCGTTGCCCGCGAAGACCAGCGGACGCTCGTGCGCGCCCGTCGCCAGGATCACCTGGCGGGCCCGGATGTGCCACAGCCGCTGCCGCGAGACGTCTGCGGGAGCGTCCGCGCCGAGGTGGTCGGTGCGCCGCTCGAGCGCCAGCACGTAGTTGTCGTCGTACGACCCGAAGGCCGTGGTCCGATGCAGTACGACCGTCTCGGGCGCGGCATCGAGCATCGCACGCAGCTCGGCGGCCCGCTCCCATTCGCCTGACTCGGGCCGCTCGTCGACGAGGATCACGCGGGCCCCGGAGGCGGCGGCGGTGGCGGCCGCCGCGAGGCCGGCCGGGCCGGCGCCGACAACCAGGACGTCGGTGTGGACGTACTTCTTGTCGTAGACGGCGGGGTCGGGGGTGGGGTCGAGCCGGCCCATCCCCGACAGCGTGGTGGCGGACAGGCCCTCGTACAGTTCGACGGTGGTGGCCGGGAGCATGCCCTCCGAGTACGAACCGCCCAGCTGCACCAGGGCGTTGGGCTCCTCGACGCCTGCGGAGACGATGCCGCGCGGGCGGCCGCGGTAGAGCGAGGGGGCGACCTCGACGAGTCCGTGCGCCAGCATCGCGGAGGCGAGGGTGTCGCCGGGGTGGCCGGTCAGCTCCCGTCCGTCGACGGTGAATCGCAGCAGGGTGTCGCGGTCGACTCGGCCGCCTCGCGGCAGCCGGAAATGCTGGTCGGTCATCGGTTCCCTCCGGCCTGGGGCATCTCGGGGCGTGGCTCGTCGGGCCGGTACGAGGTCAGCACCTCGTGGGTGGCGGTGTCGCGCAGGACGTTGAACCAGCGGCGGCAGCCGATGCTGTGCATCCACCGTTCCGCGAAGGGGCCCTTGGGGTTGTCGCGGTAGAAGACGAACTCGGCCCACTGCTCGTCGGTGAGGTCGGCGGGGGAGTCGGCGTAGGGGACATGGGCCTGTCCGCCGTAGTGGTACTCGGTCTCGTTGCGCGGGCCGCACCATGGGCAGGTGATCAGCAGCATGGCGTTCTCCTCAAAGCCTCAGTGCTTCAGTGGGCCACGGCTGCTGCGCCGTGTTCGTCGATCAGTGCGCCCGTCGTGAAGCGGTCGAGGGCGAAGGGGGCGTTCAGGGGATGCGGTTCGCCTGTGGCGATGGTGTGCGCGAAGGTCCATCCGGCCGCCGGGGTGGCCTTGAAACCGCCGGTTCCCCAGCCGCAGTTGACGTAGAGGTTCTCGACGGGCGTGCTGCCGATGATCGGCGAGGCGTCCGGGGTGACGTCGACGATGCCGCCCCAGGTGCGCAGCACATGTGCCCGCGCGAAGACCGGGAACAGCTCGACTGCGGCGGCCATCTGCTGCTCGATCACATGGAACGAGCCGCGCTGGCCGTAGCCGTTGTACGAGTCGACGCCCGCGCCCATCACCAGCTCGCCCTTGTGGGCCTGGGAGACGTAGACGTGCACATGGTTCGACATGACGACGGTCGGGTGCACCGGCTCATGCAGTTCGGAGACCAGGGCCTGCAGGGGGTGGGACTGCACCGGCAGCCGTACGCCCGCCCGCTCGGCCAGCACGCTGCTGTGTCCGGCGGCCGCGAGACCGACCCGGCCGGCGTGGATGCGGCCGCGGTTGGTGTCGACGCCCACCACCCGGTCGCCGTCCTTGAGGAAGCCGGTGACCTCGCAGCCCTGGATCAGGTCCACGCCCAGCTCGTCCGCGCGGCGGGCCAGCGCCCAGGCCACGTGGTCGTGCTTGGCGATGCCGGCCCGGGGCTGGAAGGTGGCGCCGAGCACCGGGTACCGGGTGCGGGAGGAGACGTTGAGGATGGGGCAGACCTTGGCGACCTCGTCCGGCTCCAGCCACTCGGCGTCGACCCCGTTGAGCCGGTTGGCGTTGACTCGGCGTACGCCCTCGCGGACGTCCTGGAGGGTGTGCGCGAGGTTGAGGACTCCGCGCTGGCTGAACAGGAAGTCGTAGTCCAGCTCCTCCGGGAGCCGCTCCCACAGCTTCAACGCGTGCTCGTAGATCGCCGCGCTCTCGTCCCACAGGTAGTTGGAGCGGATGATCGTGGTGTTGCGGGCCATGTTGCCGCCCGCGAGCCAGCCCTTCTCCAGGACGGCCACGTTGGTGATGCCGTGGTTCTTGGCGAGGTAGTAGGCGGTGGCCAGCCCGTGCCCGCCCGCGCCGACGATGACGACGTCGTACGACCGCTTGGGGTCGGGGTTGCGCCAGAGGAAGTCCGGGTGCTCCGGCAGCGGTTCCGCGGTCATGCCGGGCCTCCGTCGAGGTGGGGGTAGAGGGGGAAGGCGGTGGCGAGTTTCTCGACCCGGGCGCGCAGTTCGTCGTCGGGCCGTTCGCCCTTCAGGGTCTCGGCGATGATGTCGGCGACCTCGCGGAACTCCGTCGCGCCGAAGCCGCGGGTGGCCAGGGCAGGGGTTCCGATCCGCAGGCCCGAGGAGACCATCGGCGGGCGGGGGTCGAAGGGCACGGCGTTGCGGTTGACGGTGATGCCGACGCGGTGCAGCCGGTCCTCGGCCTGCTTCCCGTCGAGCTCGGAGTTCCTCAAGTCGACCAGGACCAGGTGGACTTCGGTGCCGCCGGTGAGGACGGTGATCCCGGTCTCGGCGACGTCGTCGGCCAGCAGCCGGCCGGCGAGGATCTTGGCGCCCCGCAGCGTGCGCCGCTGGCGTTCCTTGAACTCCTCGCCCGCCGCCACCTTGAAGGCCACCGCCTTCGCCGCGATCACGTGCTCCAACGGGCCGCCCTGCTGGCCGGGGAAGACCGCCGAGTTGATCTTCTTGGCCAGGTCGGCGCGGCTGAGGATGACACCGCCGCGCGGGCCGCCGAGGGTCTTGTGCGTGGTCGTGGTGACGACGTCGGCGTAAGGCACCGGGCTCGGGTGCATGCCCGCGGCCACGAGCCCCGCGAAGTGCGCCATGTCCACCAGCAGATACGCGCCCACCGCGTCGGCGATCCGGCGGAACTCGGCGAAGTCCAGCTGCCTGGGGTAGGCCGACCAGCCCGCGACGATCATCTTCGGCCGATGGGCGAGAGCGAGCTGTTCGACCTCGTCCATGTCGACGCGCAGGTCGGACTCGCGTACGTGGTACGGGACGACGTCGTACAGCTTGCCCGAGTAGTTGAGGCGCATGCCGTGGGTCAGGTGCCCGCCGTGCGCCAGGTCGAGGCCGAGGATCGTGTCACCAGGCTTGAGCAGGGCGAACATGGCTGCCGCGTTGGCCTGGGCGCCCGAGTGCGGCTGGACGTTGGCGGCCTCGGCACCGAAGAGCTCCTTCACCCGGGCGATGGCCAACTGCTCGATGACGTCGACGTGTTCGCAGCCGCCGTAGTAGCGGCGCCCCGGGTAACCCTCGGCGTACTTGTTGGTCAGGACCGAGCCCTGGGCCTCCATCACGGCGGCCAGCGCGAAGTTCTCCGAGGCGATCATCTCGAGGGTGGACTGCTGGCGGCGCAGCTCGGCGGCCACGGCGTCGGCGACGTCCGGGTCGAGTTCGCGGAGGGGGAGGGAGAGCGGCGAGGGGGGCGTGGTGAGCGACGTTTGCGTTGCCATCTGTGCACCGTCCTGGTAACTGACTAGTGAGCAACTGATATATCAAGCTCTGCGGTAAGGTATGGGAGCTTGCCGGACAGGTCAAGGGGGCACTTATGCAGCAGACGGCGCTCGAGCCCGTCGAGGAGGAGCTGACCCTCGCCGAGCGCGCCTACCGGGCCATTCGTGACCGGCTGGTCATGCTGGAGATCCGGCCCGGCGCGCCGATCAACGAGGATCAGCTAGGACAGTCCCTCGGCGTCGGACGCACACCCGTACGTGAGGCGCTCAAGCGGCTCCAGTACGAGCGGCTGATCTCGACGTACCCCCGCCGCGGCACGTTCGCCACCGAGGTCAACATCACCGACCTGGCCCACATCTCCGAGGTCCGCCAGGAACTGGAACCCCTGGCCGCGGCGCAGGCCGCGCGACGCGCCACGGCCACCGACCGGGCGAAGCTGACGGCCCTGCGGCGGGAGCTCGAAACCGCCGGGACTCCCGGGCGGGACTCCACCGCGCTCATGCACTTGGACCTCCAGGTCCACCGCGCCATCTACACCGCCACGCACAACCCGTATCTGGAGGACACCCTCGTCCGCCACGACAACCTCGCCACCCGCATCTGGTGTCTCTTCGTCGACCGGCTCGCCGACATGGCCGGCCATGTCGAGGAGCACGGACCCCTGATCGACGCCATCGTCACCGGTGACGCCGGCAAGGCCGCACGACTCGCCCGCAGCCACGTCGAGGACTTCGAACAGGCCATCCGCGACGCCATCTGAGCATCAGCGATCACCGCGCGGCGCCCGGTCTCCGCATCCGCCGAGGACTGTGGCGCCGCATACCGTCGACGGCGCCGGCCGGCCACGGAACAGGCTGGCGCGAGGTCACAGGATGCTGTTGATGAAGGTGCGCGTGGACTCATGGACGGGTGCGTCGATCACCTGGGACGGCGGGCCCTTCTCGACCAGTCGGCCCTCGGACATGAAGACCACCTCGTCGGCGACACCGCGAGCGAAGCCGATCTCATGGGTGACCACGATCATCGTCATACCGCTGGTCGCCAGCCGCTTCATGACGCTCAGGACCTCACCGACCAACTCGGGGTCCAGGGCCGAGGTCGGCTCGTCGAACAGCATGACGCCGGGCTTCATGACCAGCGCCCGGGCGATCGCCACGCGCTGCTGCTGGCCGCCGGACAGGGTGCTCGGGTAGACGTCGGCCTTGTGGGCCATGCCCACCTCATCGAGTGCCCGCAGCGCGTCACGCACGGCCTCGGCCTTGTCCACGCCCTTGACCCGGCGCGGCGCCTCGATGAGGTTCTCCATGACCGTCATGTGCGGGAAGAGGTTGTAGGACTGGAAGACCATGCCGGTTCTGGTGCGCTGCTTCGCGATGGCCGACGGCGGCAGTTCGTGCAGCTTGCCGCCCTTGAGGCGGTAGCCGATCACCTCGCCCTCCACGATGACGCTGCCTCTCGACGGGCGTTCGAGGTGGTTGACACATCGCAGCATGGTGCTCTTGCCCGAGCCGGATCGGCCGAGGATGACGACCACCTGGCCACGGCGCACCTCCAGGTCGACGCCCTTGAGGACCTCGACCGGGCCGAAGCTCTTGTGGAGGTCGATGATCCGGACGATGGGGTCTGCCGTCGAGGCGTCGGTACTGCCGGGCGCGGGGGTTGTTGCGCTCATCAGGTGTTCACCGGTCCTTTCGTCACGCCGGAGTCGGGTTGTCGTTCGACCGGGACCGCTGCGAGAGCCGAGGGCCGAACGACCTGAGCTTCGCCAGGCCGCCCGGCCGGAGCGGGCCGACCTGCACGCCGCGCCCGTAGTGACGCTCGATGTGACTCTGGGCGTAGGACAGGACTGTGGTGCACAGCAGGTACCAGAGAGAGATCACGACGAGCAGCGGGATCGTGCGGAAGTTCTGCGAGTAGATCAGCTGCGCCGAGTACAGAAGGTCGGCGAGAGCGATGATGCTCACCAGCGAGGTGTGCTTCAGCATGCCGATGACCTGATTGCCGGTGGGCGGGACGATGACTCTCAGGGCCTGGGGCAGGACCACCCTGCGGAAGGTCAGCCACCGGTTCATGCCGAGCGCGACGGCCGCCTCCGTCTGGTGCCTGGGCACCGAGAGCAGCCCGCCACGGACGATCTCGGCCATGTAGGCCGACTCGTTGAGGGTCAGGCCGATGATGGCGACGGCCCACAGACTCAGCACGCTGTTGGTGGCCGCGCCGGCGATCTCAGGACCGCCGAACGGCACGCTGAGCGACAACCGGGGGTACAGGGCGGAGAGGTTGAACCAGAAGATCAGCTGGACGAGGAGCGGTGTGCCCCGGAAGAACCACAGGTAGGCGCCTGACAGGTAGGAGAGGACCCGGTTCTCCGACATCCGGCAGGCGGCCAGGACGATGCCGAGGATGATGCCCAGCGTCATGGCCACTGCGGTGAGGAGCAGTGTGGTGCCGAGACCCTTCATGATCTCGTGGTTGAACAGATACTCCCGGACGACGGGCCATTCGAAGTTGTCGTTGGTGAGCACGGAGTAGCCCAGGCTCGCCGCGGCCAGGAGAACGAGCAGGGCGGCGAGGCGCCGTCCGGGGTACCGCATCGGCACGAGTTCCGTGGGCGGGGTGGCTGACGGGTCCACACGGGTGGGGTCCATGACGGTAGCTGCTTTCATCGGAGGTCTCTCGTCGATCAGCCGGTGGCGGACGGAAGGATCTCGGCCTTCGTGATCAGGCCCTTTCCGGCGTTGAACTCGTCGAGGATCTTCTGCAGCTCACCGTTCCCGATCAGGTGGTCCGTGGCCGCCTGAATCGCCTTGGCGAACTTCGCCGTGTCACTGTTGCGCCCCAGCACCAGGCCGGTCTTGTACTTCGGGGCCCACGGCAGGTCGATCAGCGAGAACTGGTTCTTGGCCTGGCTCATCACATAGGCGATCTGGCTCGCGCTGCTCACCGCCGCCTCGACCCGGCCCCCGCGCAGAGCGAGGTTGACGTTGGCCTGGGAGTCGAAGGTCTTGACAGAGATCGGATCCTTGCCGGCGGCCTTGCACTTGCTCACCAGCCCTGAGGCCAACTTCGCCTCGGCGGAACCGAGCAGCGCGGCCACCGTGTGGCCGCAGAGGTCCGTCTCACTGGCGGCACTGCTGATCTTGCTGCCGACGGGCACCATGAGGGCGTCGCTCGACTCGTGGTTGGTCACGAACGTGACGGTCTCCGTGCGCTCGGCCGTCGCGTAGATCTCCCCGGTCGCGCCGTCATAACGGCCCGCCTGCAGACCGGCGATGATGCCGTTGAACGGGACGATCTTGACCTTGACCTTCAGACCCATGACCGCGGCGATCCGGTTCACGTTCTCGACGTCCCAGCCGGTGGGCGTCGCGCCGTTGGCGGGCTCGATCACCGCGGGCGGGTAGGTGGCGGCGGCGATCGTCAAGGCCCCCTTGTCGGCGATCGACTTCGGGACCATCGCGGCGATCGAGTCGACCTTCTTCGTCCCGCCCCCCGACGCGGCGGTCGACGAACTCGCGTCGGCGGACGAACCGCACGCGGCCGTCGAACCGACCAGGGCAACGGAACCGAAAATCGCCCCGAAGCGGACCAGACGTGAATCGCGAAGACGCTTCATGACTCTCCCTGTGGCTGAAATACCCGGGTGCATTAATCACGACATAGGCCCTGTTTCGGATGAGGTAGGGCGCGGTGATGGCAGGTAACTTCGCACCTTCATGGAGGTCTGACAAGATGTGATCACAGATCTTTTTTGCATCGTTGTCTGCGAAACCTGCTCCGACCTGGGAAATCTCGCCGGTGAGGAATTTTCAGGAGCGAGCGGAGGGCCGATCGCGACGATCAAGGCGCCGAAACGGGCGGGCAGGCGCATGGCGGCCCGCCTCGATCACTTACGGTCCGTCCATGTCGCGCAATTCGTAGCAAATGGGCAACCGGCCCGTAACCGGTGGGGCTGAAAATGGGCCACACATGCATGGCGCCGCTCGGGGCCGGGTGATCGCGTCGGCGCCGAAGTCCCTCGGCTGTGACTCGGGGACCGGAGCGTTGTGCCGTCCGGTGAGGCGTCTACCGCGAAACCAGCTGCGCCTTGATCCGGTCGGTGGCGTTGGCCAGCGACTCGTTGTTGATGGTGGCCGCCGCCTCGGCGTCACGCGCGTGGGCGGCCGTGAGCAGTTGCTCCTGGTATCGCCAGAGCGAGTCGTCGCCGGGTGTGTCGAGGGACGCCCGGGCTCCGACGATCTTGTAGGCGCGGCAGTGCTGCCAGAGGGTGCGAATGGTGTTCAACAGAACGGGGTTGCCGGATGCCTCGTAGAGAATCGCGAGCAGAGCCTCGTCGTGGTCGAGGTACGGGACCACGGCGCCCTCGTCGATCGCGCGGCGCATCAGCTCGAACTCCTCACGCATGCGCCCGACCTCGGCCTCGCCGATCTGCGCGGCGCCCCGGCGCGCTGCCTCGACCTCCAGGATCTGGCGCGTGTCGTAGATGTGGAGCAGTTCGGTGGGGTCCTGGCCCTTCACCACCGAGCCCCGGTGCGGAACGCGTTCGGCGAAGCCGGCCTCCTCAAGGCGCCGGATGGCCTCGCGTACCGGCATCACGCTGGTTCCGACCTCGGCAGCGAGATCACGGATGCGCAGGCGGTAGCCGGCCGGATACTCGCCGCTGGTGATCGCCTCGTGCAGCACCGCGTACACCCGGTCGGTGAGAGAGAGCGACGGCTCGACACGTTTGGACATACGCACGACTGAATCATAAACAGCCTGGTCGGTGGCAGAGGTTGGGCGAATGCTCACGTCAGCGGCGCCGCGCGACTGTCAACAGCCTTCGGTGACTCCATCTGAATTTCATTCCGACCCATTGTGTGATCTGTGATCACATCCTAAGGTGGCGGGCACCACCCAGGCGAGCTGCCCAGGCACGCGTGGCGACTTCCCCCGCCCGGTCGACCGGCTTGCACCGGGGCATCAGGGCCGGGCGTCTGCCACGAATCCTCAAGACATCAACACCGACGTGGCCCGGACCTGCCCCTGTAAGGGCATGCCCGGGAAGCGCTCCCGGAGGCTGTGATGACCGTGAACTCAGGACCGAACTCAGGAAATCGACTGGATGACGCGCCCCTGTCGCGCTTCCACAAGAAGCTCGCGCTGTACTCCTCCGGGGGCCCGTTCCTCGACGGCTACGTCCTGAGCATCATCGGCGTCGCCATGGTGCAGATCTCCGACCAGCAGCACCTGTCCGACTCCGCGCAGGGTCTCATCGGCGCGTCCGCGCTCATCGGCATCTTCCTCGGCGCGTTCGTGGGCGGCCGGCTCACCGACCGTTTCGGCCGCCAGCTCCTCTACACCATCGACCTGATCGCCATCGTCGTCTGCTCCCTCGCGCAGTTCTGGGCCGACGATCCGGTGTGGCTGTTCGTGCTGCGGCTGCTGATCGGCGTGGCGGTCGGCGCGGACTACCCCATCGCCACCTCGCTGCTGGCCGAGTTCACCCCGCGCCGCTTCCGCGGTCCGCTGCTGGGCGGCCTGGTCGTCATGTGGTTCGTCGGCGCGGCCGCGGCATACATCGTCGGCGAGATCATGCTGTCCTCGCTCGGCGACGACGCCTGGCGGTGGATGCTCGCCAGCGCCGCCCTGCCGGCGACGATCATCGTCCTCCTGCGCCACGGCACTCCCGAGTCCCCGCGCTGGCTGGCCAACAAGGGCCGCACCGAAGAGGCCGAGGTCGTCCTGAAGAAGGTCTACGGCCCCGACGTGACCATCGCCGACCTGTCGGACGAGGCGGAAGAGCGCGAGAACGTCGACCTCAGGGCGATACTGCGCTCCGGCTACGGCGGACGGATGCTCTACATCTCGGTCTTCTGGACCTGTTCCATCGTGCCGCTGTTCGCCATCTACGCCTTCGGCCCCAAGATCCTCGACGCACTCCGGCTCAAGGGCGGGCTCGCCAACATCGGCGAGGCCATGATCACCGTGATGTTCCTCATCGGCTGTGTCGTCGCCCTGTTCTGTGTGAACCGCCTGGGCCGACGCCCCCTGGTCATCCACAGCTTCGTCTGGTCGGGCCTGGCCCTGCTGCTCCTCGGGATCCTCCCGGACGCGCCGTCCGGCGTGATCATGACTTTGTTCGCCCTGTACGCCATCATCATCGGCGGCACCCAGATCCTGCAGTGGGTCTACCCCAACGAACTCTTCCCCACCGAGGTACGTGGCTCCGCCGTCGGCCTGGCCTCGTCCGCCAGCCGTATCGGCGCAGCCGTCGGCACCTACCTCGTCCCCATGGCCCTGACCGGCTGGGGAGTCGGCGGCACCATGCTCGCGGCCGCCGCCATCAACGCCGTCGGCGTCGTCGTCTCCGTCGCGTGGGCGCCCGAGACCCGCGGCATGGCCCTCCACGAGGCCGCCGCGCTGGCACCCCGGACCCGACCCGCGGTCCGCCCCGCGAACATCTGACCGGCCGACCGGGCCCCACCTGGTGGAGGTCCGACGGCCCTGGCCGCACGACCAGGACCTTCGTGCACGCATTCCTCACCCGTGAACCCGCAGGAGGGTACCGATGAAAGATGTAGTGATCGTGGGAGGTGGCATCGCGGGCCTGTCCGCGGGCTGGCGACTGCGGCACTGGGACACGCTCCTGCTCGAGTCGGAGGGACGGGTCGGCGGACGTATCCGATCGGAGCGCCGCGGACCGTACTGGCTCAACTGGGGCGGACATGTGTACGCCGGCGGGGACTCGGCGACGTCATGGCTGCTGAACAACACCGGCGTCGACTCGGTACCGGTGCCCGGTTCGCTGGCCGGACTGTCGATGAACGGCAAGCTGCTGCTCAAGGGCCGGGTGGAGAGCTATCCGTTCCGCATCCCGATGCCGATGTCGGCACGGGTGGGCATGGTCAAGGCGGGCGCCAAGGTCGCCCTGCACGTGGCCCGCTACGCCCGCATCGTGCAGCTGCGCAAGGGCGAGACCGAGGCCCAACGCCAGCAGCGGGTCTACGACTTCATGAACGACCGCTCCTTCAAGGACTTCATCGGCGACCTGCCCGAGGACGCCGAGGCCCTGTTCAAGCCCACCGTGACCCGCTCCGCCGCCGACATCGACCAGCTCTCCGCCGGCGCGGGCGTGGGTTACTTCAGCCTGGTGTGGAACATCGGCGCCGGCCTCTCGCAGAGCATCCTCGGCGGGCCGTCCACCCTCACCGAGAGCATCGCCGCGGCACTGGGTGACCGGGTGCGGCTGAACGCGAGCGTCGAAGAGATCGTCCAGAAGAACGGCTCGGTCGTCGTCCGTTACCGGCAGGACGGCGTCGAGCAGGAGGTCGAGGCCCGCTGCGTGGTCCTGGCCACCCCGGCGACCGTCACCCACCGGATCGCCGTCGACCTCGACCCCGCCGTCCGCGAAACCCTGTCGAAGATCGTCTACGGCCCCTACGTGAGCGCGGCGTTCCTCAGCGACGAATCCGAACGCCAGGTCTGGGACGACGCCTACGGCATCGCGACGCCGAAACGCTCCTTCAATGTCGCGCTGAACATGTCGAACGTCGTGCACGGGTACGAGCGGGAACGCACCCCCGGCAGCAGCATCATGACCTTCTCGCCGGGCAGCCTGGCCCGGGAACTGCTGGAGCACGACGACGACAAGATCCGCCGGATCTACCTGGACGACCTGGACCAGGTGCTGCCCGGCTTCGCCGACAAGGTCGTCGAGGCGGAGATCCAGCGCTGGCCCACCGGTGCGCCGTACTGCTTCCCCGGCCGCGGCAAGCTGCAGCAGACGCTGACCCGTCGCACCGGCCGCGTCCTCCTGGCCGGTGACTACCTCGGCACCCTCTACACCGAGACCGCGATCCAGAGCGGTCTGTCCGCCGCGCACGAAGCGCGCAGCCTGCTAGCCACCGAACGGCAGACCGCAGGCCGTGACCTGACCCCGATGGCTTCGTAAGTTCACCCCCGCCTGTTCACCATGCGCAGCTTCCCCCCGAGGAGATTCCACAATGTCGTCACAGCTCAGCGGTGTCCTGACCGCCCTCGCCACACCGTTCGCGCCGGACGGGGAGATCGACGAGAAGACGCTGCGCCGCCTGGTCGACCGCAGCATCGACGGCGGAGTCGACGGAGTCGTCGCCTGTGGATCCACCGGTGAGTTCGCGGCCATGAGTGGCGCGGAGCGGCGGCACCTCGTCGAGACCGTCATCGACCAGACGGCCGGACGCGTGCCGGTCGTCGCGCAGACCGGTGCGCTGAGCACCAGGGAGGCGGTCGAACTCTCCCGCCATGCCGAGGCCGCCGGAGCTTCGGTGCTGATGGTGGTCGCCCCGTACTACGAGCCGCTCACGCTCGAAGAGACCCTGCGCTACCTGCGCACGGTGGCCGACGCGGTCGACATCCCGATCATGCTCTACAACCTGCCCGGGGCCACCGGCGTCAATCTCTCGCCGGACACCGTCGGACAGCTCGCCCGTGAGGTCGAGAACATCCAATACATCAAGGACACCAGCGCCGACATGGCTCAGGCCGGGCAGCTGATCCACCGCCATGGCGACGTCATCTCCACCTTCGTCGGCTGGGACAGCCTCCTCCTCACAGCGATCTCCGAGGGCGCGGCCGGCGTCATGGCGGGGACCGCGAACGTGATGCCGGCCGAACTCGTCTCCATCCACCGGGCGTTGCGCTCCGGCGACCTCGACCGCGCGCGGGCCGAGTGGGCGCGGATCTACCCGCTGATGGACGCGATCATGTCCGCCCCTTTCATCCCGGCGGTCAAGGCCGCCCTGGACGCGGTCGGGTTCCCGGTCGGAGGCCCGCGTGAGCCGGTGCTCGGACTCGACGCCGCCACCACCGCCACGATCTCCTCCCTCGTCCAGACGCTCTCTCAGCCGTCTGAGTCCCACTGACCAAGGGTGCGGCTGCCGTGAGAATCCTCGACGAGCGGGACGTCCGTTCCGTGTTCGACATCGATACCGCGATCGCCTCGCAGCGGGCGGCGTTCCTCTCCCTTGCGCGAGGCGAGGCGTGGCAGCCCGAGAAGATCCTGGGCGGCCACGCCGGTGATCCCGACACGGTCTTCTGCTACGCCTCCCGCCTCGACGGCACCAGCGGACCCGTCTGCAAGTTCGGGAGCGTCACCCCCGGGAACGCGGGTGCGGGTCGGTCGACCATCCATGCCGTGGTCGCCGTGCTCGACCCGCACACCGGCGTCCCGCCGGCGTTCATGGACGGCACCGCGCTCACCACACTGCGCACGGCCGCCGCGAGCGCGGTCGCCGTCGAGGCGCCAGGAAGGAGGCTGGCCGCCTTCTCGTCCTGGGGTCCGGCGTCAAGGGGCAGGCGCACGTCGTGGCCCTGCAAGCCACCAGGCCCTACGCCTGGACCGGCATGTGGTCGCCGCGTCCCTCCTCGCTCCACGCGTCGGTCGACCGTCTCCGGGAGCGGGGATTCGACGTCGAGGCGGTGCCCTCCCTCGACGAGGCGATCGCCACGGCGGACGTCGTCGTCTGCGCCACCCTGGCCACCGAACCGCTCTTCTCCGCACGCTCCCTCTCTCCCGGCACCACCGTCGTCAGGATCGGTTCCTTCGACCGGCACCGCTGCGAGATCGGCTCCGACGTCCTCGACGCCAGTCACCGCGTCGTGGTCGATCACGAACCGACCGCCCGGCAGAACTGCGGGCCACTGCTTGCCGCCAGTGCGCGAGCCGAGAGGGCGGAGCCGGTCGTCGTCGAACGCGGCCATGTCCTGACCGGCGACGTCGGCGGCCGTGACAGCGACGACGACGCGGTGACGTACCTCAGCGCCGGCCTCGGCGTCCAGGACGCGGCGGCCGCGTGGAGCGTCTACCAGCGGGCCGAAGCACACGACATCGGCCGCGGCCTCTGACCCACCCAGCCCGGCGCCGCCCGTTCGCAATCCAGCTGTTCCACACGACCATTCTCAGGGAGTCACTGATCATGACCACTTCCACCGGCCCCACGACCGCCACCGTTCGACGCGCGGCGGACGCACCCCCTCTGATCACCACGGCCGACCTTCCTCCGGCCCGGCATTTCGTCGACGGGAAGTTCCTCGACGGATCGCCCGAGCGTCTCATCGACGTCGTCGACCCGAGCACGGAGAACGTCATCGCCCAGGTCCCCGAGGGCACCGCCGAGGACGTCGACCGAGCGGTCGCCGCCGCCGTTGAGGCCAAGGACCAGTGGGGACGGCTGGTCCCCAAGGCCCGCTCGGAGGTGCTGCACGCCATCGCCGACCGGGTGGCCGAGAACGCCGAGCTGCTCGCCAGGCTGGAGTCGGCGAACACCGGAAAGCCGTTCGCGGTGTCGCGGGACGACATAGGCATGACCGTCGACACCTTCCGCTTCATGGCCGGTGCGGTGCGGGCGACCACCTCCCTGGCCGCCGGTGACTACGCCGAGGACCATCTGTCGGTCATCCTGCGGGAACCGCTCGGTGTGATCGGCGTGGTCACGCCGTGGAACTACCCGCTCCTCATGGCGGCCTGGAAGATCGCACCCATTCTCGCCGCCGGCAACACCCTGGTCCTCAAGCCGTCCGAGCAGACTCCGCTGACCACCCTGAAGTTCGCCGAACTCGTCGCCGATCTCCTGCCGCCCGGCGTTCTCAACGTTGTCAATGGGTACGGCCCGGTGGTCGGTGCCCGGCTCGCCGAGCACCCGGACGTGAACATGATCGCCCTGACCGGATCGGTGCCCAGCGGTCGAGCCGTCGCCCGGGCCGCCGCCGACTCCCTCAAGCGGGTGCACCTCGAACTCGGCGGCAAGGCCCCGGTCGTGATCTTCCAGGACGCCGATCTCGCGGCTGCCGCGTCGTCCCTGCGTGTCGCGAGCTTCTGGAACTCCGGCCAGGAGTGCGGGGCCGCCTGCCGCGTCCTGGTCCACGAATCGGTCGCCGAGCAGTTCGTCGAGCAGCTCGTCGGCGAGGTCGGAGCCCTGGTCGTCGGTGAACCGAGCGCCGGCGACGACGTCGAGGTCGGCCCCATGGTCTCGAAGGCCCACTTCGAGCGTGTCACCGGGTACTTGGCGCGAGCCAAGAGCGAAGGCCTACGTGTGGCTGTGGGAGGCGGGGCCCTCGACGGGCCCGGTTACTTCGTGGCCCCGACGGTGCTGGTCGACGTACCCGAGGGGGCCGAAGCCGCCCGCGAGGAGATCTTCGGCCCCGTGGTCACGGTCGAGACCTTCAGCGACGAGGACGAAGCGGTACGGCGGGCCAACGACGTCCCCCTCGGTCTGTCGGCTTCGGTGTGGACCGAGAACGCCCGCCGCAGTCACGACGTCGCCGCCCGCCTCGACTTCGGAACCGTCTGGGTCAACTCCCATCTCGTGCTGGCCGGCGAAGTCCCCTGGGGCGGGTTCAAGGGATCCGGCTACGGCCGGGACCTGTCGATCTACGCGCTCGACGACTACTCGCGAACCAAGCACGTCATGCACAACCACGGGCGCTGACCGCGTCGTTCTCCTGGAGGTGCGGGGTGACCCTGACCGCCCGCTGATGACCCCGTTCGTGCGCCCCCAGCGCGTGGATCCGTTCGATCGTGGCCGGTGCCGACCGCGTCACGGGACCGGCCCTTCGATGGTGGGCGAGCGCGGTGGGCGTCGTAGCCCGACGGACGACCGAGGGATGTCTAGCGCTTGATCTCGGCGAGCTGCCGCTTCATTTCGGTCGGATCGAAGTAGTCGCGCCAGACTGTGATCATGCCGTCCTCGACAGTGATCGTTTCCATGACCGGCAGCGAGACCACCCTGCCACTGGAGTGATGGAAGTCATCGACTCGCTCGTTGAGTACGACGTTGCCGACGGCCGCGATGTTCACGATCTTCCAGTCCGCTCGGAAGTCCGTACCCATCCCGAAATCGAGATGGAACCCCGGACGTTGTGGCGGCCTGTGATGTCCGGATACGGCACATTGTCGTAGAGCACGTCGTCGGAGAGCATGGCCAGGGCCTCCTCGACGCGGTTGGCGTTCCAGTGCGCGATGAACGTCTCAGCGATCTCGGTCGGGGTTGCGGACATGGCTTGTCTCCTTTCGTGTGGGATTAGCGAGAGCGTCCATCTGATCCTCTGTCGTCATGCCGGCTGAGCGGGGGCGGCACTGATCTGCTGGGTCAGCTTGAGCAGTTCCTCGACGTGGTAGATCTCGGTGATCTTGCCGTCGACGATGCGCATGATGTCCTGGCCGTCGATGTCGACCGGGTTGCCGCTGGCGGCGAACCCGAAGGCGTCTCCGGTGTGGGTCGCGGTCATCCGCCAGCGGAGGACCACCCAGCCCCCGGGAAGCTCCTCCTGGAACAGGATCCGGTGCTGTGTGCCGGTGAATCCGTCGCGCACCGCGGCGATCGACGCGCGCATGCCGTCGATGCCCGAGACGGCTTCGGTGACGGGGTTGTGGTCGATCACGTTCGGGGCGAACACCTCGTCCGCCCCGGCGACGTTGCCCGTGTCGTAGAGCTCTAGCTCACGCGCGGCCACCCGCAACGCGGTGCTTGTCGCCGAGCGCACCATCTCGCTCGCGGTGTTGTTCGTACTGACGGTGCTGGACGGGACTTGGGCGACGCTGATCGTGCGGGAACTGCTGACCGGCCCGAAACGCTTCACCGAGTTGCGCGTCGCGCTACCGGGGATCAGCCCGAAGACCCTGTCCTCACGGCTACAGCGATTCGTACTCACCGGGCTGGTCACCCGCACCGCCTACCCGGAGATCCCGCCCCGAGTGGAGTACGAGCTCACCGAGGCAGGCGCACGACTTCAGGTCGTCTTCGACGCCATGGCCGCCTGGGCCGAACAAGACCTTCCCCGCAACTGAGCTCGGTGAACGCGGTGCCGCTGTCGAGCGCCTGGAATTCGGAGTGCTCCGTGGCGGTGTGCGGGGGCTCGGCGAGGGCGTCCACCACCCTGCGCGGGTCGGCAACCGGTCATGCGGGCCGCTGTGATGACGTGGGGACTCCGGCGGCGTGCCTTCTGAAGCGCCGCGCCTCGCTGGCGGCAGGTGACTTCATTCCAGGTCATGCGCCGGCGGTGGGGAGCGTCGGGGCCGGGTGGTTTCGGGGTGGGTGTACGTCTCCCACTCGCCGCGCACCACAGCAACCTCGTCCGCGGTCACACCCTCCCCCCAGCCCTACTGGTGTCAGTCGATCTGTACGATTCCCCGTTCGTCAGGCTTGTCGGGCTGTCGTCGTGGGACGCCGCGCTGGGACGTCCCGCCAGAAGACGAGACCGGCGCAGAGCACGGTCCACCCGGCCAGAATGGCGATGCCCTGCACGAGGCCGTCGTTGTCGAAGTGGGACAGGCCCTGGATGGCGCGCACTCCGACACCCACCGGAAGAATCTCCGACAGCGGGCGCAGCCAGCCGGGCAGGTAGGCGGCCGGCAGGGTGCCGCCGCTCGTGCTGTTGCCCAGGGTGAGCAGGATTACGGAGGCCAACGGCAAGCCGGCCCGGCCGAACAGCCGCATGATCGCCATCGTCGCACTGCCGACCGCGGCGCCCATCAGAGCGACGAGGCCCGCAATCCCGAGGAAGGGACCGGGCAGAGCACCGAAGCCGAGACTTCCCGTCAGCAGGGCCACGATCACGCCCCCGAGCACGCTGAAGGAGGCGAGGCTCGTCATGCGCCGGCGGAACTCCAGGCGGGGAGCCATCTGATAGGTCATCATGCCGAACAGGAAGCCGGCCAGGACGAGGCCGAAGGCAGCGTAGAACACCGACATGCTGCGGGTGTCCCCGTCCGCCGCGGGCACGACGTCCTCCTCGGCGAGCGTGTGCCCGCTTGTTCTGGCGACCGCTGAGAAAGCACTGCTGACCGTGGAGGTGACCGACGGCCCGTTGGCACCGGCATACAGCAGCTTGGCCGGGCCGTCAGTGCCTGTCACGTATGCGGCGTACACCGTGCGGTCCTGCACGGCGTGACGGGCGGTGCTCTCGTCGGCATACCGCTTCACTTCGAAGCCGCCCGGTATGCCGCGCTCCAGACCGTCGGCTGTCTGCCGGGTCTGCTGTGCGGTGCCGACGACGGCCACCGGCAGGTCGTGCGGCTCGGGTGCGTGGAAAGCCGCGAGGTACACGCTGACGAAGATGGAGCCGATGACTAGCACGACGACAACGGGCATCAGCACACCCTTCAGCCCGTCGGCGGGGCGCTGCGGCGGAGCTGTGTCCAGGACGTGATCATGATGCTTTGAGTGTGCCGTTGACGGCAGTGGCGTTGATGGGGTGGACACGGGGCCTCTTCGTTCGATGTGGGGCTCAACGAGGCGTACGAGGGGGTCGCCGCCAGTGATGTGCGCTGCCGGTTCGTGATCGACACCGCAACCTTCTGAGATCGGCCGTGCGAACGAGAGTCCTGGCGGATGTTCCGACAGGGCCCTCAGACGGACAGCGCACCGGCAGATGCGACCCCTGGCGTCAGGGCGGGGGAGGTGTTCCCGTTGACCTGGAGGTCGGTTCGGTCGTGGTGGATCGGTATGTGCGAACCGCTCAGCGGGAGACCTGTTCCGCCGTGGCGGGCGGCGACGATCTCGGCGGCGATGGACAGGGCGGTCTCCTCGGGTGTGCGGGCGCCGAGGTCGAGGCCGATGGGTGAGTGCAGGCGGGTCAGTTCGGCGTCGGTGAGGCCGATTTCGCGGAGTCTGCGGTCGCGGTCTTCGTGGGTGCGGCGGGAGCCCATCGCGCCGATGTAGGCGGCCGGCAGCCGCAGGGCCGTCTCCAGCAGGGGTACGTCGAACCTGGCGTCGTGGGTGAGCACGCACACCATCGTGCGCTCGTCGGTTCGGGTACGGCGCAGGTAGCGGTGTGGCCAGTCGACCACGATGTCGTCGGCCTCGGGAAAGCGCGTCCGGGTGGCGAAGACGGGTCGGGCGTCGCACACGGTGACGTGGTAGCCGAGGAACTTGCCCGCGCGTACCAGGGCCGCGGCGAAGTCGATGGCGCCGAATACGAGCATGCGGGGCGGCGGCACGCTCGACTCGACGAGCACGGTCAGGTCCGGCTCGCAGTGGGACCCGTCCTGCGCGATGTCGAAGGTGCCGGTGCGGCCCGCGTGCAGCAGGGAGCGGGTTTCCTCGACGATGGCGCGGTCCAGGTCCGGGCGTCCGCCGAGTCCGCCTTCGTAGGATCCGTCGGGACGGACCGCCAGCGCCCGGCCGAGGAGTTCTGCCGGGCCTCGGACCACGCGGGCGAGTGCCGTCGCCTCGCCCCGGGCGGCGGCCGACAGCGCCGTCTGGAATGTCTTCCTGCCGGGCGCGTCGGCGGGTATGGGTGTGACCAGAATGTCGAGGACGCCGCCGCAGGTCAGTCCTACGGCGAAGGCGTCCTCGTCGCTGTAGCCGAACCGCTCGCGCACCGCCTGGCCTTCCTTGAGCGCCTGGGTACACAGGTCGTAGACCGCGCCCTCCACGCAGCCGCCGGAGACCGAGCCGATGGCGGTGCCGTGGGCGTCTACGGCGAGCGCGGCGCCCGGCCCTCGCGGTGCGCTGCCGCTGACGGCCACGACTGTGGCGACGGCGAAGTCGCGTCCTTCCTCGATCCACCGGTTCAGCTCGTCCGCGATGTCCAGCATGGCGTTTCTTTCCTGTAGTGGTCGGATGGTGCGGATCTGCCGGGAGGCGGCTCAGTCCCTCGTCGCGCCGCAGGCGCCCGAACGGGCACGGCGCGACGAGGGCTTTTGACCGCCGGCGCTTCAGAGCAGTTTGTCCAGCGTGATCGGCAGGTCCCGCACCCGCTTGCCGGTCGCGTGGTACACGGCGTTCGCCACGGCCGCACCGACACCCACGATGCCCACCTCGCCCGCGCCGAGGATGCCGAGGGGCGTGTTCGGATCCGGGTGGTCGAGGAAGGACACGTCGATCGGCG
Organism: Streptomyces sp. NPDC005303; assembly: GCF_040607335.1. Taxonomy (NCBI): domain Bacteria; kingdom Bacillati; phylum Actinomycetota; class Actinomycetes; order Kitasatosporales; family Streptomycetaceae; genus Streptomyces; species Streptomyces sp. NPDC005303. The sequence goes on along the minus strand of NZ_JBEXGM010000029.1, from coordinate 64,141 downwards.
GGACATCCGCGTGCACGGGGACGTGGTATTCGGCCAGGCTGGGGTTCATGATCCGTCCGGTGCGCGGGTCGAAGAGGGTCTCCTCGGCCATCGCCAGGCCCAGGCCCATCACGATGCCGCCGCGCACCTGGCTGGCCGCCGTCTTCGCATTGATCACCCTGCCGATGTCGAACACCCCGACCCAGCGCGACACCCGCGTCTCACCGGTCTCCGCATCCACGCGCACCTCGCAGAACTGCACACCGGAGGCAGCCTTGATCAACCGTTGGGCCCCGAGCAGGAATCCCGGGAGGAACCGTGCCCGTCCGGCGATGCGGCCGAGCCGCGTCTCGGATCCGATCTTGGCTTCGACGTGCGGCACCTTCGCGCGCCGGAGAATCTCCTCGTGGCTGTCGCCGCCGGTCTTGCGGGCCATGGACTTCAGCGTCTGCTTCAGCTCCTCGCACGCCTGCATCACACTGGCGGCGGTGCTCGCGGTCTGGACAGAGGAAGCGGCGGCCGGCCCCATCGGCAGATCGGAATCGCCGTACTCCACACGCACGGCGTCGAACGGCACACCCAGTGCGTCGGCCGTGATCTGGGCCTGGGCCGTGGCCGCGCCCATGCCCATCTCGTGGAAGGCGCAGCGCACCAGGACGCTTCCGTCGGCCGACAGACGGACCATGACGTTGACCGGCATCATCAACGCCGGGTGGAACGCCGTGGCCACGCCCGTCCCGACCAGCCACCGCCCCTCGCGCGTCGAACGAGGTTCGGGGTTGCGCTCATGCCAGCCGAACCGCTCCGCGCCCAGCGCGTACAGCTCTGGCAGCTTGCGGTGGGAGAACTTCTTCTTGCCGTCGATCGGGTCGACCGCGGTGTCATTGCCCAGGCGCAGCTCGATCGGGTCCATACCCAGCTCATAGGCCAGTTCGTCGATCGCGGACTCCAGCGCGAAGGTGCCGATCGCCTCGCCCGGCGCCCGCATGAAGGTGCTGGGCAGCAGGTCGAGCTGGACACGGTCATGCCGCGCGAGGATGTTCTCGGCCGCGTACAGATGCTGGGACGCAGAGGTGACCTGCTCGAAAGTACCGCCGATCTCGCTGGCGCGGGTGACGCTGGTATGCAGCAGCGAGGTCAGCCTGCAGTCACGGTCCGCTCCCAGCGCGACCCGCTGGATGGACGGGGTGCGTCCGCCCACCGTGCGGTAGACCGCCTCCCGCGACAGCACCAGCCGCACCGGCCTCTTGGTCGCCCGGGCCGCCAGCACCGCGAGAATGGTGCCGGGCCACATCGAGACCTTGCCGCCGAAAGCGCCGCCGACGAAAGGCGCCAGCACCCGTACGTTCGCCCTGGGCACGGAGAACCGCAGCGCGAGGTGGGTGCGGAGCCAGTCGATCGACTGCGTCGCGTCGTGAACGGTCAGCCGGTCGCCGTCCCAGACGGCGGTGGTGGCGTGCAGCTCCAGCGCGTTTTGGCTGTGCGGTGGGGTGGTGTACCGCAGGTCCAGCGACACCTGCGCGGTAGCCAGCGCCGCCTCCGCATCACCCCTGGTTGCTCCCCGGGGGAAGAACGAGTCGTTCGGCTGCGGCTGTGCGTCTTGTTCGGCCCCCTCGAAGTCCACCGAGGACTTGGTGACGGTGTACTCGGCGCGCACCAGCGCGGCTGCCTCCCGGGCGGCGGCGGAGGTCTCCGCGACGACCACCGCGATCGGCTGCCCCTCCCAGTGCACCTCGTCGCTCTGCAAGTAGTTCACCGAACTCCCGGAGAACAAACCGGCGAAGTTGAATGTTCCGGGCTTGTGCGCCGGTTTCATGGGAGGCGCGTTGAGGTGGGTGAGGACGGCGATCACGCCCGGCACCGCGCTCGCCTCGTCGGTGTGCAGGGCGGTGACCCGGCCGCGGCTGATGGTGGCGTGCACGAGTACGGCGTGCGTGAGGCCGGGATAGGAATGCTCGGCGGCGAACTTCGCCGCACCCGTCGTCTTGACCCCGCCGTCGACACGGTCGAGCGGTTGTCCGATCGTCGTCATGCCGCCCTGCCTTCCTCAGTACGGCCCGGGCGCACATCACGCGGAGGCCGCGCGGGCCGGGCAGGGATGGTTGTCACACTGACCGGGCGTGAACCGGTTGCCTTTGACCTCGACATCAGGCCGCGCTCCCGTCGGTCAGCAGCTGCCGCAGGGTGGCCACGATCGTGCGCTGCGCGAGCTCGATCTTGAAGGCGTTCTGCGGCCCGCCCACTGCGGCGGCGAGTTCGGCTTCCGCCGCCTGACGGAAGGCTTCCTCGGTCGCCGGCCGGCCGAGGAGCGCGCGTTCGGCTTGGGTGGCACGCCACGGTTTGGTGCCGACGCCTCCGAGTGCGAGGCGGACCTCGGCGACCCGGCCGTCCTCGACGGCCAGCGCGGCGGCGACGGAGACCAGGGCGAAGGCGTAGGACGCGCGGTCGCGGACCTTGCGGTAGCGCGAGTTCGCCGCCACCGGAACCGGCGGCAGCTCGACGGCCGTGATCAGCTCGTCGGCGGCCAGCACCGTCTCGATGTGCGGCGTGTCGCCGGGCAGCGTGTGGAAGTCGGCGACCGGGATACGCCGCACGCCGCGCACACTCTCCACCTCGACGACCGCGTCGAGCAGCACCAGCGCCACCGCCATGTCCGAGGGATGCGTCGCGTTGCAGTGCTCGCTCGCTCCCAGCACCGCACTGCCCCGGGAGAATCCGCCGATCGCGTCACAACCACTGCCGGGCGCGCGTTTGTTGCACGCCGAGGTCTCGTCGTAGAAGTACATGCAGCGGGTGCGCTGCAGCAGGTTCCCGCCCACCGTCGCCATGTTCCGCAACTGGGCGGACGCCCCCAGCAGGACCGCCTGCGCCAGCACCGGATAGCGGGTCCTGACCAGGGGGTCGGCCGCGAGCTGGCTGTTGCTCACCAGCGCCCCGACACGCAGGCTGCCGTCGGGGAGTTCCTCGATCCCGGTCAGCGGCAGGCGGGTGATGTCCACGACCGTCGCCGGATGCTCGATGCCCTCGCGCATGAGGTCGACGAGGTTCGTCCCGCCCGCCAGGAACTTCACGTCCTCGTGGTCCGCGATCGTGCGCAGCGCCGTGGCCGTGTCCGGGGCGCTGAGGTAGGAGAACGACTTCACTTCGCGACCTCCTTGATCGCCGAGACGATGCCGTTGTAGGCGCCGCAGCGGCACAGGTTGCCGCTCATCCGTTCCCGGATCTCCGCGTCGTCCAGCTCCCCGCCACGGTCGGCGAGATGCTCGGTCGCCGCGCTGGGCGCGCCGTCCTTGTACTCGGCGAGCATGCCGATCGCCGAACAGATCTGCCCCGGCGTGCAGTAGCCGCACTGAAAACCGTCCGTGCGGACGAACGCCGCCTGCAGCGGGTGGTCGACCCCTTCGATGGTCGTGATTTCACGGCCCTGGTACTGCACCGCCAGCGCGAGGCAGGCGTTGATCCGCCGGCCGTCGACCAGCACCGTGCAGGCACCGCACGCGCCTTGGTCGCAGCCCTTCTTGGTACCGGTCAGACCCAGATACTCCCGCAGCGCATCGAGCAGGCTCACCTGCGGCGCGACGTCCAGTCTTCGGGCGGACCCGTTGATCCGCAGCTCGATCTCCACCGTGTCATTCCTCCGGTTCACCCGAGGGCTCGTTCTCTTGAGGGGGGCGCCATCAGGCACCGGGCTGGATTGGAAGGACTCTGGCCTGCGGCCTGGACACCGCGTTCTGCCTCGTCATGCTCGCGAATGGTGATCTTTGTTCAGGTCATGCGCTGTCGGCGTGCAGCGCCGGGTAGTCGGTGTAGCCGTGGTGGTCGCCGCCGTAGAAGGTGGCCGGGTCGGGGGTGTTGTAGGGGCCGTCGGTGGCGAGGCGAGCCGGCAGGTCGGGGTTGGCCAGGAAGAGCGCGCCGAAGGCGATGATGTCGGCGGTGCCGTCCTCGATGAGGGTGAGAGCGTCGGGGCCGGTGGTCTCGGGGTGGGTGAAGGGGTTGAGGATGAAGGCGGTGGGCCAGTCCTTGCGCAGCCGGCTGGTCAGGTCGCGGTCCGGGCTTTCGAGCAGGTGCAGGTAGGCGAGGTCCAGCCGGGCGAGTCCGGCGGTCAGGGTGGTGTAGGTCTCCAGCACGTCGGCCGGGTCGGTTTCGGCGATGTCGTTGTAGGGGTTGCCGGGGGAGATGCGGAAGCCGGTGCGGTGGCCGCCGATCGCCTCCGCGACGGCTGTGGCGACCTCGATGCCGAAGCGGACCCGGTCCGCGGGCCCTCCTCCCCAACTGTCGGTGCGCAGATTGGTGTTGGGGGCGAGGAACTGGTGGATCAGGTAGCCGTTCGCCCCGTGGATCTCCACGCCGTCGAAGCCTGCGGTGATCGCGTTGCGCGAGGCGTCGGCGTAGTCGGCGATCGTCTGGGTGATGTCGCCGGGGGTCAGTTCCTTCGGTGTGACGTAGTCCTGGGGGCCCTGGTAGGTGAACACCTGGCCCGCCGCCGCGACGGCGGAGGGGGCGACGGGGATGAGTCCGTCGGGCAGCAGGCTGGGGTGGCTGATCCGGCCGGTGTGCATCAGCTGCGCGAAGATCGTGCCGCCCTGGGCGTGGACGGCGTCGGTCACCTTCCGCCAGGCGTCGACCTGTGCCGCGGAGTGCAGGCCGGGGGTGTTGGTGTAGCCCTGGCCGACGACCGACGGCTGGATGCCCTCGGTGATGATCAGGCCGGCACTCGCGCGCTGGGCGTAATAGGTGGCCATCAGTTCCGTCGCCGTGGCCGCGGAGGCGTCGGCGCGGCTGCGGGTCATCGGCGCCATCGCGATGCGGTTGGCCAGCGCCTTGCCGCTCAGGTCGATCGGGTCGAACGCGGTAGTCATAGCAGCTTCCTTGGATGAATGGGTCGGGTGAAGGAGGCCGGCGGCAGCCTGGCGGGTGCCGGTTCGCAGCACTTCGTTCGCGAAGCCTCCGTTGAGAGACCCTACATCCATGTGAGACTAAGTCTCAAGATGATTTGTCGTCCGAATGTGGTGGTGCTGGTGAGATGCTGCTCTCATTCGAGACTGAGTATCAGTTTGAGTCGTGAAGGTAGTATTGCTCGCATGACTGACTCCGCCGACACCGCCAAGCGCACCCCTCCGAAGCCGCCCGGTCTGCGTGAACGCATGCGGGCAACTGTCCGGGCGGAAGTCACCGAAGTGGCGCTCCGGCTCTTCACTGATCAGGGCTTCGACCAGACGACCGCGGACCAGATCGCCGCTGAAGCGGGACTGTCGCGCGCCAGCCTGTTCCGGTACTTCGGGACAAAGGAAGACATCGTGCTGAGCGGGCTGGAGGGCGATGGCCAGCAGGTCACGGAAGCGCTCGCCGCCCGCCCCGACGTGGAGCGGCCCTGGGTGGCGCTGCGCCGGGCCTTCGATGTCCTGGTGCGGGTGAACGGGGAAGCACCCGAGCGGGCGCTGATCTTTCTGCGCCTGCTGCAGCAGACGCCGTCACTGCGCGCCCGGCACTTCGAGAAGCAGTTGAAGTGGCAGGAACAGATGGTGCCGGAGATCGCCAGGCGACTGGACGCCAGTCCTGGCCGGCCGGAGGATCCCAGGCCGACCGCGCTCGTCGCAGCCGCCCTCGGCTGCCTGGACGCGGCCGCGAGAGGGTGGGTGGCCTGCGAGGGCACTGTTCCCCTCGCTGTCCTGCTCGATCGGGCCATGGGCGCACTGGCGGAGTAATCGCCCGCCAAGGCCCGCGAGCCGCCGGCTGTTCAGTAACAGTGGCCCGGTGCTTGGGAGTTCAGGCGAAGAGGCAGCCGATAATCAGGAAGAGATCGTCCAGTTCAGCGACAACTCATCCGGCGTCGGCGAAGAGTCCGCCTCAACGCGACTCTCCTGGGACGCTCAAAAGGGGGGACGGCGAGCAAGGCCCATCCGGCAGCGACCGCAAGTGCCGCCCGCTGGCGTTCGCGCTGATCGCGGGCCAGGCCGCGGACAGTCCGCGGTTCATCCCGGTGCCCAAGAAGTAACGGGTCCGCGGCCCCGGCGGCTGCCCCCGTAGGCGGCCGGAGTCGGTCACCGGGGCAAGGCCTACTTCTCCCGCAGCAACTGAGCCCACCTGCGCACGGACGCCGACCTCTGCAAAGAGAGGAACACCGTCTAGCGGGGGAAGGGGCCAGGACGGGAGCGTGAAACGCATCGGATCCGGACCGGACGGCGGGCCCCCGACAGGCTCGACGGACCGCAGGATCTCGACCCGTGTTCGATCCGGGACCGTCGGATTCTCCGATTCGCGGTGGACGACGGAGACGGCAGTGGCTCGGTCGGCAGACAACGTCCGGGCTGAGCAAAGCTGCGGCCGACAGCTCTCGTAGGGCTGTCGGCGGCAGCGAGTCTGGCAGTGTCCGGCCAGCCATGGGGTATCAGCGGCCGTCCCTGCTCTGCGTCAGCTGCGATTGTCAGAGGTGCGCATTACGGTCCTGCTATGGCAGCCAGAATCGATCTGACCCTTGATTGCGCAGACGCGAAACTCCTCGCCGCGTTCTGGAAAACGGCCCTGGGGTATGTAGACGAGCCGCCGCCTGCTCCCTTCGCAACCCGCGAGGAGTGGCTCGCGCAGTTCGACCTTCCGGAGGACGAATCCGAGGACGACGGTGCGTGGCTCTGCGATCCTGACGGAGCCGGTCCCCGGCTCTGCATCCTCAAGGTCCCCGAGGCGAAGACCGCGAAGAACCGACTCCACATCGACGTCCGGGTGCCGGGACACGGCAGCTCCGGCGAGCGGTGGGCACGAATCAGGACGGAGTCCGAGCGGCTGGTGGAGGCGGGCGGGGTCGTCCTGGAGGAGTTCGAGGGGCACCATGTGGTGATGGCCGACCCCGAGGGCAATGAGTTCTGCGTTGCCGCGGCCTCGGCTTGAGGCTCCGCCCGGTGGCGGCTCTGAGCGGCCACCGGGCGGCCGGGCCAATGTGCGCGTTGAAGGTGACCCGGTCCACGATCGCTGCGCAGAGCCGGGGGTAGATGAAGGTCTGCGTCCATTCCGAGAACGGGGCGTTGGAGGCGACAGCGATCGCCCGTCGTTCCTCCCGTTCGGTGAACACCTGGAACAGCAGCTTCGCGCCGGTCTTGTCCAGGTCGAGATACCCGAACTCGTCCAGGCAGCAGATCAATGCGCCCGTAGCGGGCGAGGGTCCGGCCGAGTTTCTTCTCGTCCGCGGCCTCGGCGAGCTCGTTCACGAGGTTGGCCGTGGTCGTGTAGCGGACCCGCAGGCCCGCCTCGGCGATCGCGGTACCGATCCCGATCCCGATCCGCAGGTGGTTACCGGTGCCGGAGTCGCCGATCAGGCAGAGCGGCAGACCGGCCTTCACCCCGCCGCCCTGGAGAGCCGCTCCGATGTGCTCACACGTGCCGCAACTTCGCCGAAGGGTTCCTCCGCCTGGATCTCGCCTCGCCCCTCGACCAGGTGCAGTCCGTACCCCTTCCGCGGGCTTTACCTGGGCGCGGAAACCTGATCCCCGGGCGGGCGGACAGCTGAGGAAGGCGGGCCGCATGCGCCCTGCCCCGAACTGAGCCCTTCCAGGAGGAGGTCCCCGAGTTCGGAGAAGGCGTCGCCGGCGGTCAGGCCAGTGCTCTCCAGAAGGACCCCCGACTGGACCGCGTCGATGGTCACTGCCACGACCTGGGCGGCGAAGTGCCCGTTGAGCGCGCGGAAGACGCCGGCCTCTACGCCTTCCTCGATGAGTTGGTGGACCCGGTGGGCGGCGGCGGCGGAGTTCTTGCGGTAGATCTGTGCGGTCGGTTCGTAGCCGACCATGTCGTCATAGAAGGCGTTGGAGTGGCGGCGCATGGCGGTGCCGACGCCGGTGAGGTAGACCCGGATACGCTGCCTGGGGTCGGGCTCGGCCTGGACGGCCTGCTCGATCTCGGCGGTCGCATCCCGGAAGAAGGCCCGGGTGACCGTCAGCACCAGCTGCTCCTTGGTGGAGGCCAGGCTGTACAGGGTCGCCTTAGAGCACTCCAGTCTCTGGGCGAGCTCGTCCATGGTCACCGCGGTGAAGCCCTCGGCCAGGATGATCGCCTCGGCCTGGCGCAGCAGTTCGTCGCGCCGGTGTGTGTCGACGACCCGCCTGCGCGTCGTTCGGCGCGGGCGTCGGTCACGCGAGTCGGTTGGGGCTGTCACCGCAGCAGTCTCCCATGAGCGTCTTCGCCGGAGGCGGCGGGTGGTCGTCCCGGCCGTAGGGTTGATCTTGCATGCGGGTACTAGCGTATCGTATAACGTACCCAGGCGGGGGCTCCAGCGGCGACTGGTTCGACGTCATTCCTCTGCCGTCGCTCCGTGCCGCCTTCGTCGTCGGTGACGTGATCGGTCACGGCCTGAAGGCCACAGCCACCATGGGACGCCGGCGCACCGCCGTGCAGACTCTGGCCGACCTGGAACTGGGTCTACGATCCGGTCACCCGCCGTTGGACCCTGGCCAGCGCCGGCCACCCGCCGCCCTTCGTCATACGGCCCGACGGCCCGACGGCCCGACGGCAGCGTCCGCCACGTGGAACTCTCTCCCGGGCCGCCGGTGGGAGTCGGTGGCATGCCTTTCGAGACGACGACTGTCGAACTGGAACCCGGCAACCTCCTGGCCCTGTACACCGACGGTCTCGTCCGCCGTTTCCCCCCGGACCCGTACGTCGGCCTCCGGCACCTGGCCGACCGCCCTGCCGCGTTCTCCGGCCGAGACTCCCGGCTGATCGACGTCGGCCGTTCGATGCTCGCCGATGCCGTCGCCCCGCCCCGCGACGACATCGCTCTCCTCCTCGCCCGGGTCCGCGCCTTGGCCGAGGACACTACGGCGTACTGGGAGTTCCCCGCCGTGGCCGATCGATCTGCGTCTCATTCACAACGAGAACCTGGTCTGCGAAGCCCAGAACCAGCACCAAGCGTGCCTGCGCGCTCTCCTCGACACCAGGCCCCCTGAGCCGTGACGGTCCCCGACGGCGAGCCCACCGTCACGGCCTGAGCGTCGAGGCGGCGCTATCGGATCGAGGATCCGATGGAGATGCCGCCGTCCACGTCCAGGACGACGCCGGTGATGTAGCCGGCGGCCTCGCTGGCGAGGAAGGTTGCGGCTTCGGCGATGTCCTCGGGGCGGCCGGTGTGGCGCATGGGGATCTTGTTGGTGAGTTTGTCGCGTGCGGGGCCGTTCATGGAGGCGAGCATGGGAGTTTCGATGAGGCCGGGGGCGATGGCGTTGGCCGTGATGCCGTGGCGGGCGCCCTCGAGCGCGAGGGTGCGGGTCATGCCGACGATGCCGGCTTTGGCGGCCACGTAGTTCGTCTGGCCGAAGTTTCCGCGCCAGGACATGGAGGAGAAGCTGACGATACGGCCGTAGCCCTGGCGTTTCATCGGTCCGAACGCGGCGCGGGCGCAGTGGAAGCCGCCGGTGAGGCTGACGCCGACGACCGCGTGCCAGTCGTCGTCGGTGATGTCCTCGACGCGGTTGTCGCGGATGATGCCGGCGTTGTTGACCAGCACGTCGAGGCGGCCGAGTTCGGTGGTGACCCGGTCGATCCAGGCGTTGACCTGGGCCGAGTCGGTCACGTCCACCTTGTCGGTGCGGAGGTTCGCGTCGTGGGCGTCGGTGATGGTCTCGGCGGCGTCGGTGAGGGCCTGTTCGTTGACGTCGGCGAGGGCAACCGTGGCTCCCTCCGCGGCGAACCGGGTGGCCATGGCGAGGCCGAGTCCCTGTGCGGCTCCGGTGATGGCGACAACGCGTCCCTGGTAGCGATTCACTTGATGTCCGCTTTCGTGGTGGAGGGAGCGAGGAAGGCCCGCAGGGCGTCGGCCACCGAGCTTGCCGACCAGTTGGCGGCGAAGGTGGCCAGTTCCTCGCGCAGGGCCTGCTCGGGGGCCATGCCGTCGATCCGGTGCAGGAGTGTCTTGAGGTGTTCCTGGGCTGGGCTGTGGCGGTCGGCCAACTGGCCGCAGATACGGGTGGCGGTGGCTTCGAGGTCGGCCTCGGGCACGATCGCGCGGATCCAGCCGGTGTTCTCGAAGGCGGTCGCGGGCAGCAGTTCGCCGGTGAGCAGGAGCCAGCGGGACAGGCCCCGTCCGACCGCGCCGGGCAGCCGGACGCTCGACCCGCCGGCCGGCACCAGGCGCCGGTTGAGGTGGCCGTCGCCGATGAGGGTGGTGTCGGCGGCGACGACGACATCGCAGGCCAGCGCGAGTTCGAGGCCCCCGGCGACGGCGTGACCGTGCAGCACGGCGACCCATGGCTTCGGGCTGGCCGCGATACGGCTGAAGCAGGCCGAGACATCGGTCAGGAAGCCGACCGGATTGTCGCCCGCATCGTGGAGCTCCAGGAACTGGTGGAAGTCTCCGCCGGCGCAGAAGCTCGGCCCTCTCCCCGCCACCGCGATGACCGCGGTGTCGGGGTCGGCCTCGGCGCTGCTGATCTGCTTGTCCAGGGCTTCTATGAGGGTGATGTCGAGGGCGTTGCGGCGCTCGGGGCGGTTGAGCAGCAGCCATCGGACGGGGCCGCGTTGCTCGACGAGCAGCGGTTCCATGCCGGTCAACGTGACTCCGGGGTGGTGAGTTCGGCGCGTCGGCGTTTCCGCAGCAGGTAGCGCTGCGTCTTGCCGCTGGGCGTCTTGGGCAGGCCGTCGATGAAGTGGATCGTGCGCGGGTAGGCATGGGCGGCGTAGCGGGTCTTGACCAACTGCTGGAGCTCGGTGGCCAGTTCCGGTGAACCGTCGCCGCCGTCGCGCAGGACGACGTACGCCTCGATGACCTCGCCGCGGACGTCGTCGGGTGCGCCGATCACGCTGCACTCGGCGACCGCGGGATGCTTGGCGAGGACGCTCTCGATCTCGAACGGCCCGATCCGGTAACCGGCCATGATGATGACGTCGTCGTCGCGGGAGGAGAAGAAGAAGTCGCCGTCGGCGTCCACGCGCCCGGCGTCGCCCGTGAGGTACCAGCGGTTGTCGGGAGTGAACTTGGAAGCGCTCTGCCCGGGAATCTGGTAGTCGCGGAAGGTCATCAGCGGGCTCGCCGCGACGTCGATCGCGACCCGGCCGAGCACTCCCTCTCCGGCGGGCTCGTTCTTCTCGTCGGCCAGGACGGTGAGGCTCCAGCCGGGTACCGGCCGGCCCATCGATCCTGTCTTGAGGGGACGGGCGAGTTCGGGATGGTGGTGGTTGGCCAGCGGCATGCCGACCTCGGTCTGGCCGAAGTGGTCGTGCACGGCAAGACCGAGCGCGGTGGCGGCCCACTCGTTGACCTCGGGAGTCAGGGGCTCGCCGGCGCTGGACGCCCGCTCCAGCCGCAGCCCCTCGGGCACCGGCACCGACGAGGAACGCAGCCCTCGGTACACGGTCGGGGCGGCGGTGAAGTCGGTGACCTGGTGCTCGACAAGGGTGCGCCAGGTCGTCTCGGCGGAGAACCCGCCGGACAGCAGCAGGCTGGGAATGCCGGCGGCCAGCGGAGCGACGATGGCGGAGTACAGCCCGTAGGCCCAGCCGGGGTCGGCCGCGCACCAGTAGCTGCTGCCTGGGGTGACGCCCAGGGCGTACTCCAGGTAGATCTGCCATCCCGTGATGTAGGAGACGGGGTGGATGACGCCCTTGGGCTTACCGGTGGTGCCGGAGGTGAACATGTGGACCAGGGGCCCGTCCCCGCTGGTCGTGACGGCGGGCACCGGCTCGGGCGACGCGGCCGCGACGAGGTCGGCCAGCGACAGGTCACCGTCCGACGTGCCGGGTCCGGTGACGACGATCCGGCGCTCGGGGTCGTCAGTCATGTCGGGGCCCGGGTCGAGTTTGTGGCGCTGGTCCGGGGCGACGACCACGACGTGCGCACCCGCCCCCTCCAGGCGCAGGGCGATGGCCTGGGGTGCGAACGCGGTGAACAGCGGGACGTAGACCGCGCCGAGCCGCCAGATCGCCAGGATGACGGTGACCAGCTCGGTGCCCTTGCCCATCAGGGTCGCCACCCTGTCACCCGGACCGACGCCGAGTCCCTGGAGCGCCCGCGCACAGCGGTGCGAGTCGGCGGCGAGCTCGCCGAAGGTCAGAGTGGAAGCCTTTCCCTCGCTGTCGACCACGGTGAACGCGACGCGGTCGGCGGGGTGCCGGTCGCACAGCAGATGGGCCACATCGAGGGAAGGAGCGGCGAAGGTCGCGGTCAGCTCGGCGACCCGGTCGGCGGCGCTCATGACTGGTCCTTGCGGTCGATGACCGGCAGCACCAGGCGGCTGGGGTGGTCCGGTCCGTGATGGATGTGGTTGATCGCGGGGATCATCTGCTCCTCGCCCTCACGGGCGATGACGCCGCCGGTGTTGGTGTTGCGGTCGTAGCGGGGGAAGTTGCTGCTGGAGACGTCCACGCGGATGCGGTGACCGGGAAGGAACACATTGGACGTGGCGGTCATGTCGACGGTGATCTCGTAGACCGAGCCCGGCTCCATCAGCTCTTCCGTGGCGAGGCCGCCGCGATAGCGGGTGCGCAGGATCCCGTCGCACAGGTTGATCGCCTTGCCGTCGGGGAAGACGTCGACGAGCTTGGCGGTGAAGTCGGTGTCCACTGCCGACGAGGAGACGAACAGGGTCAGGCTGACCGGACCGGTGACCTCGACGGCCTCTTCGAGTACGGGTGTGGCGAAGCACAGGACGTCCTCGCGGGCGGCGACGGTCCGCTGGTCGACCGGGCCGCAGAGTTCCAGTGTCACCGGCATGGTCGCCCCGCCGGCCGTGGGAACCGGACGGCGCGGGTCGTAGAGGTAGGTGTCGCGCCCTGCCCCGGTCGGAGCCTCGGTCGTCAACACGCCGTCGCCGTCCGCTGTGTTGGCATGGCCGGTGCTTGTGAGGTGGAAGTCGGTCCACCTGGTGTCGGGCAGTGGCCACTCCTGCTCGTCGCGCCACTGGTCGATGCCCATCACGAAGATCTTCACCGGTGCCACGCCGTCCAGAGCGGTGGTGTCGCCACGGAGCCAGCGGTCGAAGAACTTCACGTGCAGGCCGGTCAGACCCATCATCTGCGCACTGGCCGGCGGACCGAAGGAGCGGTCGGGATAGATGCCGGTCGAGGAGATGTGATCCCACGGACCGATGATCAACCGCTGCCCCTCACGCGCCTGCCCACTGCCCGCCTTCTGACGGGCGGTGGTGTAGGTGCGCACCGTCTGCCCGATGTAGAGGTCGTACCAGCCACCGATGTTGAGCGCCGGGACGGTGACGTTCTTGAGCTCGGGCGTGAGCTCCATGGCGTCCCAGTACTCGTCGTGGGAGGGGTGGGCCATCCAGTCGTCCCACCACTTCCCGTACTCCGCCAGTACCGGGACCTCGGCCGTCGGCAGCACGTCGTTCAGCGGCTCCGGGAACAGCGCCGCCTGACCGAGCTGCTGCAGCTGGGACACGGAGCCCTCGCCGGCCGCCAGGGACCGCTGGGCGTCGGCCATGTACATCATGGCGTTCCACAGCGTGACAAGGCTCAGTGAGAGCGCACCGCCCGGGCCGTACCAGGGTGCCTCGTAGTTGTCGATCGAGGTGACGGACGGTGCGATCGCCTTGAGGCCGGGGGCGCCGGTCACGGCGGTCTCCCACTGGACCATTCCCAGGTAGGACCCGCCGTACATGCCCACCGTGCCGTCGGACCAGGGCTGCTCGGTGATCCAGGCGACGGTGTCCTCGCCGTCGTCGCGGTCGGCCATGTGGGGCACGAACTCGCCCTCCGAGCGGTGTGTGCCCCGGCAGTCCTGCACCACCACCGCGTAGCCCGCCTCCAGCAAAGGCATGAGGTCGGGCATGGCCCCGCCCTGGGTGACGCCGACCGCGTCTTTGCCGTAGGGCATGCGCACGAGCAGCGTCGGAGCCTTCCCCCCGACTGGATGCCACACGTTGGCGGCGAGGGCTACACCGTCACGCATCGGAACTCGGACATCTATCTCGTAAAGGTGCTGCATCGGTGCTCCTCGTCGAGCCGCGGCGGCATTGCCCGGATGTGGGTACGTTAAGAGGTACGCGCGTACCCTGTCAATTACTGAACGGCAGGCCGACCTCCCCTCATTTCCCCTGCGCGGGGTCGATGGGCTGGGGGCGGGTGGGCAGCTCGCCCGGTCAATGGGAGCCGCCCGGCGGGCCCCCGACGCGTGAGAGGCATTTCGGTCCGTGGCCCTTCGCCGGGTCGGCGACGCCCGGACCTCATTCGTCGTAGGCGGCGAGTTCTCGGACGCCGGGCCTCGTTGTGCCTACTCCGGCACAGTCGTCAGAAGGCGCCCGCCGGTGAGCGGAGTCAGCCTCCGGTTGTCGTGGGTCACGCGGTAGGCGCCCCGGCCGATCTCTTGCACCTCCAGCCGCGGGCGGGGCGCAAAGCGCCTTCTCGTCCGGCCCGTTCAAGATCGCCTCTGCGACGGCAACCGGCGGCACCCTCGTCATCAAGCCGTCGCCGGAGACCGTGCTGGACTCCAACCTGTCGGCCGAGGTGGCCGAGGAAGGCGGGGTCATCAGCATCGTCTCCGCCGCGCAGGAAGTCGGCGCCTACCTCGTCTCCCACCCCGCCTTGGTCAAGGTGGCCTGCACCGGCTCCACTGCCGCCAGAGGCGGCCTCGCTGAGGCCCGCGGCCGTGTGCTGCGCCCCGTCACCCTTGAGCGCGGGGGCAAGTCCACGGCGGTCGTCCTCGACGACCACGTGGACCAGGCGAAGATCGGCGAAGGCCTGTGCGACTTCTCGACCGCCTTACGCGGGTTCTGCAACAGATGGAACCTGTCGGCGATGTGGACGGCGTCCGGAGCGGCCCTCCAGATGGTCTCGGCATACGCACTTGTGCGATCACGGCACACGATCTCCGCGCCAGGGTGCTGCTCGAGCCAGACGGTGAACGTCCAGGCAGTGCGGTCCGGCAGCACGTCGACGACGGGACCGCTCCCGATATCGATCAAGGCGGTGCCGTAGACGTGACCGCGTTCCAAATCTGACCACGACTGGTGTGGCGGCCGCCGATGACCTGTGATGTGTCTGGATGCGGCACCAACGGGTCGTCGGTCAGGCCTGATCGCGCGTTGAGGGTGATAGGGGCGGGCGGCGGGGGCTCGGTTATCCGGTGAGGACGACGTTGTACAGGCGGACGACGCCGAGCATGGCGTAGTGGACGCCGTACCCCTTCAGGCGGCAGTCGCGGAGGATCTTCCAGCCCTTCATCCGGGCGAAGCTGTGCTCGACGCGTGCCCGAACTCGCTTGTGCGAGCGGTTGTGTGCCCCCTGCCAGGCTGGGAGTTCCTTGCCCTTGGCGCGGCGGTGCGGAATGACGAGTCCGGCGTCCTTGGCGCCGGATTCCTCCCAGCCGACGCTTGCCGGGCACGGGCCGGCCGACTATCACGACCGCCCGGCTGTCGGCGTCGATGACGACCTGGTGGGCGGTGGAGCAGCGACAGTTCTTTGACTGCTCGGCAATGCTGCGGCCGCGGGTCGGTGCGTGGGTGCCGTTCACGATCGGCACTGTGTCCTTCGCGAACCGTTTGCGTGGTGTGAGCGCGAGCTTCGGACCCAGGTGGTCGATGATGCGACTGGCCGCGGACTTCGACACACCGAACAGCGGGGCAAGTTGACGTAGCGTCAGATTGGCCCGCCGTCACAGCGGCAGCCTCCACGGCCGCCCGCGACCCGGAGCGTCGGATCCCTCCCTCCGCAGCTAGGTCGCCAACTTGCTCAAGGTGCGCGGGCCCAGCCCCGTCATCCTCGATTGTTACGGCTGCCGCACCGGGAGATCCCCGCGCGAGGTTTTCCCATGATCGTCCCCTGTACCTGGCGATACCGCCCGTCAACTGTTCCGGTCAGGAGGCGCTGCGGGGCGATGGGGCGGCTGTGGCGTGCCGATGAGGGCGGAAACGGACGCGGGTGTGACCGTGGCCGGCCGGTTGGGGTGTGGGCCGGCCACGGGGGGCCTCAGGACTGCATGCTCAACTGGCGGCTGAGAACACGAAGGAGAACTCGGTCGGTTCGGCCCGCAGCCAGTACGGCGGCAGTACGCCCGGGCCGCAGGATCCGGTGCCGATGCCGTGCTGGCCGTGGTCGAGGTTGACCCAGACCGTCCCGCCCGGGGTGAGGTCGGTGAGGTGGGTGGCCGCGTCGAGCTGCTCGCTCGTCCAGGGCCGGGCGGTGAAGGAGAACTCCGGGTCACCCTCGATCCGCAGGCCGCCCAGTTCCACCCAGCGGACATCGGCGCGGGCGCCGTTCTCCTGCGGACGTAGGTACGGTGTCTGCAGCCCGTCGATCGTGGACTGCCAACGTCCGATCCTGGAAGCCGACTTGGTGTCCGGGTATCCCTCGCCGGGACCGCCGCCGTACCACTTAACGGCTTCCGCCTGTGCGAGCCCGAACCGCACGCCGAGCCGCGGCAGCGGCACCGGCCACTCGCCCTGGGGACCCACGGACACGGTGAGCTTCAGGCGGTTGCCGTCCGATGTCCAGCGGTATACCGCGCCGAGGCCGAACTCCCAGGCGGCCGGCGCCACCCGGGTCCGCACGGTCAGTGCGTCGTCACCGAGTTCCACGGAGTCGAGGCGGTGCCGCATGCGGTGCAGGCCGTACTTGCGCCACAGCTGCGCATAGCGGGTGCCGGTCTGCCAGTCGGCGCCCTCGTCGTTGTCGGTCGTCGCCCGCCACAGGTCCAGCCGCAGGGCGCTCACCTCGACCCCGCCGATGGTCTTCAGCGCACCGGTGCGGGCGTCGAACGAGGCGGGGCCGAGCGTGATCACACCGTCGCTGGCCAGCGGACCGTCGGTCGGGGCGACTACCGGCAACGGCCGTGCGGACAAGGCCACTTGGCCCCAGGCCACCTCGTGGCCCTGCGGGGCCCAGGCGGTGTCGGACGCCAGCAGCGCGCGTACCGTCCAGTGCGCCTCCGCGCTCTCGTGCGCGGGCTGTTCCGGCAGCTTCAGGTCCGCCGACTCACCCGGTGCCAGCGGCGGCACCGCGAGCGTGCCCGCCTCGACCGTCTCGCCGTCCACCTGGTACGACCACTCGAAGGCGAGATGGGACAGGTCCGCGAAGTCGTACGTGTTGGTGACGCGTACGGTGCCGTCGGCGCCGTCGATGCGGACCGGCTCGATGACCTTCTTGTACTCGGTCAGGCCGGGGGAGGGCGTGCGGTCCGGGAAGATGAGGCCGTCGCAGACGAAGTTGCCGTCGTGCAGCTCCTCGCCGAAGTCGCCGCCGTAGGCGTAGCCCAGTTCGGCGTGCTTGACGCCGTGGTCGATCCACTCCCAGACGAAGCCGCCCTGGAGGCGGTCGTACTTCTCGAAGAGGGTTTGGTAGTCGGCGAGGCCGCCGGGGCCGTTGCCCATGGCGTGGGCGTACTCGCACTGGATGAAGGGGAGTTCGCGGCGTTTCAGGGTGCCGCCGTCGAGCTTTTTGCCGATCTGCTCGACCTCGGCGTGGTTCGCGTACATCCGCGAATACACATCCGTGTCCCGGCAGTTCCAGTCGCCCTCGTAGTGCACCAGGCGCGAGGAGTCCCGGCCGTGGATCCACTCGGCCATGGCGGTCAGGCCGCGGCCGGTGCCGGCCTCGTTGCCCAGCGACCAGAAGACGATCGAGGGGTGGTTCTTGTCCCGTTCGACCATACGGGCCGCGCGGTCCAGGAGAGCCGGGGTCCAGCGGTCGTCGTCGACCGGGTTGTCCCGCCAGTCCTGCTCGGTGAAACCGTGGGTCTCCAGGTCGCACTCGTCGATGACCCACAGGCCGTACTCGTCGCACAGGTCCAGGAAGGCCGGGTGCGGCGGGTAGTGCGAGGTGCGCACGGCGTTGATGTTGTGCCGCTTCATCAGCAGCACGTCCTCGCGCATGGTCTCGAGGTCGAGGGTGCGGCCCTTCTCGGGGTGCCACTCGTGCCGGTTGACGCCCTTGAACAGGACCGCCTTGCCGTTGACCTTGATCAGGCCGTCCTCCAGGACGACCGTACGGAAGCCGATGCGCAGCGGGACCCGCTCGCCCTCGGTGACCAGTTCGCCGTCGTAGAGCCGGGGGCTCTCGGCGCTCCACGGGGCCACCAGGGCCGTCACGGACTCACCGGTGGCGACATCGATGCCCAGCGCGGGCACGAGCACCCGCCCGTCGACGTCGGAGTCGACGCACAGGGTGCCCTCGCCCGTGAGGTGGTCGTAGGAGGCGTGCACGAAGAAGTCCCCGGCGGAGCCGGCAGGCCGGTGCAGCAGGGTCACCTCACGGAAGATGCCCGGCAGCCACCACTGGTCCTGGTCCTCCAGATAGGACCCGGCCGACCACTGGTGCACCCGGACGGCGAGGACGTTGCCCGTCGGCTTCAGCAGATGGCCCACCGCGAACTCGTGCGCGAGGCGGGAGCCCTTGAACTCACCGATGTCCGTGCCGTTGAGCCAGACCCGCGCGCAGGACTCGACGCCGTCGAAGCGGACGACGGCACCGCCGTCCGAGGGCCAGTCCTCAGGGAGGTCGAAGACCCGCAGGTGGTCGCCGGTCGGGTTCTCGGTGGGGACGTGCGGCGGGTCCACCGGGAAGGGGTAGAGGTGGTTGGTGTAGATGGGCAGCCCGAAGGCGCCGTCGCCCTGGAGGACCCAGTGCCCGGGGACCGTGACCTCGGCCCAGCCGTCGGCGTCGTATCCCTCCTCGGCGAAGGAGTCGTCCTCGGCGTCGGCGGTCGCCGACAGCCGGAAGCGCCAGGCGCCGTCGAGGGGCAGGGCCTTCGCGTCGGAGGACGCGTACCAGGCGCGGGGCGGGAGGGCCCCGCTGCCCGGGGATACGTCCTCGACGTAGTCGAAAGCCGTGGTGGTGCGGAAAGACATCGGTCTCCAGGTCCTCAGAGAGGTGTCAGCCCTTGATGCCGGTCTGCGCGATTCCCTGGACCAGCCAGCGCTGGAGGAAGAGGAACACGAACACCAGGGGCAGGATGGAAATGGCGGTGGCCATGAAGATCAGGTGGAAGTTGACGGTCTGGTTGGTCATGAAGGAGGACAGTGCGACCTGGACGGTCCAGGAGCTCGGGTCCTGGCCGATGACCAACGGCCACAGGAAGGCGTTCCAGCCGCTGATGAACGTGATCGTGGCCATCGCCGCGAAGAAGTTCAGCGAGTTGGGTACGACAATGCGCCAGTATGCGCCCCAGTAACCGAGCCCATCCACGCGTGCCGCCTCCTCCAGCTCCTTCGGGAACCCGAGGAAGTACTGCCGGAACAGGAAGCAGGTGAAACCACTGAACAGGCCCGGGATGATCAGACCCCGGTAGGTGTCGATCCAGCCGAGGGACGAGACCAGCACGAAGCTGGGCACGAATGTGACGGCGGTCGGGACCATCAGGGTCGCGAGGACGACGTAGAAGACCTTGTTGGCGTGCTTGTAGGGGATACGGGCGAGGCCGTAGCCGGCCAGGGAGCAGATCAGCAGCGTGCCGACGGTCATGGAGACGGCGATCACTGTCGAGTTCCACATGGACCTGGCGAAGTCGACCGTCGGGTCGTCGAACAGCTCGCTGATGTTGCCCCACTGGAAGGAGGGGAGCAACTTCCAGTTCTCGCCGGTGATCTCTGGGTCAGTGGAGAGGGAGTTGCGGAGGATCAGGTAGAAGGGGAGCAGGAAGAGCAGGGCGGCGACGCTGACGGCGATGTACAGGCCCGTGTTGCCGAGGACGCCTCCGCGCTTCTTGCGGCTCTCCTTGCCCACCTGAGGTGCGGTGGTGGTCACTTGGAGTCCTCCCCCCTTCCGAAGCCCATGAACTTGCCCTGGAGGAGCGTGACGGCGCAGATCAGCACCGTGAGGATGACGGCGCCCGCGCTGCCGGCGCCGTAGTCCTGGTTCTCGCCGAGGGCGGTCTTGTACAGGACCATGAGCGGGGTCTGACCCCAGGTGGCCTTGGTCGTGATGATGTTGAAGAACTCGTCGAACGCCTGGTAGGCGGCGACGAGCAGCAGCAGGATCACCGCGGTCGAGGTGGCGCGCAGCTGGGGCAGCGTGATGTACCGGAAGGTCTGCCAGCCCGGCTTGGCGCCGTCGATCGCGGCCGCCTCGTACAGCTCCGCGGGGATGTTCTGCAGCGCGGCCAGGAACAGGATCATGTAGAAGCCGGCCTGAAGCCACAGGCGTACGGTCACGATGACCAGCCAGTACCAGGGAGGGTTCGGGTCGGACAGGTAGGCGATGTTGTCCACGCCGAACCAGCCGAGCACCGTGTTCATCAGGCCGAAGCGGACACCGGTGAAGATGGACATCTTCCAGATCAGCGCGGCGGCGACGTAGGACACGGCGGTCGGCAGGAAGAACACCGACCGGAAGAACGCCCGCATGAACCGCAGCCGGTGCACCAGCATCGCGAGGGCCAGCGACAGGGCCCAGGTGAGGGGCACGATGAGCGCGGCGAACACCGTGAACGTCACCAGGGAACCGGTGAAGTTGGAGTTCGTCAGCATGCTCTTGTAGTTGTCGAAGCCGATGAACTTGCTCGGCGTGACGGTGAAGCGTGCGTCGAAGAAGCTGAGCCAGATGCTCCAGATGATCGGCACGAAGACGAATATCGCCAGGCCGATGAGGAAGGGCCCGGTGAAGAGCCAGAAGTTGAAGGTCGGGTTGCCCCGAAGGCCCCGCCGCGGCCGGGCCGGTGAGGCCTTGGCCGGGGCGGGCTGGGCGACCCCGCGCGTGGTGGTGGTCGACATGTCGTGGTTTCTCCGTCGACCTAACCGAAGAGCTTCTTGAGCTCGGCGTTGACCTTCTTCTCCGCCGTGGCGAGCGCGGCGTTCGGGTCGCTGTTCTTACGGACGCTGTTGGTGAACGCGTCGGTGAGGGCGGTGATCATCGACTGGGTCCAGCCGATGTTGTCGAAGTGCCCGAACTCGTTGAAGAGCTTGACGCCCTCGGCCGGCAGACCCGACTTCAGCTTGGTGGCGGACTGGGCGATGGAGGTGCGCGGCGGGATGTGGAAGCCGTACGAGGTGGCCCAGTCCTCCTGGTACTGCTTCTGGTCGATCCACAGCCACTTGACGTACTCCTTGGCCGCGTCGACGTTCTTGCCCTTGGCGTTGACGAACATCGACCAGCCGCCGTTGTAGACCGACTGCTTGCCGTTGTCGCCGACCTTGGGGAAGGGGAAGACGCCGAGGTCGTCGCCGAGCGCCTGCTGCATGGCGGGCATCGCCCACATACCGCAGAACTGGATGGCACACAGGCCCTGGTTGATCGCGGACGGGTCCCAGTAGTCGGCCGGGGCGTCAAGGAGCAGGTTGCCGCTGGTGAACAGCTGGCGCAGCTGCTTCATGCCGGCGGCCACCGCGTCCGTGTGGAAGGCGGGCTTGTTGTCGGGGGTGAGGGTGTCGGCGCCGGCCGACCAGAGGAGCGGGTTGATGGCCGGGGTGAGGTCGTTGCCGAGGAAGACGCCCTTGACCTTGTTCGTGGTGAGCTTCTCCGCGGCCTCGAGCAGCTCGTCGAGGGTGGTCGGCACGTCGACCTTGGCCTTCTCCAGCATCGACTTCCGGTAGAAGAAGAACTGCGGGTCGTCGATCATGCGGACGCCGTATATCTTCCCGTCCACGGTGTGCGACTTGATGTCGGCCGGGTTGAAGTCGTCCTTGACCGGGTCGATGATGTCGGTCAGGTCTGCGACCTGGCCGCTCTTGACCATCTGGATCTGCGGGTGGAACTCGAAGACGTCGGGCGCCTGCTTGGTGAGCAGGGACGCGAACAGCTTGGCCTCGAAGTTGTTGCCCGTGATCCAGTTGGTGGTCACGTTGGCCTTCTTGTACGCCTTCGCGTACCGCTTGATCGCCTGCTCCGTGCCCGCTTCGCCGTAGGCGTGGAAGAACTGGACGAGCGCGTCGTCCGACCCACTGCTGCGGCCCGTGTTGCTGCCGCACGCGGCCAGCCCGCCGGCGGCGGCCAGGCCCATCGCGGCCCGCAGAACGTTTCGACGGTCCCAGTTGCTGTTGCTCAATGCCGACATGCTGACGTCCTTGTCTCGAATACGGCTACGGCTCTGCGCCATGGCTCTGCGGCTCAGTGCCAGTTGGCTCAAATGGACCTGCGGTGCGGGACGTTAACCTTCTGCTAATGCTTCGGCAAGAGGTTGGACGAAGTCTGCACGAAGCGTTGTGTGGCGTTCGGGATACCGGACGCCCCAGGGTCGCGGGCCGCCGCACCAGCGGCCCGCAACCCCCTTGCACAGGTGAGGTGTTACTGCCTGAACCAGGCCTGGTTGGTCCCGCCGTTGCAGGACCACAGGCCGACCTTGCTGCCCTCGGCCGTCGCCTGCCCGCCGACGTCCAGGCAGGTGCCGGACGCCTCGCTGACGACTTGGCCGTTGGAGTTCAGCAACCATCGCTGGCTGCCGTCACGGGTCGTCTCCGGGCTCGTGGTGAGCCCCGAACTCCCCGCGGTCAGATAGCCGTTCACGCCCTTCAGGCGGCCCGTCGAGTCGTACGACCACACCTGCTCCGACCCGCCCGTGCAACTGGTGATCACGGCGCCCGAGGCGTTCGCGGTCAGGCACTTGCCGGACTGCCTGCCCGCCAGCGCGCCCGTGACCGCCGAGGTGCTGCGGCCCTTCTGGTCCAGGACGTACGTCGTGATGGACCGGGCCGGCAGGGTCGCAGAGACGGTGTTGCCCTTGACCGACGGCTTGGTGACGTTCGCCCAGCTCTCGGTCGCCGAGGTCCGCACGGCCTTGCTCGCGCGCACCGGCGCCCTGCTGTTGAAGTGCAACTGCAGGGCGGTGTCGGTGGTGTTGTGGTTGTTGACCACCGCCACCCACGTGCCGTGGTCGTCGTACGTCGACACCTCGACGCCGTCCGGTGTGCCGGTCACGTTGTGGGCGACCGAGCCCGGCCGGACGAACTTGCTGTACTGGCCGAGCGCGTAGTAGCGCTTGGTGTAGTACAGGGTCTGGTTGCCGTTGGTGGCGTAGTTGGGGTCGTAGTAGATCAGGCCGTCGTTCCAGCCCTCGGAGTTCTTCGCGAGGGGGTCGGAGCCGACCATCTCCGACAGGGCGACCCACCACTGGAACGCCGAGTCGTGCGCGGTCGCGAAGTCCTTGTAGATGATCCGGGAGAGGTTCAGACCGCCGTCGATGGTGGGGTCGTACTCCTGGGCCCAGCCCGTGCCGCCGTTGCCGAAGCAGCAGATCTCCGTGGACCAGGACTGCTTGCCGACCGACCTGGACGTCTCGTAGATCTTCGCCCGCTGGTCGTCGCCCGGGTTGTTGTACGTGTGGTGGGCGAGCTTGTCGACGTACTGGGCGGTGTCGGGCTGCGAGATCCACTGGGGGACCTCGGTGTTGAAGCTCACCGTGCTGCTGGACTCGTCCGCGATGATGCCGGTCTTCTGACCGCGGGCCTGCTGCTCGGCGCCCAACGCCCGCACGATGTCGTCGCGTTGGCCGACCGGCACCAGCATGCCCTCCTGACCGCAGTCGTCGAAGCTGTTGGTCGGCTCGTTGAAGGGGCTGATGTAGTCGAACCGCACGCCCTGCTTGGCGAAGTGGTCGGTGACGTCGGCGACGTACTTCGCGTAGTCCTGTGTGTTCTCCGCCTTCAGATAGCCGCCGCAGCTCTTGGCGTTGGTCTTCCACTGCGCCGGCGCGCTGTTGACGAAGGCGATCAGGTCCTTCACGCCGTACTTGGCGGCCGCGTACAGGAACGTACGGCCCGCCTTGTCCTTGCTCCAGTCGTAGGACCCGTCGTCGTTCACGAAGGTCTCGGGGGCGCGTGGCGCGTAGCTCACGCCGGTGCCGCCACCGCCGATGTTGTAGCGGTAACTGCTGAGCGCCAGGCCGTCCTTGGAGAACAGCAGCCTGGACACCCGGGCCTGGACCTTCGGGTCGAAGTTCTTCAGGTCGTTGACCCACCAGGCGCCCGAGGCGCCGATGTTGTCGATGGTCTGGGCGGCGTGCGGGGACACTTCGGCCACCGTGGGGGTGGCGGCCGACGCGGGCGGAGCGGATATCAGCGGTCCCGCGACAGCGAACGCGGCTGCGGCTGTCAGCAGGGCCGATCTCTTGTGGTGGGGGTGAGACACGTGCATCCCTTCCGTCGTCATGAAGGTGCTGCGGTACGGCTCCTGGGCTGTGTCGTCGCATGTCCGCCCGCCCTGCCGGGCGAACGAACGCAAAGGTGAGGACGGGATCTAGCGCAGGTGCGTCTTGGCCCGCACCGGGGTGGTGCGTCTGGTCGTGGCCGGCTTCTGTCCGACGGACTGGAGCGCCCCTTCGAGCGCGAACGTCGCCGCGCCCAGACACACCGGGTCCGTCGGGATAGGGGAGAGGACGATCTCGGTGGCGGCCATCGGCCGGGGCAGCGCGTGCCGGGCGACGGCCTCGCGCACCTCCGCGGCCAGGGGCTCGCCGAGGGCGGTCGCGACCCAGCTGGCGAGCACGACCACCTCGGGGTTGAACAGGTTGACCAGGTGCGCGATGGAGGCGCCCAGATAGCGGGCGGTGTGCCGGACGACCTTGACCGCCACCGGGTCTCCGGTGCGCATCCCCCGGGCCAGCGCGGCGATCGTCGCAGTCTGGTCGCCCGGGTGCAGCAGCTCGCTGTCGGGGCTCAGCTCCCGCAGGTTCAGCATGATCCCGGGCGCGCCCACGTACGTCTCCACACAGCCGTGGTTGCCGCAGCGGCACAGGCGTCCGTCCAGGACGATCGTGTTGTGGCCCCACTCGCCGGCGCTGTTGGAGACACCGCGGTGCAGCGCGCCGCCCAGGACGAGACCGGCGCCCACGCCGGTGCCGAGGTTGACCACCACGGCGTTCTGGCTTCCGCGCGCGGCCCCGAACCAGAGCTCGGCCACGGCGGAGGCACGCAGCGGGTTGTCCAGGTAGAGGGGGTAGGCGATGCACTCGGAGAGCAGGTCGAGCAGCGGCACGTCGTGCCAGTCCCAGTTGGGCGCGTACTCCGAGATGCCGGTCTCGCGGTCCACCTGCCCCGGCACGCTCACGCCCACGCCGAGCACCCGGGCGCCCTCGATCCCGGCCTGCGTGACCACCGAGCCGACGGCGGCGGCGACATGGCCGACCACCTGTTCGGGGAGGCTCTCGCCTGGGCGGACATCCTCCTCGGCCCGGGCCAGGACGTTCAGCGCGAGGTCGAACAGCTCGACTCGGACGTAGGTCTCGGCGATGTCCACGCCGATCAACGCGCCTCCCGACGCGTTGACGGCCACGAGTCCCCGGGGGCGCCCGCCGGCCGAGTCCTCGAACCCGACCTCCGTGATCAACCCGAGGTCGAGCAGCTCGCCCACGAGCGTGGCAACCGTGGCGATGCTCAGTCCCGTGGCCGCCGCCAGCTCCTTCCGGGAGGTGGGAGACTCGGCGATGATCTGGCGCAGTACCTCGTAGCGGTTCGCGGTGCGGATGTCACGTGATGTGCGCTTCACCGGGGTCTTCACCAGGGGAGCCTCCATCCCTTCCCGATGCTGGGCCGGCCGGCCTCAGCGCCGACACGCCGCAAGACTAGGACCTGGAGGGAGTTTCAACAAGGGGTTAGGAAATGGGGTGAAAGAACCTCTGGCGGCCCGTGTCCGGGACGTGGCGGTGTCCCGGTATGTTTCTCGAGCTGGAGACTCCGTGACATGTGATCATCAATGCTCTGGAAACCGCCCAGGACGGGATTGACGGGCCGTCACGAAAGGCTTGCGGATGGCGAGCATCGGCTGCATCGCCATGTCAGGGGTGAAGTACGTCGCGTTGGCGGACGTGGCCCTGCTGCGGGCGCCGTGATCGTGCGGGTGGGCTCGTCGGCGGGGTGGAGCCAGGTCACCTGGGCGAGGTAGGGGAGTGGGCGCCCCTTTCCGCCGGTACCGCTACCGGCCACGGGCTGCTCACCACGTCCCGGGGATCTCGGCGAGACCCCCGGGAAGCCCGTCCGCTCGATGGCCGTGTGGTCAGGGCGCGTCGATGAGCATCCGGCCGTCAGCGGGCGCGAGCCCGGCAATTCCGCTTGCGTAGGCGGACTGTACGCGGGAGCGCTCGGTGGCATTCGGTGTGGCGTTGGTGCAGGCCGTGCCGGCGCTGGACCCCGACATCAGCTGTGAGCAGGGGCCGGGCTTGGTGTCCGGCAGGCCGAGGCTGTGCCCCAGTTCGTGAGCGGCGATCCGGGTCTTGTTGTAGCCCTGGTCCACGGCCTGGCTGCCGAGTTCGACGCGGACCTGACGGCCCGGGCGAACGGGGCCGAGCGTGGCCTGCGGCCAGCCCGTGGTGGCGACGATCACGATCTCGGCCGCGGTGCCGGGCGCCGCTTCCACCAGATGGACGTTGCTCACGTTCGCGTTCCACGAGGCGACACCGGCCGCGATCGAGGCCTCCCAGCCTGCGGCGCGGCTGTCGTCGTAGCGAAGGGTCACCGCTGCGGCCAGCGCGGCGGACGATTCACCCGCGGGAGCGGGAGAGGAGGCGGGGGCGGCGGTCGCGGCGCCCGCCATGGCGAGGACGAGCGCTGTGGCGGAAGTGCCTGCCTTGAGCCAAGTGCCGAGGGGCATTGCTGCTCCTTCATCCGTGGGGGGAATCCGGCCCCGGCGGGGCCGGGTACGCGAAGGAGCGGCACGGGTTGTCCGGTGGGGGCCGGACGCACCGTCGACCGCCCCTCCGGGGCGTTGTGATGGTATGCCCTGGAATCCCTCCCCGTCATGTACCTGACATGATGAATATCCGTCAGAAATCAGTTTTCAGCGGAGGTTGGCCGGCGGGTCTCCGAACGCCACCCGTTATGCCGGCGGGACCGCCAGTCAGGGCAGGCGGGATCCGGCTCGACCAGGAGGGACGCCAGGGCCGGCACTGCGTCTTGACCAGCCTTGACTCCACCCGGAGGAGGGAGGGCGCGCGGTATGTGCGCGCCAGGCGCCACCGTCTTCCGCCGCAGCCGCCTGAGGCTGGGCATCTTTCCGGCTGCCGCAGGACGCCACCGCTTTCGAGGGGGAGCCCGGCAGCGGTGTGCAGCTGATGATCTGGGTAGGTGGGAGGTGGAGCTGCGGGACCGCCGACCGTCCCGGTCACTCCGGCATCCGGGTGATGGTCCGGGGGTCGACGGGGCGGCCGGTGCGGGCGGATTCGAGGGCCGCGAAGCAGAGTTGCAGGCCGGGCAGGGCCGAGCGGGCGGCGTTCGACGGGATGCGGTGTTCGTGGGCGGCGGTCAGGAGTTCCGCCATGGCTCCGTGCATGCCGTTGTCCCACCAGTCGCCGATCAGGGGAGTCACCTGATCGATGTCGTCGGTGACCAGCCTGACGGTCTCTCCGCCGAGGGAGAGGCCGTCGTGGATGATCACCCCCTTGGTGCCGTCGACGCGGTAGCGCCCTTCCTCCAGCCGGTGTGCCGCGCCGCGCAGGACCAGCGTGGCCGCCGCGTTCTCGAAGGTGATGGACACCTGCGCCCAGGTCGGTACCGGGATGGTCTGGTCGGGGGTGGTGCCCTTGACGGCGTAGACCTCGACGGCGGGGCCCTGGGCCCGGAAGAGCTGGGCGATGATGTCGAACCAGTGGATGGCGAAGTCGTAGATGATCAGGTCCTCCATGGTGGAGAACACCGGGTGTCCGGACACGACCAGGTCGTGCGGCCAGTGGACGGCGAAGTCGGCCGCGACCACTTCGCCGATCAGGCCCTGGGCCGACGCCTGGAGGAGGTAGGCGAAGTGGGGCGCCCAGCGGCCGTTCTGGTTCACGGCCAGGACCCGGCCCGCCTCGTCGGCCCGTCGGGCGAGCTCCTCTCCGACGCTCAGGTCCTTGACGTAGGGCTTCTGGCTCAGCACATGCTTGCCCGCGTCGATCGCGGCCCGCACGATGGCCGGTCTGTCCTCCACATGGACCGTGATGTCCACGACCTGGATGTCCGCCCGGGCCAGGAGTTCCCGGTAGTCGGTGCAGACGACGGCCTGCGGGTAGAACTCGGTGCGGCGGGTCTCGGCGGCCCGCGCGTCGAGGTCGCAGAGGGCGACGACGTCGTAGCCGGCGCGCCGGTAGGCGGCCAGGTGCATGCCGCTGATGTTGCCGCAGCCGATCATGCCGATCGCCGGCCGGAAACCGATCGGGTCGGAGGGCAGGTAGTCGACCTCGACGCCGGGGGTGCTCAGAACGGCGCTCGTATCGGCGCTCACGTCGGCGCCCATATCGGCGCTCGCTTCGGCGCTCGCATCGGTGGTCATGGTCTCTCCCCTAGAGCGAGGCGCCGAGTTCGACGGTGCGGCGTTTGGTGACGCTGATCATGGCGGCGTCCACGATGCACTGGCCCGCCCGCGAGATCGCCGGTGAGATCGGCCCCGCCACCGGCGCGCCGGTGTCCAGGGCGTGGATGAAGTGGGCGACGCCGTTCTGCTCGCTGAGCGGGAGGGCGTCGACGGGGACCCGTTCGCCGGCAGGGTGGTCGGGTGTCTGGACGGTGACATGGTCCTCGTAGTCGAAGCTCGCGATGGTGCCGTGCGTGCCCATGACCACGAACCCGCAGCGGGGATACGGCTGTTGGGTCCAGGGGTCGGTGAAGGTCCCCCAGCGGGTCTGGAAGGTGGAGAGCCCGGCGGGGTAGGCGGCGATGGTCACCGACTGCTCGTCGACCTCGTCGCCGTCCGCCACGTGGGTGCGGGTGGTGACCTCGATGGGCAGCTCGCCGTCCCGGAACCAGGTCGCGAGGGTGGCGCCGTAGCCGAGGTAGTCGAGCAGGGAACCGCCGCCGTCGGCGGCGCGGTACCACCACGTGCTCTGCTTGTCCCGCGGGCCGACGTCGTCCACTGACTTCTTGTCGTGCAGATGGTGCAGCGGGCCGCGGTTGCCGTCGTAGTAGTGCACCTCCGTGACGGCTCCGATGCGCCCTTCGGTGATCAGGCGGCGGGTGGTGCGGTGCACCGGGTACCACGCCAGCGGCCAGTTCACGGCGAGACGGATGCCCGCCTTCTCCGCGGCGGAGATCATGCGGTCGGCCTCGGCCAGGGAGACGGCGAAGGGCTTCTCGACCATGACGTGGATGCCTCGGGTGGCGAAGTGCTCGACCCACAGGGTGTGTTCGTGGGTCGTGGAGCAGACGACGGCGAAGTCCGGTTCCGTCGCCGCCAGTTCGTCGATGTCCTCGAAACGGACGTGCGCGGGGACGCCCAGGTCGTCGCAGACCGCGTCCCGCCGGAGCGGATCGCTGTCCCACACACCACAGATCTCGGCCGTGGGGTGGTCGAGGACCGTCCTGATGAAATCGCCGGCGTGCATGTGGTCGAAACCGACCACCGCCACCGCGCGGGTGCGCTGGGACATCTGCTCTCCGTTCGAAGGCTGGGGGTACGGGCCGCCGTTGCCCTGCCGGGTGTTCACTTCACGGAGCCCGAGGCGAGGCCGGCGACGATGCGGCGCTGGAAGATCAGGACGACGACGATCAGGGGCACGGTCACCAGGACTCCGGCGGCCATCTGGCTGCCGAACGGGGCGACGAACTGGGAGACGCCGGAGAACTTCGAGATGGCGACGGGAGCGGTCTCGTAGTCGGGGCTGTCGGTCATGGAGAGCGCGATGAGGAACTCGTTCCAGGCGCTCACGAAGGTGATGATCGCGGTGGTGAACACACCGGGCGCGGCCACCGGGAGGACCACCCTGAAGAAGGCCTGTCCCTTGGTGCAGCCGTCGACCATCGCGGCCTGTTCCAGCTCGGTCGGCATCTGTTTGAAGAAGGTGGTGAGCGTCCAGACGGCGAGGGGGAGCGCGAACGACAGCGACGGCAGGATCATCGACTGGTAGGTGTTGATCCAGCCGATGTCGGTGAACAGCTTCAAAAGCGGTACGACCAGGGCGATCTGCGGGAACATCGACGTCGCGATCACCAGGGTCAGCAGCACCCGCTTGAACCGGAAGCGGAGTCTGGCCAGCGCGTACGAGGTGCTGATGGCGATGACGAGGGCGACCGCGGTGGTCACCCCGGCGACGATCACACTGTTGAGCAGCGCGCGCAGGAAGGTCGAGTCGGCGCCCAGCACCGCCCGGTAGTTCTCCATCGACCACGGCCGGGGCAACGGCGTGAGGTCGAAGATGTCCGAGGTGCGGCGCAGGCTGGAGACCACCATCCAGTAGAACGGCGCCACGCAGTAGACGATGATCCCGGCGATGCCCGCGTAGAAGGCGAGGTCGGACCAGCGGGTGCGCGGCCGGTACCGGTAGGAGGACGTGGGCGTCGTCATACGGCGACTCCGACGGGGACCTCGGCACGACGGCTCCGGCGCACGCGCCGCGGCTCCTTCTCGGGCCGTGCCTCGTCGTCGAAGACGTTCGCGCCGAGCAGGCCGATGAAGACGAACGCGACGGCGAAGACGTACAGGAAGAGGATGACCGCGTAGGCGGCCGCGGCTCCGTAGCGGACGTTCGCCGCCTCCTGCTGGGCGAGCATCGAGAGGGTCTCCACGGACGGTTTCCGCGGCCCCACCAGCACGTACGGCAGGTCGAACATGCGCAGCGCGTCCAGCAGGCGGAAGAGCACGGCGACCAGCAGCGCGGGCTTCACGAGCGGCAGGGTGAGGGCCGTGAAGCGCCGCCAGGCATTGGCACCGTCGATCCGTGCCGCCTCGTAGACCTCCTCGGGGATCATCTGGAGGCCGGCGAGGACGAGCAGGCCGATGAACGGCGCGGTCTTCCACACGTCGGCGATGATGACGGAGGCCTGGGCGGCGAAGCCGTCGGCCGACCACAGGATGTGCGTGCCGAGTACGGCGTTCGCCACTCCCTGGGAGTCGAAGATCCACCGCCAGAGCAGTCCCGACACCACGGTGGGGATGGCCCAGGGGATGAGGATCGAGGCGCGGACGATGCCGCGTCCGCGCAGGGCGTGGTTCATGACGAGGGCCATGGTGACGCCCAGGACGGTCTCCAGTGCGACCGTGGTGACCGCGAAGAAGCTGGTGTTCTCCAGGGCGTTCCAGAAGCGGTCCCCGGCGGGGCCGAAGATGTCCGTGAAGTTCCGCAGTCCGACGAACGGTTCGGTGTCCGAGACGAATCCGGTCTTCTCGTCGAACCCCGGCGCCCCGAAGAAGGACTGCGCGATGGCGGCGATGATCGGGTAACCGATGACGAGCACGAGGACGAGGACCGTGGGGGACACCAGGACGGCGCCGAGGCGGTTGTCGCCGGCCGGCGCTCTGTGTGGAGAGCGCCGGGGGAGGGGGTTGCGCATCAGTGTTCCTGTTCGTCAGCCGGTGATCAGCCGGTGATCGCCGTGAGTTCGCTCTGCAACGCCTTCAGTGCCTGCTCCGGTGTCTTCTTGCCGGTGATCGCCGCGTACGCCTGCTCCTGGATCGCGGCCGTGATGTCGCCGTAGCTGACGCTGATCGGCCTGGGCATCGCGTTCTCCAGGACCTTCTTCGAGGTGGGGAGGAAGGGGTACTTCTTGATGAGCGCCGGGTCGTCGTAGGTCTCGGCGGTCGCGGGGGAGATGGAGAAGTTCTCCAGGCCCGCGCGCTGGGAGGCGGCGTCGGAGAGGTAGGCGACGAAGTCACTCGCCGTCTTGCTGTTCTTGCCGAAGGCCGAGATCGCGAGCACATGGCCGCCGAGCGAGGAGACACCGGGGTGACCGCCGATCCCGGGAAGAGTGGTGACCGCGAACTTGCCGGCGACCTTGCTCGATCCGTCGCGGGCGTTGGCCAGTGAGTACTGGTAGGACCACTGGCGGTGGAAGAGGAGCTTGCCGTCCTGGAAGGCCTGGCGGCCGGACTCCTCCTGGAGCGTGATCGCGTTCTTGGGCACCATGCCGTTCTTGAAGGCGTCCACGAGCGTGGTGAGGCCCTCCAACGCCTGCGGGGTGTCCACGTCCGGCTTTCCGTCCTTGTCGAGGATGACGCCGCCCGCGGAGTTCACCGCCTCCGCGAAGTTGACGGTCAGGCCCTCGTACTTGTCGAACTGTCCGGCGTAGCAGTCCACTTGGGCGCCCTGCTTGGTGGCCTTGACCTTGGTGCAGTCCGCCTGCATCTCCCCCCAGGTCGTCGGCGGGGCCTTGATGCCCGCGGCCTTGAGCAGGTCGGTGCGGTAGTAGAGGAGGCCGCCCTCGATGTTGGTGGGGACGGCGTAGAGCTTGCCCCGGTAGGTCGAGGCGGCGATGCCGGACTTGAGCATCTGGTCCATCGCGTAGAGCTTGGGGTCGAGTTCGCGTATCCACCGGTGGGCGGCGAACTCACCGGTCCAGATCACGTCGAGGTTGAGTACCGCGTACTGCGAGGACTTGGTCTGCAGGCTCTGGATCAGCAGTTGCCGGGCCTGGTCGGCGACCGCGCCGAGGTTGACGACGGTCACCTTCTGGTCGGGGTGCTTGGCGTTCCACGCCTTCACGAGCGGTGCCGCGGCCGTCACCTCGGTCTTGGCGGCGGCGTAGGTGATGGGCCCGCGGCCTTCGAGTTGACCTGAGCCCGCGTCGGAGCCGGAGTCGGTCGAGCCGCAGCCGGTGAGGGCCAGTGCGATGGTCGTGGCGGTGGCCACGGCTCCTGTAAAGCGGGTCATGCGGGTGTTCTTCACGGTACTTCTCCTCGGTCGAACGCACCCGTCGCTCCGACGGCCTGTATGGTTGTATAGCTCGGATGGGGAGTCAAGAGATCCGACAGAACTCACCTAGCCAACTAGCCAGATAAGGACCTAGGGCAGTCCGCCGGTCAGGAAGCGGGCGGGGTTGCCCACGCTGACCAGCTCCTCGATGTCCGCACCGAGCTCCCGCCGCAGCCGGGGCAGGAACGTCCTGCCGAGGACGTCCATCCCGGGCCCTCCTCCGTAGGCACGCAGCATCGAGTTCCTGCCGACATCCGTGCCGAGCAGCACATGCCCCTGCCGTCCGCGCTCCGCGACCCGTGCGATCAGCTCGATCACGGCCGCGTCGGCGTGGTACTTGGTCCGCCCGACGGTGTCGTAGCCCAGGAAGGCGCCCCGGGAGGCGAGTTCGTCGTGCAGCACCACGTCGATGTTGCGGTCCATGTGGGCGAGCATCACGCGCGTCGGCGGTACGCCGAACTTGTCGAGGAGGTCGAGCACGTCGTGGGCGGCGGTGCCGACCTCGCAGTGGACGGCGACCGGTACGCCGGTGGCGAGCGCGGCCCGGGCGCCGGCCTCGAGCCACACCCGTTCCGGTGGGGCGATCGCGTGGTAGCTCGCCCCCAGTTTGATGATCCCGGCCCGCACCGTGCCGGGGCGCGGTGTGGGCCCCTGCCAGTCGCGCTCGTCGATGCCGACGGTGAGGTCCTCGGTCATGAGAGCGGTCAGCTCGTCGACGCCGATCTCGTGGACCCAGTGACCGCGCGGATAGTGGGCCGTGCGGTGGATCCCCGTCGCCAGCACGATGTTCACCCCGCTGCGGCGGCTGACCGCCGCGGTCCAGCCGGGGCGGCGCCCCAGCCCGATCGGGGTCAGATCGACGACCGTGTCGATACCCGACACCCGGACGGCCCTGACCTCCTCCTCGACCTTCGCCCGGTCCTGGATCTCGTCACCGACGAGGAGGGGGCTGCGCAGGAAGAGGTGTTCGTGGGTGTCCACCCGGCCCAGCTCGCCCGGCTCGACGGAACCCAGCACCGTGGTGACGGTCGTCGCCGCGTTCTCAGACAATTGCCCCCGCCTCCTTCAACCGGCTGCGCAGCAGCTCGTGGTCGACCTTCCGGGGCTGTACGCCCGCGTCGGCGGCGAGCGCGGCGGCGGTACCGGCCGCCTGGCCCATGGCCGTGCACTGGCCGATCGAGCGGGCGGACGCGTGCGCCTCGTGGCTCGCGGAGAAGAAGCGCCCGGCGGCGAGCAGCCCGTCCAGGCGCACGGGGACCAGCGTGCGGTACGGGATCCCGTACGTGGCGTCGTCCGGCTCGGCCCGGCCGCCGACGTACTCCCACCGGGTCGCCGTACCCGCGGCGTGGTCCTCGATGGGCGCGCCGCAGCGGGCGATGTCGTCGGCGTGCGAGAGCGCGCCCCGGAAGTCGGCTCCCGTCAGGACGTACTCGCCCTCCAGGCGGCGGGTCTCGCGGATCCCGAGGCGGGAGGAGGTGCCGAGGAGGTAGGCGTGCTCGTAGCCGGGGACCCGGTCGACCAGGAACCGCACGTACTCCCGGCTCTGGCGGCGGCCCTCCTGCTCGGCCCACGTCAACTCCCAGGGATCGGTGAGGTCCTTGCCCGCGACCCGGGTCATGTTGGCGTGCCGTACACCTGGCAGCTTGGTGATGTGGATGGACCCCTCGCGCCGGGGCAGGTCGTAGGTGTCCTGGCCGGCTGCGATCAGCTGGTGGAGTTCTCCGGTGGTCGCGGTCTTCCCGGCGACGCCTCCGACCCTGAAGGTCGAGGTCGCGGGCTGCACGGAGGCCGGCGGCAGACTGGGCGCCAGCTCGGCACCGGCCCGCCAGGCGACCTCGCCCTCGCCGGTGGCGTCCACGACGGTCCTCGCCCGGAGCAGCGCCGGACCGCGCCGGGTCTCCACGACCCCACCGGTCACGGCACCGTCGTCGACCACGGCGGCCGTGAACAGCGCGTACAGGAGCACCCGCGCACCGGACTCCCGGACCATGTCGTCCCAGACCAGCTTCAGTGCCTCGGGCTCATAGGTGACCCCGGTACCGGCTCCATAGGTGTTGGGCCGCTCGAACGACATGTCGGCGTCCCGCAGCCGCTCGCAGACTTCCCAGCCGACGCCGCCGACCACGCGGTCGCCGGCGGGTCCCGGGGCGTAGAAGCCGTAGAACGTGTCCAGGACCCGGGTCCCGGTGCCGCCGAGGAACCCCCCGGACTCCACGAGCAGGGTCCGGGCGCCCCGCCGTGCCGCGGCGACCGCGGCGGAGCTGCCCGCGGAGCCGCCGCCCACTACGAGTACGTCCCCCTCCCACAGGCAGGGCAGGCCGGCGAGATCGTCGGAGGTGTGGCGGGTGCCGGGGATCATCGGGCGTACCTCTCGGAGGTCGCTGGAGCGGGTGAAGTCGCTGGAGCTGAGGGAGCCGGCGAAGACGCCCGCAGGTGCCATCCGCCGTCCACCGGGAGGACCGCCCCGGTGGTCTGGGGCGCCTCCGGAGAGGTCAGCCAGGCCACCGCGGCGGCGACCTCGTCGGCCGAGGCGGGACGGTGGGTGAGCGGCATCAGAGAGGGGAAACGCGTGCGGATCGCCGGATCGCTCAACGCTCTTCGTGCCATGGGCGTGTCCACGAGTCCCGGCGCCACGACGTTGACGCGGATGCCACGGCTCGCCCCCTCGAAGGCCGCGGCCTCCACCAGCGGCACCAACCCGGCCTTGGCGACCCGGTAGGCCGCCGTCAGGAACGACTCGTCGAGCGACGACGCGAGCGCCGAACCGATCAGGACGATCGAGGCGCCGTCCTCGGCATGCCGAAGACATGCACGCAGGAACCGGAACGCCGAGGTCAGATCCACCCTCAGCACCTCGTCCCAGCCCTCGTCGGTGCACAGGCCCACGGGCCCGTCGCCCTGTCGGCGACCGCTCATCCCGATGGCGTGCACGGCGGCGCGGAAACCTCCACCGGCGGCGAGACGCGCGGCGACGGACTCCGCCGTGCCGGGCGCGGTGACGTCCTCGTCCGGCCGGTCGGAGCCGTGCACCCGCCACCCCTCTGCATCGAGCCGGTCGCCGCACGCCCGCCCGATGCCGCCGTCCGCTCCGACGACCCAGGCGGTCCCGGGCCCGGTCATGAACTCACCTTC
Source organism: Streptomyces sp. NPDC005303 (assembly GCF_040607335.1). Lineage (NCBI taxonomy): Bacteria > Bacillati > Actinomycetota > Actinomycetes > Kitasatosporales > Streptomycetaceae > Streptomyces > Streptomyces sp. NPDC005303. The sequence goes on along the minus strand of NZ_JBEXGM010000029.1, from coordinate 28,581 downwards.
AGCACACCGGCCTTGCGGCGCGCGTGCTCCAGGTACGCGTTCTCGAACAGCTCGGCCGACCGCTCCGCACCCGCGATCTGGGCGCCGGTGAGAACGGGAAGCTCGATGCCGCGCTCGGCGAGCCTGCGGGCGGTGAGCACCTTGACCGTGTTGACGATGGCGACGTTCGCGATCGTGCTGGTGGGCCCGACCTTCTGCTCCCAGCCCTCGACGACGCACGCCGCGTCGCCCGTCGGGGTGCACAGGTCGATCACCACGTCCGCGTTGTCGGCCAGGACCGTGCCCGAGGAATGGGTCGCGGGGACGGACCGCGCCTCGGCGAGCGAGGTGACGGCGACGACCTTCAGACCCGCCTTGCGGGCCAGCAGCGCGGCCTCCACCGGGAAGGCGTTCCGGCCCCCCGCGCTGAAGATCATGATCGCGTCGGTGGGCCGGAGTTCGAAGTTGGAGAAGACCACCTCGGCGAGACCGGGCACCCGCTCGATGAACATCGCCTGCCGCTGCCCGTTGGCGCCCGCGACCTCGGTGTGGAACGTCATCGACAGTTCGACAATGGGGTGCCAGCCGGGGTAGGAGCCGTAGCGCGGGAACATCTCCTCGACGGGGATACGCGAGTGGCCGGTGCCCAGCATGTGCACCACACCACCGCCGCCGATCGCGTCCGCGGCTATGTCCGCGGCGGCCTCCATGACCTCCTGCTGGGTGCGCTCGATCACGTCGAGGAGATGGCGTGCGTGCTGAATCCAGTCCATGGGTCTCTCAGTTCGTCGCGTGGTTCTGCGCGGGGTTCGTCGCGTGCTTCTTGGCGTCCGACAGGTGTGGGCTCCGCGCGCCGGTGGGGGAGGCCCCGGCGTAGAGGGCCGCTCCGACGGCGCCGGCGTGGGAGCCGAGCTCCGCCTTGAGGAGGCGGACGGGCCCGATGATGTCCACCCGCTCGGCGAGGACCCGTTCGGCGGCCGGAGCGATGTGGTGGAACGCGCCGGAAAGGCCGCCGCCTACGACGACCACTGGTGTCTGGAGCAGCACGCAGGCGTTCGCCACCGCCATGCCCAGATATCCGCCGACGCGGGCGAAGGCGTCGAGGGCCCAGGGGTCCCCTTCGTCGGCGGCCTCGGCGCACATCCGGGCGGTGAGGCGGGCCAGACTGCCGCCGGACAGCCGGTGCAGGACGGCGGACTGCCCGGTGAGAACCGCCCGCGCGCACCGCCCGACCAGGGCGGACGCGGAGGCGACGGTTTCCAGGCAGCCGACGGCGCCACAGCCGCACCGCTCGCCGAACGGATCGACGGCCAGATGGCCCAGCTCCGGCACGCGGTCGACAGCCCGGATGACGATGTCGCCGTCCCGGGCGAGGGCCCCGCCGACCCCGGTTCCCACGGTCACGAAGAGCGCGTCGAGAGCGCCCCGCCCCGCGCCCAGCCGCAACTCGCCGTACCCGAACGCCCGGGCGTCGTTGAGGAGCCGCACCCGCACCCCGGCCACCCGCTTCTCCACCCGCTCGGCGACCGGACAACGGTCCCAGTCACCCGGCAGGTTCGGCACGAACAGGGTCTCGCGGCGCACGGTGTCGACCAGTCCGGGCATGGCCAGGCCTACGAGGTCCACCTGCGCGCCGACACGGTTCACCAGGCCGCCCAGCTGGTCGACGAGGGCGTCCCCGCCCTGGCGAGCCGTGGGTTCCTCGCCCGTGCGGACGACCTCCCCCTCCGTCGTCAGCGCCCACTTCACATGGGTACCGCCGACGTCGATGCCCAGTTGGGCCGTGTCCTGGCTCGACACCGTGCCTCCTGACCCGGGGATCACCATCGACCCCACTAGCTGTCTATACGGCTCGTTACCGTAGGAGGGGGTGGTAGGAGTGTCAAGACCATCGACGGGACCGTTGTTTTCCCGCCCTGACTAGTCGGCCATACCGTTGGATAGCATGGGTCCGGCACATCGCCGGACGCCCCGAGCAAAGGAGTCATCATTGGCAGGCGCAAGCTCTCCCCGTTACGTCGAGATCGCGAACGCTCTCCGGCAGCAGGCGCGTCGCACCCCCGCGGGCCGGCCGTTGCCGAGCGAGAGTGAACTCGCGGCCACGTTCGGGGTGAGCCGCATGACCGCCCGTCAGGCCGTGAAGGCCCTCCAGGCCGAGGGGCTCGTCTACCGGGTCCCGGGAGCCGGAACCTTCTCCTCGGGCTCCGAGAAGCACCGCGCCATGGGCCAACTCCGGTCGTTCACCCGGGACATGACCGACAAGGGGTACCGGGTCCGCTCACAGGTGCTGACGGCGGAGTGGTTCCAGCCCACCGCCGAGGAGGCCGCCGACCTCGCACTCTCGCCGCAGAGCCGCGCGATCCGCATCGACCGGGTGCGCTACGCCGACGACACCCCGATGGCCCTGGAGCGAGTCCGTCTCGCACCGCGCTGCTCCTTCGTGCTCACCCACGATCTCGCCACCAACTCCCTGCACGCGATCATGGAGGAGCGGGACATTGTCCCCACCGAAGCCTTCGGCACCCTCGTCGCGGCGAGCGCCGACTCCGAGGACGCGGCTCGCCTGGGAGTCGACGTCGGCTCACCACTTCTCGTCGAGCGCCGACAGATCGACGACCAGCACGGCACCCGCATCGAGAGCACCGAGACGCGTTACGTCGGCAGCGAGTACGTCTTCGACGTCCACCTGCGACGACCCAGGTAGGGCATGGGGGACGCGACGGGGAGGGTTTCGGGCGACGGTCAGTTGTTGCGGGTCATGACCGCATCACGGCGGTCAGCTCGCCGGGGGCCACCGCCGGCACCGCCGCGGGCTTCGCCGGTGTCGCAGATGCGGCGAGCCGCATCGTCGTCAGGACTGCGGGCCACGGCTTCGGTCCTCTCGTCCACACAGGTCAGTGAGCGAACGCTTCGGTCAGGCTGATGCGGTAGCCGTCCTCTTCCATCAGAACGACGGTGACGCCGAAGGGGGAGGGGTGGTCGATCTCGATCGGGATGAAGGAATAGTTCACCGCGGCTTGGATCGGTGGCACTAGTTCGGCGCCCGGCTGCGGTGCGGGGGCAGGACTCCAGTCCGGAGAGATCGATGCCCAGCCCTCGGGGCTGCGGGACAGGAGCTGCTCGATGTAGGGGAACTGGTGCAGGACATGCCCGTCACGCGTGGCGAGCACCATGTTCAGGCACGGCGCCGGGCCGACGACCGGCAGCTCGCAGGCGGTGGCAACGTCATGGGTTTCCCAGACGAGGACGACCTCGTCCGCGCCGGCGGCCGCGGCGATGTTCGCGAGTTCCGCGATCCCGGTGAGCGCGTCCTGGCCCACCTTGATCGGGCGGACCCAGATCATCCCGACCAGCTCGCCGCGCACCAGCGGCATGATGAGCGGGCGCGGCACCGTCCCCTCGCCCAGCCCGGCCGTGTACGCCTGCTTCGCCACACCGACCAGTGCGTCCCACATTCGCGCTTCCATGGACGCCCTCTCCGTTTGCCGACTCTGATCATCGCACCCTGCCACGAAGGCTGAGGTTGTGTCAGTGATGCCGTCGACCGGGCTGAAAGTGACCAGCGTGCGGACCCGTGCCTGGGCCGCGCACAACGCCTTCGTCGGTGCGGCAGATCAGCTCGTACGGGTCCGTTTGGAAGCCGGCAAATGTCACCGGAGCGCGTGCCCGATGGGGCCGGGGCGGATCGGTCATGACCGATCCGGCGGCGTGACCGATGACCGATTGCCCGTCGACCGGTCGTCGGTCATGACCGGTCGGCGCGGGCCGTGGTCGGGGGTCGCCGCCTGTCCGGTCGCGGATGTCCAGCAGGAAGGAAGACTGAGTCCGCCGCGGTCGGCCTCGCCGCGCCAGATCTAGTACGGACGTCGGGTGCACCGGTCACTCGACCGCGGCCACCCCGACCCCGATGGCGATGAACAGGCAGCCGCTGATCCGCTCGCAGCGGCGGCGCCACGCAGGACGGCCCAGTACGGCGCGCAGCCGGGCGGCAAGGCCCACCACGGCCTGCCAGTAGACGATGCCGATGACGATGTCGAGCGCGCCGAGCAGGAAGATCTGCTCCGTCGGCGAAGCGCCTCGGTCGACGAACTGCGGCAGAACGCTCAGGAAGAACAACGCGGCCTTCGGATTGAGCACATTGGTGAGAAACCCCTGGGTGAAGCCGGTCCGGCGGCCGACCGGCGCGACGGCGCCCGACCGCGGGGCATGACCATCCCGTGGCCGCCACCGCTGGGCCCTCTGCGGACCGACGCCCGCGCGGGCATGCTCACGGGCGTCGAGCAGGGCACGTACACCGAGGTAGACCAGGTACGCGGCGCCTGCGAGCTTGATGACGGTGAAGGCAAGGGCCGAGCGGGTGGCGATCACCGACAGGCCCAGCGCCGCGGCGCACATGTGGACGCACAATCCCGTCTGCGCGCCCAGGGCGGCTGCCCGGCCCAGCGAGGTGCTCCGTGCTGCGGCCCGCACGATCACCAGGAAATCGGGGCCGGGTACCAGGTAGGCGAGCAGGACCACACCGAGGAACCCCGCGAGATCGACCGACATCGTCCGCTCCGCTCCGCGTCCGTCCGTCGGACGCGCCTCGTTCGTGGGTTCCACCGATGCCGGCTTTCATGCGGCCGGCTCGGTCACGGCGACTCAGTGGGGGTTCATCGATCTTGAAAGGCTGCGCCGTGACCGACCCGGACCGCTTGAAGCGGGTCGAGGGCCCGGCGCCACATGGCGGCAGGCCATCCCCGCTTCGAGGCGGACCGTGCGGAGCGCGAGGAACTGGCGTCCCGCTTCTTCGACGCCCTGCGCGAGGAAGACGTGGGCGGACTCCGAGGCCTCCTCGCCGCCGACGTGTCCATGGTCGGCGACGGCGGCGGCGGCAAGGCACCGCAGCCGGCCAGGGCGGTCGCCGGGGCGCGGAACGTGGCCCGGCTGCTCGGCTCGGGCTGCCCGCGGATGGCCCGGATCGAGGTGACTTTCGAGCCGCACGAGCTCAACGGCCGGCCCGGAGCGGTCTTCTACGACCGTGACGGCAGGGTCCTGCACACCCTGCCCCTGGACATCCTCGACGGCCGTGTCCAGATGATCTGCACGGTGATCAACCCCACCCAAACTCCGCCACGTGGGCCCGGTGGCCGACGCGTGGGCGATCCACCGGGAGGTCCGGGCGAGTCGCCCCTGAACCGGGTCAGAACCCCACGTCCGCTCCCCGGTAGCCCGGCACCCGCCGCACCCGGCTCGCCCGCTCGTACGCGTGCGCGAGCCGCAGCAGCACCGGCTCGCTCCAGGCCGTCCCCATGAACGTCACCCCCACCGGCAGGCCGAACGCGAAGCCCGCAGGCACGCTCACCGCGGGGTACCCGGCGAGCGCCGCGGGTGTGGACGCGCCGCCGCCGTACGTGTCCCCCCGGATCAGGTCGATCTTGGCCGGAGGACCGGTCGTCGGCATCACGAGGGCGTCGAGGCGGTACCGGCGCAGCACCGCGTCGATGCCCTCCGTGCGGGACAGCCGGTGGTTCACCGCCAGCGCCTCCTCGTACTCCCGTTCCGAGAAGTCCAGCCGCTGCACCGCCTCCAGCCCGTCCTGCCGGACATAGCGCAGCTCACGGTCGGCGTGCGCGCGGTTGAAGGCGATCAACTCCGCCAGGTCGCGCGGGTGTTCACCGCCGGCTGCGGCCAGATAGGTGTTCAGGGCGCGCTTGAACTCGTAGGCCTGGACGACCATCGAGCCGGGCAGGTCCTCCAGCTGCTCGGCCGTGGGGATGTCCGCCGGGTCGACGATCACCGCTCCGGCCGCGCGAAGTACCCCGATCGCCCGTTCCGCGATCTCGTCGGCGTGATCGCTGTACCCGAAGTAGACGGTCCGCGGGACCCCGATCCGCGCCCCGCGCAGCCCGTCCGCATTCAGGAAACGGGTGTAGTCGCGGTGGAAGTGTCCCCGGCTCGCCGTCGTGGCCGGGTCCCTCCCGTCGACCCCGACCAGCGTGCCGAGCATGATCGCCGCGTCCCGGACCGTGCGTGCCATGGGCCCCACGCTGTCCTGACTGGGCACCCCGGGGATCACCCCGCCCCGGCCGACCAGTCCGACGGTCGGTTTGACCCCGACGACACAGTTCGCCGACGACGGGTCGATGATCGAGCCGTTGGTCTCGGTGCCGATGCCGGCGACGCACAGGTTGGCCGCGACGGCGGCACCGGTGCCGGAGCTGGACTCGTTGGGCGAGCGGTCCAGCTTGTACGGGTTGCGGGTCTGGCCGCCGCGCGCGCTCCACCCGGCGTGGTGGGTGAGAGAGAGGCCGCCCGCCCACTCGCTGAGGTTGGTCTTGCCGAGGACGACGGCACCGGCGGCCCGCAGCCGGGCGGCGACCGTGGCGTCCCGCGAGGGCCGCAGCCCCTCCAGGGCCAGCGAGCCGGCCGTGGTGTGCATCCGGTCCGCGGTCTCGACCAGGTCCTTCAACAGCACGGGCATGCCGTGCAGCGGGCCCCGGGGGCCGCCGCTCGCGTCCAGCCGCCGGGCCTCGCGCAGGGCGTCGGGGTTGACCTCGATCACCGCGTGCAGGAGCGGGTCGAGGCGCTCGATCCGCTCCAGGTAGTAGCGGGTGAGCCGCTCGGCGTCGAGCCGCCCTTCCGCCATCAGCCCGCGCAGCTCGGTGATGTCCAGCTCGTCGAACTCCCCGCCGACCGTGTCGGCCCGGGCCGGGGCGGTGCCCAGCCAGGGCGTGACCGCCGCCGCGGTACCGAGCGCCAGCACGTTCCGCCGCGTGGCGCGGATCCCCTCCATACGTGTCATGTACTGCACGCTAGAGACGAAACCGCCCCGACTCCCTCCGGCTGTCCCCCGATTCCACACGGGAGCAATCCCCCCACAAGCAGGTGGTTGCCTTGAGCGCACTCGAAGGCGTTGGCTGAGGAGTCATGAAGTACACGCAGCTCGGACGCACCGGACTCAAGGTCGGCCGACTCGTCCTGCGCTCGCGGTACTTGTAGTAGCCGCTGAAGGCTGCTGACAGCGTGACAATGAAGCCGATGGCGACGATCGTGACGTTCTGCCATGTCAGTTTGCCGCCGGTACGAACTCCCCTTCACCGTCAGGCTGTTCACGATCACCTGCCCCCTCCACGCAGGTTGTTGCCTGTCGGCGACATGCTCGATCAGTTGCAAACCAGCACTCCTGTCACTGGTGATTGTCACGGCGTAGCGTGACGGGTGCACGTCTGGTTACGACGTGGTGCTCGATTGAGGTCGAGCCGTGCTGGCCTGGCGGGTTGGCCGGTGGTGATCAGCTCTCGGCGACGCGGTCGGAGACCGGACCGGCCACGGCGGAGTAGGTCTCGGCGAATACTCCCGGCGTCCGATGTACCGCTGGAGGGGCCGCCACTGCTTATGTTCGGCGTGGGCGTGCTCGACGCAGATCCGTTCTGAGGACTGCTGATGGCGGGCCGCTTCCCACGCTGCGACGTCCTCTGCCGGCGCGTCCTTCCTCGGCTTCAGCTGCGGGGCCTGGACCTGGTCGGGGAACCGCTTGGCCAGTCCCCGGCAGCCCACATCGTCCTGTGCCTTGACCTGCGGGTACCGCTCGAACAGGTCGCAGATCCCCGCGGTCTTCACAGCCGTCCGGTCGTGCATGCGCCCGGGGCGGAACGCCCCGGCCCACAGGGTGCGGCCCTTCTCGCCGGTGACGACGATGGTCTTCTTGGTGTTCTGCCGCATCTTCCCCGAGACGAAGGCGCGGCGGCCGGGCTTGCTTCCCCGCGGACGGCGTACCCGGACCTCCGTACCATCCAGTCGCAGCTCGACGCCCTCCGCCGCGGCATAGGCGAAGACATCCGCCGGCGTGCGAAGCCGCACGTCGGGACGGCCCGGCACGGCGAAGCTACGGGCAGCCGGCAGCGGGCGGATCTCGTGGACGGCCCGGGTGATCGTGCAGTGGTCCACGCCGTAGAGCACGGCCGGCGCCGCGTGGGGGAGTTGGAAGCGCAGGATGACCGAAGCAGCGATGAGCGGTCGGTGAACACCAACTGGTGACGGGGTCCTGCTCCAGTCGCACGCATGCGGCCGTGGCCCCGGCGGTCGTGCGGTCGCCCCTCTTCCGAGGCCGTCCACGCGTCTGCCAACTCGCCGATCAGCGCGCCGAGTCGATGGCGCTGGAGACCAGTGAGGACACGATGGGACAAGGCCGCGCGGGCCAGGTATGACGCCATAACAACACCAACTCGCGCGCCTTCTCCACATCCCCGACCCCTGGAACGGCATTGCCGGTGCTCGTCAGCCTTGCCGCCGACGCCGCCGCAGAACACCAACGGTGCCGCTGAGGGCCACGAACAGAGAGCCGCCCACCACCCAAGGCAGGTTCGAGGTGACCGATGCCGCGGGGTGGTGCTCGAAGACCATCCGCGACATGGCTTCCCCGAGGAGCCCGCCGGTCAGCGTGACCCCCCAGAAGATCAGAAGGATCGTCCAACCGTTCCGGGCACGCATCCAGTCATTCACACGATGATCATGCGCCCAGCATCCCATCGGTTACAAGCCGGCCCGATGAAAGGCAATGACCGCCGGTACCAAGATCACGACGCCCCACCCACAGTCGAGCACAACCTCGTCAGCGCTGAGCGCGGGAAGGGGGAGCGGTGCAGGAAGGACCTGTGCTGGACGGGCGCTACGGGCTGATCGAGGCGATCGGTGCGGGCGGGTTCGGACAGGTCTGGGGAGCACACGATCCCAAGATCAACCGCTTTGTGGCGGTCAAGGTGCTCACCGGTGACGTGAGCAGCAGCTGGCAGGTGGCCTTACCTCGGCTGCGTCGCCGCGCCCTAGTCGGCGTTGTGTCTGAGCACCGGCCCGTAACCGTTCCAGCGCGTGGGCAGCGGTATCGGGGTTTGCCATCGCGGTCACCACTCCGGCTCCCGGGATCAGTGACGCAGCGCCCGGCGCGGCCTGCGTGACCACGCGGCTCGACACCAAGGCCTCGCCGTCCGCTGCGACCGGCTCGGCAAGGGCTGGCCGGCGTGGCGGAGTCCAACACCGAGTGCGCGGACAAGGACCTTGAGCTGATCGTGGATTACGCCGGGTTCGGCACCACCACCAAGGCGGTGGAGGCGCTCGGCCAGAAGCCCTGCGTCACTGGCTCGACCGAGTGATCGACTACGCCGAGATCAAGCGCGGCGTCCTGGCAGCGCTCGAGCCGACGGCGTGGCAGGACCTCGTCGCCCACAGCCACGACCCCATCGAAGGCGCCCTCGCTCACCTGCTGGATGCCGGGAAAACGGCCGGTTCCATCCGCACGGACGTAGACGCCCACGGGTTCCTCCTGCTGATCGCCTACCTCAGCCGCCTGGAATGGAACGAATGGAAAACCACGGCACGGCCACTGATGAACGTCATCCTCGACGGCCTTCGACGACAGGACGCCGACCGGTGATGACAGCAGACCACTGAGGACCTCCCGAAGAGCAACCCCAACGTCACCACACAGCAGAGGAAAGACATCGACTCCGCCACCGAGCGGTGTCAGTTCTCATCGACATGTCACGGCTCGCTGATCGATAAGTGCTGCCCAAACTCGTCGACAAGCGGTGTCCGCTCCCACCTACAAAGCCAGAAGAGGGAACGCGACCTGAGTGCCAGTCATGTACGCCGCAAGGGTGAGCTGCCGTTCACCGGCGACGTGAAGAGACAAAGATCACTCTCTACGGCAGGGGAGCAGCCACGCCCGGCGATCACCTCAGCGATCTTCACGGGATGTACGCAGTCGGACGAGACCGTTCCCAGTTCCTGACCAAGAGTCAAGTTCTCGCCAAGTTAGTGAGCCTCGCATGCGCGTTAAGGAATCAAACAGTCCACTTCGCACGGTATCTGACGTCCCGTCTTGTCGTGTCCTCGACCTATGCTCACCTCTCGACCCATCACAGGGTCTTCACACGGAGGTTGAGAGTGCATCAGCACCTTCCCCCGTCGCCCACATGGCGGCGGGGGCTTTTTCGAAAAGTGGCCGTGCCCATAGCCGGTTCACTCGCCCTGGCTGTATCCGTCTCACTGCTCCAGGGAAGCGAGTCGGCCTTCGCAGCACCTCATGCCGCGGCGGCCAAGGCTGATCGGCACTGGGCGACGCAGGCGGCCGACCTGGCGTCGGCGCGGGTGGCCGCGCGGTTGTCGGGCAAGCGGGTCGAGGCGCTGTCGGAGCGTTCGGAGACGTCCACGACGTGGGTGAACCCGAACGGGTCGCTGACCACGGAGCTCGCGGCCGGCCCGGTGCGGTTCAAGCGCGGCGGACAGTGGACCGACGTGGACCTGGACCTGGCGGCTCGTGCCGACGGCACGGTCGCTCCCGCCGCTCACCCCGAGGGTCTGGTCCTGGGTGGCAAGGGCGGCAGCAGGCCGGCCTCGCTGAAGGCGGCGGGCAAGGCCGCGGCGCGCACCCTGGTAACTCTCGGGCAGGGCCAGGAGCAGGTCGAACTGCAATGGAAGGGCGGCCTGCCCACCCCCGTCCTGGACGGTCCGAAGGCGACCTACCGTGATGCGGTGCCCGGCGCGGACGTGGTCGTGGAGGCCACCCGGTCCGGGTTCGAGCAGTACGTGACCATCAAGCAGCGCCCTTCCGCGGGCGGTTACGCCTACACGATGCCGCTCAGGGCCAAGGGCCTCAAAGCTGCGCAGCAGGCCGACGGCAGTGTGGTGTTCACCGACGCCAAGTCGGGTAAGAAGCGTGCGGTGATGCCCGCTCCGGTGATGTGGGACGCCACCGTGGACCCGGTCTCCGGTGAGCACACCCACCGGGCGAAGGTCGCCTTGAAGGTCGTCCAGCACGGCTCCAGCATCGACCTGGTCTTCACCCCGGACGCCGCCTTCCTCACCGACAAGGCGACGAAGTTCCCGGTCACGGTGGACCCCTCCACCACGGCGCTGAGCAACGTCTTCGACACCTACGTGCAGCAGGGCGAGACGGTCGACTGGTCCGCGGACACCGAACTCGACTTCGGCAACCCCGGCACGAAGAACACCGACGGCAGCGCACGCACCGCCCGGTCGTTCATCACGTGGAACACCGCGCCGTTCGCCGACGCGCTGGTCTCCTCGGCGAAGCTGTCGCTGTGGGACTTCCACTCGGGCAACACCGACTGCAAGGCGTACCCGTGGGAGGTGTGGGACACCGCCAAGCCCTCGACCGCCTCGCGCTGGGCCGGGTCCGCGCAGCCCGCCTGGAATCAGAAGTTCGCTACGTCGACCGCGACGACCGGCAACCCGGGCTGCTCGACGCAGCCGGACGGCTGGATCAGCGCGGATGTGACCACGTTGGCGCAGACGTGGGCGTCGGCGAAGAACACGACGTCCAACATGGGTCTGCGGGCCACGGACGAGGCCTCGAGCATGCCGTGGAAGCGGGTCAACTCCGCGAACGCGGCGTCCAATCCGCCCAAGCTGTCGGTCACGTACAACTACCGTCCGCGTACCGGCACGGACCAGCAGGCGGGCCCGCCGTTCTTCAAGGACTCCAAGGGCGCCTGGTACGTCAACACCCTCACCCCCACCCTGCGGGACACCTTCGCCGACCCGAACAACGACAAGGTCCAGGGCTTCTTCCAGATAGCCGACAACGCCACGGGCACGCAGGTCGGCTCCAACCTCACCTCGGCGTTCGTGCCGGCCGGGCAGCCGGCGTCGGTGAAGGTGCCGGCGGGGCTGCTGGCCAACGGCAAGACGTACAAGTTCCGCACCACCCCCTACGACGGCACCAGCTACAACCTCGAGTGGTCCCCGTACGCAGTCTTCACCGTCGACACCTCCGCTCCCTCCGCCCCGGCGTCGGTGACCTCCACCGACTACCCCACCGACCAGTGGGTCAAGGGCGCGGGCCAGGCCGGCAAGTTCACCGTCACCCCGCCCTCCGGTGACCAGAACGGCATCGAGTGGTCGCTGGACGGCACCACCTGGACCAAGGTCGCCACCTCCGGCGTCAATCCGGTGACCTTCAGCGTCACCCCCGCCAAGGCCGGCACCAACACCCTCCAGGTACGGGCCACCGACAAGGCGGACAACAAGTCCGAAGCCGTGTCGTACACCTTCCACGTCGGCCCGGGCGGCGTCACCGCCCCCGACGACGGCACCCGCACCGCCGCCCGCGTCCCGCTCGCAGCGGAAGCCGACGCCGCCAAGTACGACAAGGTCACCTTCTCCTGGCGCCGCGGCGACGCCGACACCTGGACCCCCGTCCCGGCAGCCGACGTCACCAACGCCGGACAGCCGGTCGCCTCATGGCCCCTGGCCCTGACCGGCGGCAAGAGCCCGAAGCTCACCTGGAACGCCACCTCCACCGTGGACCCGGACGGCAGCGTGCAGGTGCGCGCCGACTTCACCGGCCCCAACAACGCGGCCACCTCGTCGGACCCGATCAGCGTGATCGTGGACCGCGCCGCCGACGGCGCGGCCACCGACAACATCGGGCCGGGTTCGGTGAACCTGCTCACCGGCGACTACGCCCTCTCCGGTACCGACGCGTCCTTCTACGGCATGACGGTGACCCGCACCGCTTCCTCCCGCACCCCGCAGGCCGGTGCGGCTCAGGAGGGTCAGGCGCCGATCTTCGGCAAGGAGTGGCTGTCCGGCACGGTCGCCGAGGCCGTCGACTCCGACTACACGCAGATCGTGAAGACCTCCGCCACCTCGCTGAACGTGGCGACCGTCGACGGCGGCACGATCAAGTTCACCTCCAACGCGGCCAAGACCGGCTGGGTGCCGGAGACCGGCTCCGAGGACCTCACCCTGAAGGGTTCCTTCACCTCCGGCGACTTCACCCTGTCCGACACCGACGGCACGGTGACCACCTTCTCCAAGGTGAACTCCGCGGCCACGGCGTGGACGGTGACCAGCTCGCTGGCCGACGGCCTGGCCAACTCCACCACCAAGGTCGTCTCCGAGGCCGTCACCGTCGGCGGCAAGACCCTGGCCCGCCCGAAGCGGGTCATTGCCGCGACCACCGCGACCACGCCGGCCGCGTGTGAGACCGACCCGTCGGTCAAGGGCTGCCGGGTGCTGGAGTTCGTCTACCCGACGACCACCACGGCCACCTCCAGCGCTTTCGGTAACTTCGCCGGCCAGGTGAGCCAGATCAAGCTGTGGTCCACCGCTCCCGGCGCCTCCGCCGCGACGGCCGTCGCTGTGGCCCAGTACGCCTACGACGACGCCGGCCGACTGCGCGAGCAGTGGGACCCGCGCGTCAGCCCCGCGCTGAAGACCGCCTACGCCTACGACAGCGCCGGACGCGTCAACACGCTTACGCCGCCCGGACAGCTGCCGTGGAGCTTCACCTACGGCAAGGCGGGCTCCAACCCGGCGACCGGCGACGGAATGCTGCTGAAGGTGTCCCGCGCCACCCTCACCCCCGGCAGCGCGAGCCAGACCAACGGCACCGCCACCAGCACCGTCGTCTACGGCGTCCCGGTCAGCGGCAGCAGCGCACCCGAGGACCTGGGCACGAGCGCGGTCGCCTCCTGGGGGCAGAGCGACCTGCCCACCGACGCCACCGCCGTCTTCCCCGCCGACCAGGTACCCGCCTCCAACGACGGGACCGGCCTGGCGTCCGGCGCATACACCCGCGCCACCCTGCACTACCTGAACGCCTCCGGCCGCGAAGTCGACACCGCCAACCCGGGCCACCACATCGCGGTGACCGAGTACGACCAGTTCGGCAACACCGTCCGCACCCTGACTGCGGCCAACCGCGAACTCGCCCTGGGCGCCACGCAGGCGCAGAAGGACGAGCTCACCGACCTGGGCATCAACGCCCTGTCCACCGGCGAGCGAGCCCAGTTGTTGTCCACCGCCTCGGTCTACGACGCCAATGGCGTCCGAGAGCTGGACAGCTACGGCCAGCTGCACCAGATCACCCTCGCGGCCGACCTGACCAGCGGTGCCACCACCCTGGCCGCTGCGGGAAGCCAGCTCATGGCCCGCCAGCACACGGTCAAGGAGTACGACAACGGCCGTCCCACCGACGGCACCGCCGTCGTGAAGGACCAGATCACCAAGCAGACCGTCGGCGCCCAGCCGCGCTCCTGGCCCGACCTCCTCGCCGACCCCCGCGCCGTCGCCACCGGCTTCGACTGGTCGATGGGTCTGCCCACCAGCGTGACCAGCGACCCCGGTGGCCTGGCGATCACGGCGACCACCAGCTACGACAACCAGGGCCGGGTCACCAAGACCGCCAAGCCCGCCTCGACCGGCGCCGACGCCGGAACCACCATCACCAGCTACTACACCGGCGACGGAACCGGCACCTGCGGCGGACGTCCGGAGTGGGCGGACGCCGTCTGCCAGACCGGCCCGGCCGCGGCCATCACCGGCGGCGGCTCCAACCCGACGCAGCTGCCCGTCAAGACCGTCCAGTACGGCGCGTTCGGACAGACCACCACGGTCATCGAGACCGCCAACGGCGTCACCCGCACCACCACCACCGACTACGACACCGCCGGCCGACCCACGACCGTCACCACCTCCGGCGGGCTTGGTGCGGCCGTCCCGGCCACCACCACGTCCTACGACGCCGCCACCGGCGAAGAGGTCAAGCAGACCTCCACCACCGGCGGCACCATCACCAAGTCGTACGACCAACTCGACCGGCAGATGTCCTACACCGACGCTGACGGCGCGACCACCACCACCAAGTACGACGCACTCGACAGGCCCACCGTCGTCTCCGACAGCGTGCCGTCGACCACCAACTACACCTACGACACCGGCATCGACCCCCGAGGCCTGGCCACCTCGGTCACCGACTCCGTCGCCGGCGCCTTCTCCACCCGCTACGACGCCGACGGCACCGTAGCGAGCCAGGGCCTGCCCGGCGGTTACACCATGGAGCAGGACCAGGACCCGGCCGGAACACCCGTCGCCCGCACCTACACCCGGGACAACGACGGCACCGTGCTGGTCTCCGACAGCATCACCGCCACGGTGCAGGGCCAGGTGGCCACCCATACCGGCACCCCCGGTGTGACGGCCTCCCAGTCCTACTCCTACGACAAGGTCGGCCGCCTCACCCAGGTGCAGGACACCGGTACCGACGCGGTCTGCACGACCCGCTCGTACACCTTCGACAAGAACAGCAACCGCAAGGCACTCGCGACCGCCGTCGCCGCGCCCAACGCCGTCTGCGCCACCACGGGCGGCACCACCGGCAGCTACGCCTACGACAGCGCCGACCGCCTGGTGAACACCGGCTACACCTACGACGCCTTCGGTCGCACCACCGCGCTGCCGGGCACCACGATGGCCTACTACGCCAACGACCTCGCCCAGCAGCAGACCGCCGGCGCCCAGCGCCAGACCTGGGCCCTGGACTCCAACCTCCGGTTCCGCTCCTGGACCACCGAGTCCAACGCCTCCGGCACCTGGACCCAGACCGGATCCAAGCTCAACCACTACGACTCCGACGGGGACAATCCGCGTTGGATCGTGGAGAACACCGCCACCGGGGCTCTGACGCGCAACGTCGACGGCCTCGACGGCAACCTCGCCGCCACCACCAGCAAGACCGGCGACACGGTCCTGCTGCTGGCGAATCTGCACGGCGACATCACGCTCGCCCTGCCGACCGACACCAGCCTGGCGCCGACCGTCCTCGACACCGACGAGTACGGCAACCCGCGCGCGGGCCAAGCGGCGACCCGCTACGAGTGGCTGGGCGATGAGCAGCGCTCTGCCGAAACCCTCACCGGCCTCACCCTGATGGGCGTCCGCCTGTACGACCCGACAGCCGGCCGGTTCCTCCAGGTCGACCCCGTCGCCGGCGGCAGCTGCAACAGCTACGACTACGTGTGCGGCGACCCGGTCAACATGGTCGACCTCGACGGAAGAATGGCCGCGATCGCCCTTGTCGGACTCGCCGTGGGCGGCGTGAGCGCCAGCACGGTACTTACGATCATCGGCGTCGGTGCCGTCCTGGCGATCATCGGCCTCATCTGGTGGTACGGCAAGAGCTGGGCGATCCACAAGGTCCAGGTCCTCTGGAAGGAAGCCAAGAAGTCCGGCAAGGCCAAGGGGAACGATGTCCCCGACTTCGCGAAGGGTCAGCGCAGGCACTCCGGTGAATCGCTGGATCACGCGACAGACCGGGTGATGAAGCACGGCGGCTATCGCCCGCCCTACAAGAAGGGGCCCGGCTCCATCTATAACAAGGTGAGGAAGTACCTGTCCCGCAACTAGTCGCGCCTACTGCGATCAGTTGCCCCGGGCGGCCGGTCCACCGACCGGCCGCCCGGGCCCACTTCTCGAAGAGGAAAAAGGAAAGGATGCGAAGATCGTGAGCGGACTCGCCAACGTCTACCTGCTCTGGCACGTGCACCACCAGGCCGAAGAGGACGGAGAGGTACGGCACTTCACCAACCCCGACGACTTCTGGTCCGACGAAGAAGCCGGAGACGATGTCAAACATCTCGGCACCTATTCGAGCCGCGAACGGGCACAGGAACGTATTGAACGCGCTCGGAGTCTCCCCGGATTCGCCGACGAGCCCAACTGCTTCTACATCGAGGAAGCAGTGATCGATGAGGACCACTGGACAGAGGGATACATCACGGAATCCTGAGGATCCTTGAGGACCTTGAGGACCTTGAGGACCTTGAGGACAGAGCATCGGGCGGGTCGGGAAGCGGACCGCAGAGCGGTCCAGGCGCCGGACACGCCAGCTTGCCATTCCAGGTTGCGGCCGCGGTGGTGAGATGAACACTTTGCCGTGGTCACAGACGGTGCGGCAGTGGTATCCCAGCCGTCAGGAACACCGGGTGATCTGGCGCGGCCCGTACGTCAAGGGGCCCGCGGACGCGCCGCTGATGATGGGGGAGAAGGTCTGCCTGGTCGACTCATGACGTACCCGGCGCGGGAGCGCTGGTTGGGGGCCTGGTCGAATCCGTGCGCGGAACTCGGTGCCTCCCTCCCTCGCATTCGGCCTCGCGCAGAGTCACTCGCGGCTGCCCAGCAGGAGTTGGTGCGCAAGGCGTAGGCCTGCCGCGGCGAGGCAGCCTCCGTGGTCCGGGCCGGGACGGCGGCCCGCCGCTCGAGCCGGCCGGCACTCTTCGGGGCGGTGTCCGCGCTGCCCGTACGGTCAACGCGGACACGGCCCTGCACCTGGTCAGGGAGCCGGCACAGTGGGCTGGACACCGGCTACAGGCCGTCCGCGGCCTTCCTGGAGGCCTCCGGAATGGTGGCCCCAACCGCGGCGTACACCGCCGCTGGGGCCCGTATGCCCTCTGCCGCCCGGCGGTTGGCAGCCCTGGCCGAACAGACCGCAGGCCGCCTTGTTCGCGCCCGCGTGTGGGGAGCTGTCGCCGGCGCTGTGCGTGCTGTACGCGGGCGTTGCCGGGCCCTGCGCTAGAAGGTCAGGTTCCAGGCGTCGATCTTGCCGGTGTCGGAGGCGGCGTTGTCGTTGACGCGCAGCTTCCAGGTGCCGTTCGCGACCTCCGAGGAGGCGTTCACGGTGTAGGTCTGTGCGATGTTGTCGGCGCTGCCGCCGGCGTGGTTGTGCAGCGTGTAGACGGTGCCGTCCGGCGCCACCAGGTCGACCTTCAGGTCACCGATGTAGGTGTGCTTGATGTCCACACCCACCTTGAGGGTGGCCGGGGCGTTGCCGGTCACTCCGGTTACGGCGATTGGGCTCTCCACGGTCGCGTTGTCGTTGATGGCGAAGTCCGCGAGGTTCTCGAAGTATTTGCCGGGCGGCGGGGTGGTCCCAACCGCCTTGAGGGCGTCGACCTGTCCTTCGCCGAAGAACGAGTTGTTGGCCGTCGTGCCCGTGCAGCGGCTGTCCGAGGGACAGGCGATGTCGTTGGCCTGCTCGGCCAGCTTGGTGCGGAGCTGCGCCGGGGTGATGCCCGGGTTGGCGCTGGCGATGAGTGCCGCCACGCCGACCACGTGCGGGGTGGCCATCGAGGTGCCGCTCTTGCTGCCGTAGCCGCCGCCGGGGACGGTGGAGTACACGTTGCTGCCAGGCGCCGCGACGTCGATGACGCCCTGACCGTAGTTGGAGAACGAGGCCTTGGTGACGCCCGTGCCGTTGGCGGCGACCGTGACCACGCCCGGCAGCTCGGTCGGGATGTCGAGGCAGGCATTGGTGATGGTGCGGGTGACCGGTGTCGAGTCGTTCGGGCTCGCGGAGTCGGTCGTCTTGTGTGCGAGGTCGTAGTTCTCGTTGCCCGCTGCGGCGATCTGGAGGGAGCCCTTGCTCTCGGCGTACTCCTGGGCGCGCTTGACGCCCTCGATGATGGCGGCCTGGTCGATGTTGTCCGGGCAGTTGAACTGCCACGGGTCCGTGTAATAGCTGTTGTTGGTGACCTTGAAGCCGTGGTCACCGGCCCAGACGAAGCCGCAGATGGTGTTCTCGGCGAAGAAGAAGGAGTTGCCCGGCTCGGCGACCCGGACCGCGGCGATCTTCACCCCGGGGGCCACGCCGACGACGCCCTTGCCGTTCTTGGCCGCGGCGATGGTGCCCGCTACGTGGGTCCCGTGCGTGTCGACGTCCCGCCACGCGCCGGCACGGGTGTCGGGCTTGCCGTAGGCGCAGGAGACCGAGTCGGCCGCGTCGAAGTTGGGCGCCAGGTCCTGGTGCTGGTCGTCCACACCGGTGTCCAGGATGCCGACCGTGACGGAGGCGGAGCCTGGGTTCACGGCCCAGGCCTGGTCGGCCTTGATCTGGCTCATGTCGGCGCGGACCGGCTCTCCGGCCGGGGTCGAGGCCTGAGCCGGATTGGCCGGGAGCGCCGGGTTGTAGGCCTCGGCCGGGACGTCCGAGGTACGCGTGGCGCCGACCTGCTGCACGCCGGTGACGCCGCGCATGGTGGCGGCGAATCCGCTGGACGCCGAGTGGGCGACGATCACGCCGATGGCGTCGAAGTTCGAGAAGACGGTGCCGCCGTTGTCCGTGATCGCCGAGCGGACCGCCGAACTGTCACCGGGGGCGGTGATCACCAGATAGGCACGTGTCCCGGCCACCCAGGCCGCACTCTGCGAAGCCGGCACGGCGGCCGGAGCGTGGGCCTTGGCGGCCGGCGCGGTGGAGGGGACGACGGGGAGCGTGCCCGCGAGGGCGCCCGGGGCGCCGAACGCGAGGGCGGCGCCGAGCGTGGCCGCCAGCACCAGCGTGCGTCTGGGTCGGCCGGCTATGTGGGGTATCAATGCGTCCTCCGGAGACGGCCCGGCCGTGCTGAGTTGGCACCGGCCGGATCGTACGAAACGAGTGGTGGATGCAAGATGTCAGGTGCATGCTCATGTGCGGAAGTACCTTTCCGTGCAGGGACCTTATAGAGGCATGGCTGAAAACAGACGTACTCCGGGCATCCGGGGGGTCGGGATCCAACGGGAGCTCGGCGACATCGACCGCGTCACCCTGGTGGCCGGCTGCGACTCGACGCGTTCCTGGACATCCCGGCAACCGTGCAGTCCAACCCGACAAACATGTCTGCCACCGCGCCATAAGGCGGTCGTCTGGAACGTCGACCAGGGATGCAGGACAACCTTTCAAAGCTGTCCAGCTAAGGACTTTGCCGCCTTGCGGGCTCAGAGGAAGATCAGCGGGACGCGCTTCTCGACGCAGATCCGCAGGACGCCGGCCAACTGGCGGGCGTCCTCGACGTGCCGGCGGAGGAGCGGGTCGCTGCTGCCCTGTGCCCAGTCATCGGCGATCGCCTCCAGCCGGGGCAGGATTACCCGGCAGGCGGCAGGCGTGAGGTCGCCGCCACCGTCATCAGGATGATCGAGCAGTGGCTCCAGCACGGTGGACACCTCGCTCCAGAGCCGATCGCCGCCGAAGCCCCGCATCTCGGAGAGCGTGAATCCCTCGGCATGAGCCAGGCGCCGCCGAAACGCGTCAAAGCCACCGTAGGACCAGGAGACATCCAGGCTGCTGTTGTCCCCATCGCCCGGGAAGAGAACCAACCCCATGTGCCCTCCCTGTCCTACATGCTGAGTCCACAGGATCGATGGGATCGGCCCTCCCCTGCAACTGAGATGATCTCGGCCGGAGCCCGTCGCAGACCTGGTGCGGACGTAGATCCAGTCCCGCCAGTAACTGCCCTAGCCAGCAGCAGAAGTTCACAGTGGCTCTTCCCCGGCCGCCGGCCCGGACTGTCGTCCCCGATAGGGTCACGTGTCTGTCAGCCCGGCTCGACAGGGTCCGCATCGCAGCCGGCCGCGAAAGGACTCTCATGCCAACGTTTGACGAACTCACTGCCTGGGCCGGCCCCGGGAACGTCACAAGGGCAGACTCGGCAGCCGTGTCGGGCTGGCAGATCCCCGACGAACAGAAGGCACTATTTGTTGATGTCGGGATCCCTGTCGTTGATCAGTTGATCGAGTGCGTACCGTTCCAGGCCGAGGCGGCTCCGGTACTCCAGACGTCAGCCGGCAAGTCGCTCTACCTCCTCACCCAGAATCACCATGGCCACCTCGTGCCGGGACTGCAATGGTCGTTCGGCGTCGAACCCGGTACAGGGACGGTCTACTACGTCCTTCCTCAAGGCGAGGCATGGTTCGCCAACTCCTCCGTCGACCTGTGGCTGCGGACTCTGCACCACTACGGCCTGCACGTCAGCGAATCCGAGATCCTCAGCGATCCGGATGACCGCGAGGACGAAGCCCTGGCCGAGCTCAGCATCCTCGCTGACGAACTCAAGAAGATCGATCCACCTGCCTTCGACGGCTGCCACGGGTTCATCTGGGCCGAGTTCCTCGACCGCTGGCTCTGGTAGTTGCATGAGGCCGCCACGGCCCCCAAGCGATCACTCACCGTGCCCACGCATCGAGCGGCTCGCGAATACGCGACACATCAACACGCGAGCTGCGCGGCCATCGTCGAGCGGCTAAACGGCGGCCGGGCCGATGACGCCGGGGCCGAACCTGTCCCGGACGTGGTCGAGGCTGCTCTGCATGGTGACCTGGCCAGTGCCGATGAGGTCCTCGTCCCTGAGGGCGAGGACGGCCGGCTTCCGCCGCAGCAGCGCTGTCTCCTGCCCACACATCCGGTGTCGTAGGGCACGGCGCTTCCGGGCAGACAGCCCTTGCGTCCTCACTTTCCGACGGACGCAAAGGGGAGGATCGCATGGTGGGTACCGGTCGCCAACGGACTACGGCGGTACGACTGGCCAGGTGGCGGCCGGGACCTGGCCGGGTCCGAGCCAGATCCCGCAGGCCACCAGGACCCCTTCGAAAGTGGCACAGCATCGACTGGGGCAGAGCCGGCACCATCACGGCGGTCGTCGCCGCTCTCGCAGGACTGCTCCTCACGGGTGTGTCCACGCTCTACGACGCGCTCGTCTCTCAGGGCGAGTTGGAGCAGGCGCACGAGGCGGCCGATGAGGAAACCCGGTCCCAGGCCCTGCGCGTGTCCTACTGGACGGAATACCCGACCCCTTTCGTCAAGCGCTTACATGTCATCAACAGTTCGCCCGATCCGGTGTCGGAAGCCGATCTGCTCCTGTCGCCCGCAGAAGCGGGGCCGGTTCATGTGCTGCAGCTCCCGGTCCTGGCGCCCTGCTCCGAAACGGTTGTGACGGAAAAGGGGTGGACCGACAAGGAAGGTCAGGGGCCGCCCTACGCGCCGGATGACCGGCCACCCGGCGTCGTCCGCTGGATGGTGTTCCGCGACCGGAACGGTGTCATCTGGAAACGGGACGCCGAAGGGCTCTCCCGCATGCCTGATGACTGGACCGTGAAGAGCGTGGGCCGTCGCGACGCCGCCTTGAACATCACGGGTGTCACCGAGGGCGAGCCCGGTGTCCTGCCGGTCAAACGTGCCCCGTCCTGCGGAGACGGCTGACACCCTGACACGCCCCGCTGTGGCACGTCACTTCACGGCTGGCCCGGTCCGCGGTGGACAGCCTGCACGTCGCCGGTCTCGTCGACCACCAGCACCGCCTCGTCGTCGTGCAGATGCTCCACCACGTAATCACCCACCTCGTCGCGGACCTGGTCGGCATCCCAATTCGCCCTCCCGAGCAGGTGCTGCATGTCGTCCGGGGGCCTGTCCCCGGCCCACTCGGCGATGGTCCAGCAGTTCTTGCGCGGCAGGTCCGACAACAGGCCGAGTACCAACTCCCGGGCCCGGCGTCGGGATTCGACCCGTGTGAAGCGTCCCCCTATCCGGCTCATTAGGCCCTCGAACGCCTCCTGCCAGCAGGCAGGGTCTACGCTATGACCTGCGGCCACCGCATGATCGTTTGCCTTCACACACCGATGATCAACGGCGCCGCACCCGTCTCCACACCGCGTCAGGTCGCGCAGCGTCTGCCTGCCGTCCTGTGTATCGGAGGGCTTGTGCAACGTGGCGAAGTCTGGTGGGTCCAGTTCGACGAGCGGAGGTTGGTCGTACTGCTGTCAGGAGACGAGGCGTCCGGGTTCCAGGTGATGCAGGTCGTCGCTCCGGCGGGCCTCGACATCAGCGGTGTGGGCATCGAAGTGACGGTCGGCGCCGGTGAAGGACTGCCGCTGGAAGGCGTGCTGCGGCTCGCGTTCCCGCGTCCAGGCTTCACCCCGTGCACGTGGCTGACCACCGTGTCCCGGGACGACCTGATAGAGCGGGCGGCCGTCCTGTCCTCCAGGAAGCTCAGCGAGATCGACGATGCCCTCCGACTCGCTGAACAAGCACAAGAGCGGACCCCGGCAACGACCGCGAAGCTCAGCGAGATAAGGGACGCCCTCCGTCGCGGTGAACTCGGGTAGACGGAGAAGGGGCCGACGCCCGCGACGACATGGGTGATCTCGGGCGAGATGATCCACGCTGGACACCTGCCGCCTCGACGCCCCTCACCATCGAGAGCGCGTGGGGGTGGTCTTCGCCCAGGTCGCGGATCTGGTCGGTGAGAAGTTCGGCGAAGGCGAATGCGGTTCCGGCGGTGTCCCCGGTACGCCCGGTCCAGTCGGCCAGGTTTTTGGTCTTGATGAGGTGGTGAATGTGGTCTTGGGCGGAGCCATCCTGGCCTGCTTCACCGAGGCTGCGGCCGGCGGTACGGCACCACGTGCGCGTCAGGGCGGTGCAGTTCGGCTTCCGCCTCTGCTGTGAGAGCGGGGGTGTTGGCGCGTAGGGCTTGGGCGCGTCGGGTGTCCCGTTCGACGGCGGGCCACGAGTCGAGCAGTGAGCGTTTCGGCGTTGCCGCTCCAGGGTGAGGACGGCTTGGCGATCGACGACATTCGGTTCGGGCTGCACCGGGCCTTGCGGAAGATCTGCCAGGACTTGAGTCGGATGATCCGGGGGGTGCGGGCCGCGGTCAGGTCGTGAGTGCGGCTGTGCAGGGCGGGCGAGATCCACAGCAGTCGTCCCGCCAGTACCTCAGAACGGTCTCGTACACGACCTCGAGCCGTTCCGCTGCGATGAGGGGGGCAACTCGAGTCCACCGAACTCGGGACAGTCCGGAGCCTCCATCAGACCCGCAGCGGTTCACCACGGACGACGACGCCGATCTGGTGGTGGCTGATGCTGAGCACATGTCCGGACAGCGTCGTGGGGTCCCGTGTCCTCGCCGCCTGTGTGATCGCTGGTCGGCGGGTGCGTGTCGAGCCGGCGTCGGCAGCGGCGGTCCAGGGGGTCCACGACCGTACGGGACACGCCGCTGACGAGATACACCCGGCGCCGCCCATCGTGTGAGGCGGCGCGCGACCCCAGCATCCGTCAATGCACCCTCAGTGCGAGGAACGGCAGGTGTTGCGGTGGGCGATGTCGAGGACGAAACGCTCGGGGCGGTGCAGCTGCTTCGTCGTGTAGGAGGGCCTGGTGTTGAACGCGGCGCCGAAGGTGACGACGCCCTCGAAGTCGCCGGTCAGTGCGAAGCCCTTGAGTTTCGGCAGATTCAGCTTGATCAGGCGCGGGCCCTTGTAGACGTTCCTGCCCGCGTTGTTGTGGGCTGCGGCTGGGGAGAGCTTGATCTCCAGGAAGTGCTTCCCGGCCAGCGGGACCTTCTTCCCCGAGCTGTCGTAGCGGAGTTCCTTGACACGCGTGACGGTGGTCGGCGGCAGTTTGCCCTTCACATCGATGACGACCCGGTCGAAGGAGCAGTGACCGGAGATCCTGGCGTTGACCACGAGACTCGTGGACGGTGCCGGGGATGCGGCGGCGGCAGAGGTCGACGCCGCGGTGCCGGCCAGGAGGAGTGCGCTCGCGGTGATGGCCGTGAGGCGATGGCGGGTGTACATGACGCCCCCTTATGAGACGTCGGGGACTGGTGGTCACAGTATGAGACATATGTGAGGGTCGTACGGTTGCACGCTTGGGCGAACGATTCTCATGTACTGGAGTGCGATCGCCTACCTCGACCGACCGCCTGATCCTGCAAGCGTGTGTGCTGGCGGCTGCATCAGGCATGCCGCCCGACTCGCAGTCCATCCGTCCCGCTGACACCGTCCCCGCCGCAACCAGGGGCTTCGACGCCGACAGAGAGGTCAAGGGTCGCAAGAGGTTCCTGGTCACTGGCGTCCTCGGCCTGCTCATTGCGTCCGCGTCGTCGCCGCGAGCGTCCAGGACCGCGACGGCGCCCGTCAACAGTTCTTGTGGGCCCGGCTCGACCACCCGCAGATCCAGAAGTTCTGGGCGGATCAGGGCTTCGCCGGCCGCCTGGTCGATCGGACTGCCCAGATCCCTGGCCGCGAGCTGGTCATCGTCCGCAAAGTCCCTGGCCAGCGTGGCTTCCAAGTCCCACCCAAGCGGTGGGCGATCGAGCGCACCTTCTCCTGGCTCACCGCCCACCGCCGCCTCGCCCGCGACTACGAGACCATTCCGGCCCGGTACGAGACCGTGATCCGCTGGGCGATGATCGGCATCATGGTCCGTCGACTCACCCGTGGCAGTCCGGCGACGCGGCCGGGCCTTACCGGCTCGTACGCACCGCAGCCGGACAAGCTACCTGACTCAGCTGAGCGGTTCGAGGACGTCGGGTGTGCCGTCCACGGCGGGACCGCAGCCTGCAGGAAGGTGTGAGGCTACGAGTTTGACTGCATCTTCGGCGGAGTCGGCTTCACCGACCTGTTCCTGTCCCGAGCCTTGCGGTCCATGCAGCTGCCGCACGCGAAATCGTCCACCGAAGAGGGGGAAGATCATGGGCAGGTCTTGCGACCAAGGGAAGCGGGTGCACCGGCTGAACTGCAGCGATCCATGGCTGACCAGGGGAAACAGAGCCCGGAGGGCAGGGTTTGCGTATGCCGCCTCTACAAGGGCCTTGTCGATGAGGCCCGCGTCCATCTCACGCACGACCTGCCACTTGGCTGCCACAGGGTCATCTGGCGCTGTCCCGAGTATGTCCTTCTCCGCCATGCTCGGACATTAGCCGACTCTGCAACCACTGGTTCTGAGAAGCTGTTGTCCTTCCGGGCTTGAGGGTCGTGTTTCCGCTGGTCAGGCGTAGGTTCGGCGGTCTCGGGGAGTGGTGACCTGTCGAGTTGTTGCTCTGGAGGAGGTCGGGGATGCCATCGGTCGTGGGGCTGCTGGAACAGCGTGAGCTCACCGCTCGCCGTCGTATGGACGGTCTGCGGGAGGAGGCCGACCGTATCCAGGCCGAGCTGGTCGTAGCGGAGCGGGAGTGGAACGAGTGGGTCATCGCCCGTTCACGCGTCGACGAGGTGCTGTCTCCGGGCGGAGGAAACGCCGCCGACCCGGATGCCGTCGAGGAGCCGTCGGATCGCGGTGAACCGCCGGTGCGGCCTGCGTCTTCGGAGGCGGCGAAACCGAAATCGGTGGTGCCGATGTGGCGTGCGGGGCTGGCCTGGTCGGCCCTGTCCGCGGACTACCAGCGGATCCGGCAGGCTCTCGCGGACCGGAACCGTCTCGGTCAAGGCCCGCTGACCTGCCAGGAGATGGCGGCCTACTTCGGTCTGGACCTGGTGCCCGCGCAGATCGAGGCGTTGCGGTCGAAGGCGAAGCGGCTGACAGCGCGCGGGTGGCTGGCCGAGCCGGCGCCGGGCCGGTTCACGATCGCGAAGAGCGTGGCCGGGCCAGGCGGCGGGTCATGAGCTGAGTCATCGACCAGTAGACCATCGCCTCCGCGCTGCTGGTGGACCGTTCGTAGTCCCGCACGAGGCGGCGGCTTCGCATCAGATGGGCGAAGAACCGCTCCACGATCCAGCGCTTGGGAAGCACGACGAAGCCCCACATGTCGTCGCTGCGCTTGACGAGAACAGTCGCGACGGGTGGTCGGGGTGGAAGCAGGAGACGCCGGCGATGGACACCCTGCCCCGACTGCCGCCACGGATCCCGCACCACCGGCCGCTGCCCGCGTAGTGCCCAGGTCCGGCCCTTCGGCGGCCTCAGCCCCTGACCTGCCTCGTCCTCGAAGCAGATTCAGGCGTTCCGGGCCGCCGCGGTGCTTTACCCGGGGCCACACCTCCCCCTTCCACGCCTGGACCGCCCCGTCGTCGCGCTCCAGCGCGCGGCGGGCCGAGACCTGCGCGGACCAGCCGTGCCGACGCATCAGCTTCCACGCCCCGCACCGTGTACCCGACGTGGAAGAGCCGGGCGATCAGCGTACGGATTCGACCCAGCGTCCAGCACTGGTCCTCCTCCCAGCCGTGCGCCGGCGGACCACGCCCGAGCTCCCGCTCCAGCCGCTCCCACCGCCCAAGGCTCGAGTTGGCCGTCCGGGACGGGGCCGCCGGTGAGGATGTCCCACTCGTCGCCGGGGTGTACTTGGACGGCGATGTGGATCGGGCCGTCGGGGCGGCTGCGGGTGCCGGGGAGCGGGGATCGGGCTGCGGAGGGTCTCGATGGCGGGAGTGAAGGGCCGGCACCGGGCGGCTCTCCTGCGCTGTCCCTGTGTGTCAGCGGACGAGCCGTCGGGCGTCCCAGACGAGGATGGAGGCGCTGCCCAGGTGCCAGGTGGCCAGGTACCGGCCGTCGGGCGAGGTCCGCACGTGGTGGGCGTCCTTGCCGCGGCGGTCCGGGGTGAACTCGCCGAGCAGTTCGCCGGTGTCGGTCCGGTGGATGCGGACGGTGTCCCCCGGGACGGCGAGCCAGCGGCCGCCATCGCCGAGGGCGAACCGGTGCGAGCCCGGGATGTGCAGGCGCTCCCGGCCGCCGGGCAGACCCAGGATCCGGACCCCGTCCAGGGTGACGGTGGCCAGCCAGCTGCCGTCGGGGGCGAAGGCCAGGCGGTAGACGGACCCCGGTGACGTGGGGAGTTCGGCCCGCAGTTTGCCGGAGACGGGATCCCACAGCTGGATCCGCCCGTTCTGGTCGCCGACGGCGACGGTCCGGCCGTCCGGGGAGCAGGCCATGGCGCCGACGAGGGCGCGGGGGTCCGACTTCTTCCCGAGCCGTCTGATCGCGTAGGTCGTGCTGTCGATGACCGCGGGGCGGGGCGAGGTGTTGGTGGCGACCCAGGCACCGCCTGGGTCGAGGGCGAGTTGGGTGGTCCAGCCGTCGACCGACCGCAGGTGCCGGCCGGTGGCGGCGTCCCACCAACGGGCGGCGTCGTAGTCCCCGGTGATGACCCGGCTGCCGTCCGGCGTGATCGCGCACACCTCGTGGATCCCCTCGGTCGGGCCCAGGACGTGCCGCACGCTCCGGTCGGCAACGTCGTGGATCCGGCTGGCCTTGTGGCCCGAGGCCGTCACCAGCCAGCTGCCGTCCGCCGCCAGGGCGACGTCCTTGACGTACGACGGGGACGGCAGCACGCCCACCAGGGCTGACGTCAGGTCGGTGGCGACGCGACCCGGGGCCTCCTCCTGCAGTTCCTGCCGGAGGAGGTCGGCCTCCGCCCGCAGGACGGCCTCGCCGGCCAGGGCGTCGAGCAGCAGCCCGGCCCGGAGAACCGGGTCCGGGCAGGCGCGGCGCTCCAGGCGGTGGGCGACGCGGTCCACGGCCCGGCGGGCCGCGTCGATCTCGGGGGTGTCGAACATCGCCAGGTCCGCGCGGAGTGCGGCCACGCCGCAGACCCTGACCTTCGCGGCCTGCCAGCGGGGGTTTTGGACCAGTCGTTCGGCGGCGGCGCGGTCGTGGGCGGCGATGTGCCAGGGCAGGTGGTGCCAGAGGTAGGTCTCGGCGACCGGCAGCTGCCACCAGTGGCCGCCCTCCGGCGGCAGGGTGACGGCCCGGGCGAGGACGCGGCGGTGCCCGGCGCGGATCTCCTCCGGGGTGCGGTGGGAGGAGATGAGGGCGTGCAGCCGTCCGGGGAACGTGATCCGCCGCAGTCCGTCGCCGCCCCGGGGCAGGGCGACGAGTCCCCGGCTTTCCATCATCGGCAGGACGGTCAGGGCGGGGCGCTCCGGCGTGACGTCCTCCCAGCCGACGGCCAGGTCCGACAGCAGGATTTCGACGTCCGGGGGGAGGGCGGTGAGCGCCAGGACCTCGTCCCGGAAGGTGTGGAGGTCGGCCAGCGCCTCCCCCTCCGGGCCGCCGCCCCACTCCGCCGCCCGGGCGGCCGCTGCGGCAGCTCGGGCCCGTTCGTACCGTTTCCCGCGCCGGAACCAGTCCATGTGCCGCCCCTCCCCACCTGACTGCCGGACAGTCAATCAGAGCTCTGCCCGGTGCACACCGCCGGACGGCCATGCCCTAGGGCCTGTCTGACAAATGATCACCCGGCTGGTTCGCGGAGCCAGAGGATGAGTGCTGCGAGGCGAAGTCCGGCGCGGTAGCGGTCTGCGAGC
>NZ_JBEXGM010000028.1:0-104875 GCF_040607335.1 Streptomyces sp. NPDC005303 | reverse complement strand
GTTTCCGACTCTATCAGACCGTTTCCGGTTCCGATTTCCTCGGTGCTTTCCAGGTTCCCGCTCTCGCGTTTCCCTTTCCGGCGGTTCCGACTCTATCAGATCCTTTCGGGCCTGATTCCCAGTCAGCGGGGCTTGTCTTCCCGGCCGTTGGGCCGTTCCGACGTCTCAAACCTTAGCGGACTCTCGCTGCGGTCCCAAATCGAGGAGCCGCACCCAAATCGAATTGAATTCGGGCACACCGAATTCATCCCGGCTGGGAGATCGTTCTGATGGTTTGAGTGGCCGCTCTCGCGGCGGAGGTGCTACCGAAGAACCGTTACGGCCCCGTGGCAACCCGAAGAACTTTACGGATCCAGCAGGGGGCTGTCAACCACCCTCTGTCAAGATCTTTTCAGTCGAGGTCGCTGAGGCGCCCGCCGGCGTCCGGTTGTGCGTGTTCCACCCTACGCAGGAGCCTGGTCAGGATGTCCCCGAGGGTGTTGCGCTCCTCTGCGGACAGGTCCTGGAGCAGGTCCTCCTCGAAGACCGTGGCGAGGCGCATCGCCTCCAGCCACTTCTCCCGGCCTTCGACGGTCAGCTCCACGATCACGCGGACCCGATTGGACTCGTCCCGCTCCCGGGTCACCAGTCCCTCGCCGAGCATGCGGTCGATCCGGTGGGTCATCGCGGCCGGCGTGAGACCGAGCCGCTTGGCGAGGTCACTGGGACCCATCCGATAAGGGACGCCGGAGAGCACGAGCGCTTTGAGGACCTCCCACTCGGCGCTGCTGATGCCGAGTGCGGCGGTCTGACGGCCGTAGGCGACGTTCATACGGCGGTTCAGCCGGGAGAGCGCCGAGACGATCTGCTCGACCTGGGGGTCGAGGTCCTGGAACTCGCGCTGGTAGGCGGCGATCTGCTCTTCGAGCGTCGGCTCGGGGATGCCAGGAGTCTTGGCCATGGCCGCAGTATGGCACGCACCTCCTTTGCCTTGAAGTCCTTCAGTATGTACTCTTTAGCTTCGAACTTTAGCTTTGAAGTCTTCACTCCTAACTAGTGAGAGAGGTGAACGTGACCAGGGCGATAGGCGCAGCGATGCGCCGGATCCACGTGGGCAACGCACTCAGTGCGTTCGGGCTCGGTTTCACAGTCCCCTACCTGTACGTCTACGTGGCGCAGGTGCGGGGACTCGGGGCCATGACAGCGGCGGCGGTCCTCGCCGTCTTCGCCGTGGCGGCGTTGATCGTGCTGCCCCTCGCCGGGCGGACCATCGTCCGTCGGGGCCCACTGCCGGTGCTGCTCACCGCCCTGCTCATGGCCGCGCTCGGAGCGCTGAGCCTCGGACTGTCGAGCCATGCGCCGACCGTGCTGCTGTCGGCGGCCGCGCTCGGGGCCGGTCAGGCGGTCATGCAGCCCGCGCTGGCCACGATGATCGTGGACTGCTCGCCCTCGGAGACGCGGTCCCGGGCCTTCGCCATGCAGTTCTTCCTGCAGAACCTGGGGCTCGGCGTCGGCGGCCTCATCGGCGGGCACCTGGTGGACACGTCGAGCCCGGCGTCCTTCACTCTGCTGTTCGCGATCGAGGCGGCGATGTTCCTGCTGCTGGTGGTCGTGATGGCGACCCTGCGGCTGCCGCACACGCCGCGCATCGAGGGCGCGCCGACCCGGTCCGGCACAGGCAGCTGGAAGCAGTTGCTCGGCAACCGGGCCATGGTGCAGCTGTCTGTGCTGGGGTTCGTGCTGTTCTTCGCCTGCTACGGACAGTTCGAGTCCGGCCTGAGCGCGTACGGCGTCGAGGCCGCCGGCATCTCCACGTCCGCGCTGGGCACGGCGCTGGCCGCCAACACCGCCATGATCGTGGTCGCGCAGTTCGCCGTGCTGAGGTTCGTCGAGCGGCGGAGGCGGTCCCGGGTGATCGCCCTGGTCGGGCTCATCTGGGCCGTGGCGTGGGTCACCGCCGGTTACGCGGGGCTCGGACACGGCAGCCAGGAGATGGCCACGGCCGCGTTCGTGTCGACGTACGCCCTGTTCGGGCTGGGTGAGGCGATGCTGTCGCCGACCGTGGCTCCGCTGGTCGCCGATCTGGCGCCGGAGGGGATGGCGGGCCAGTACAACTCCGCCTTCGCCCTGGTGAAGCAGCTCGCCCTGGCCGTCGGTCCGGCGGTCGGCGGCCCGATGGGAGCCTCCTTGCACGCCCCGTACATCGTGACGTTCCTGTTGTTCTCGCTGGGCATCACGTACCTCGCGCTGCGTCTGGGCAAGCAGCTGACGCCGGTGCAGAACCAGCCGTCACTGCGGAAGAGCCGAGTAGTGGCACAGGGTGGAGCGACGGCGAAGTCTCTGGCCGCCTAGCTCCCACTCCTCAGGGGCGCGAGGGACTGCGCGACAAGCCCCCGCG
Source organism: Streptomyces sp. NPDC005303 (assembly GCF_040607335.1). Lineage (NCBI taxonomy): Bacteria > Bacillati > Actinomycetota > Actinomycetes > Kitasatosporales > Streptomycetaceae > Streptomyces > Streptomyces sp. NPDC005303. The sequence goes on along the minus strand of NZ_JBEXGM010000028.1, from coordinate 102,498 downwards.
CACCCTCGGCCGCCCCGCTCCCCCAGACCGCTACCCCTTGGGCAGCACGAACTCGCACCAGACCGCCTTGCCACCCCCCGGCGTCCTCCGGGACCCCCAGTTCGACGCGATGGTCGCCACGATCGCGATCCCACGGCCCGATTCGTCGCCCGGTTCGGCCCTCCGGCGCCGAGGCAGATGGTCATCGCCGTCCGTCACCTCGACGATGAGCCGCCGGTCGGTGCGGCGGAGCCGCAGCCGCATGGGTGGAGTCCCGTGCTGCAGCGAGTTGGCGACCAGTTCACTCACCGCCAGCACGCCCAGGTCGTGCAGCTCGACGGGGAACCGCCAACTGGTCAGCACGCCGGAGGCGAACGCACGCGCGCGTGGAGCCGCTTCGACGCCGCCCAGCAGTTCCAGCGCGGCGTTGCGGAAGAGATCGCTGTCGGGGCCGGTGTGGGCCGGGTGCTGGAGGACCATGACGGCCACGTCGTCGTCGTGTTCCGCGGTGACGCCGGCCGAGCGGACCAGCCGGTCGCAGATCACCTGGGGGGTGCCGGTGGCGCCGGCCAGGGCGCGTTCGAGGGCCGCGATGCCCTCGTCCAGGTCTTCGTTGCGGCGTTCGACCAGGCCGTCCGTGTAGAGGACGGCCGTGGAACCGGGGCCGAGCGGGATGGAGCCCGAGGCGTGCATCCAACCGCCGGTGCCGAGCGGCGGACCGGTGGGCTCGTCGGCGCGCAGGACGACGCCGCTCTCGTCGCGGACCAGGATGGGCAGGTGGCCGGCCGAGGCGTAGACCAGCTTGCCCTCGTTCGGGTCATGGATGGCGTAGACGCAGGTGGCGATCTGGTTGGCGTCGATCTCCATGGCGAGGCCGTCCAGGAGCTGCAGGATCTCGTGCGGCGGGAGGTCCAGGCGGGCGTACGCCCTGACCGCCGTGCGGAGTTGTCCCATGACCGCCGCCGCGCGCACCCCGCGGCCCATGACGTCGCCGATGACCAGGGCGGTGCGGCCACCGCCGAGGGTGATGACGTCATACCAGTCGCCGCCGACCGCCGCCTCGGTGCCGCCGGGGTGGTAGGTGGCGGCGATGCGCAGGTCGTCGGGTTCCTCGAGTTCCTGCGGGAGCAGGCTGCGCTGGAGGGTGACGGCGGTCTCGCGCTGGCGGCGCTCGCTGGCTCTGAGGCGCTCGGCGGCCTCGGCGTGGTCGGTGACGTCGGTCGCGAAGACGAGGACTCCGCTGCCGCCGCCGTCGCCCTGCGTCACGGGCGTGCAGGTGAAGGTGTAGGAGCGGCCGTCGGGGGCCTTGCGGGACTTGACCGTGCGGGGCTTGCCGCTGCGCAGGACCTGGTCGAGGAGCGGGAGGAGGCCGATCTCGTCGAGCTCCGGGAGGGCTTCGCGGGCCGGTTGGCCCGGGGAGCGCAGGCCGAAGGCGACCACATAGGCGTCGTTGACGTAGGCGAGGCGGTGGTCGGGGCCGTGGACGAGGGCGACCAGGGCGGGGACACGGTCGAGGACCTCGCGTACGGGGAGTTCGTCGACGGCGGGGACCGGCACGGTCAGTTGTTCGGCGCGGGCCGCGGGGACGGCGCCCTCGCTCAGGCGGTCCTCGGTGACCATGTCGTCGGTCCGCGCTGCGGCGCGGCGCTGCGTTCCGGGGAGGCGGGCGCTCCAGCGCGTGAAGTTCACGAATCCTTGCCTCGCGTCGTCGTCTTCGGCGTCTTCGGGCCGGCTCCGGGCCCGGCCGGGGGGCTGGGGACGGCAGCCCGGGGGTGCGGCACGGTGGGAAAACCTCTTGGTTCGAGGGGCGGGCGGCTGCCCGTCCGAAGTCGGGCACCAGTCTGGCAGGGTGACCGACCGGTCGACATTCGTCAGACGCCGGGGCGGTCCGTGGAGTTCCTCGGTCCGGTCAGGACGACCCCTTCGGGTCGTTCGTGGGGTCGTGAGGATGCTTTCCACCGGCCGCGAGTTCGAACTCCGCTCGGGGATGTTCCAGTGAACCGAGGGAGACGATCTCCCGCTTGAAGAGCCCCGACAGGGTCCATTCGGCCAGGACGCGGGCCTTGCGGTTGAAGGTGGGGACCCTGCTGAGGTGGTAGACGCGGTGCATGAACCAGGCAGGGTAGCCCTTCAGCTTGCGTCCGTAGACCTGCGCGACACCTTTGTGGAGGCCCAGGGAGGCCACCGAGCCGACGTACTTGTGGGAGTACGTCTCCAGGGGCTCGCCCCGCAGCGCGTGCGCGATGTTGTCGCCGAGGACCTTCGCCTGGCGTACGGCGTGCTGGGCGTTGGGGGCCGTCTCCTTGCCGGGTTCCTCGGCGGTGACGTCGGGGACGGCGGCCGCGTCTCCGGCCGCCCACGCGTGCGTGGTGCCCTCGACGGTGAGCTGGGGGGTGCATTTCAGCCGACCTCGCTCATTGAGCGGGAGGTCGGTGGCGGCCAGGAGCGGGCTGGGTTTCACGCCGGCGGTCCAGACGACCGTACGCGTGGGAAAGCTCTTGCCGTCGCTGAGGACGGCGACGCGGTCCACGCAGGAGTCCAGGCGGGTGTTCAGCCGTACGTCGATGTTGCGGCGGCGCAGTTCGCTGACCGTGTAGCGGCCCATCTCCTCGCCGACCTCGGGAAGGATGCGGTCGGAGGCCTCGACGAGGATCCACTTCATGTCCTCGGGACGGACGTTGTGGTAGTAGCGCGCGGTGTAGCGGGCCATGTCCTCCAGCTCGCCGAGCGCCTCCACGCCCGCGTAGCCGCCGCCGACGAAGACGAAGGTGAGCGCCGCGTCGCGGATCGCGGGGTCGCGCGTGGAGGAGGCGATGTCCATCTGCTCGATGACGTGGTTGCGCAGGCCGATGGCCTCCTCGACCGTCTTGAACCCGATGCCGTGGTCGGCGAGTCCGGGGATCGGCAGGGTGCGCGCGATCGAGCCCGGGGCGAGGACGAGTTCGTCGTACGACAGCTGTTCGCCGCCGGTGCGCTCCTCCTCGGTGGCGAGCGTGGTGACGGAGGCCGTGCGCTTGGCATGGTCGATCGCGGTGGCCTCGCCGACGATGATGCGGCAGCGGTCGAGGACGCGGCGCAGCGGTACGACGACGTGGCGCGGGGAGATGGATCCGGCGGCCGCCTCGGGCAGGAACGGCTGATAGGTCATGTACGGGTCGGGGGTGACGATGGTGATCTCGACCTCGCCCCGGTCGAGTTCCCGTTTCAGCTTGCGCTGCAGACGCAGAGCCGTGTACATCCCGACGTAGCCGCCGCCGACAACCAGAATGCGCGCACGTTCCTTCACCATCCCATGACGCACCCGTCGCTTGAGTTTGTCCACAGCCTCGACAAATTGTGTGACCGGAAGTCGTCGGCGCGCCGGGTTGGCCGATTCGCCGGAGGGCGCGAAAGTTTCGCAGGTCAACGGGTGTGCGCCGGGCGGGCGGAGGGGGTGCAATCGGGGCGTTTGCCACCCGTACTCCGATCGGGGGGCGCTCCGTGCGGAACCTGCCCCTTCTGAATTGACCCCCACTCAACTATGTTCGTGTGTCGACGGGGTGTAGGGGGATGCGCTCCGGGTCCGCGACGGGCGGACTCGCGAAACGGGCTTGTTCCGCACGCTCCGGCTTTCGATGGCGGGGAGAGTCTCCGGGGGGAGACGTCATTACCGGGGGATCATTTATGCACATTCAGGGCTCTCATTGGTCTACCGCGTCCGCCGTCGCACCCGGTGGCGGGGCGATGGGCGGCGCGATGGGTTCGACGATGAGCGCGGCGGGCAACGGACGTGACGGATCACGTTCGGCCCCGCTGCGCGTGGACGCACAGCGCAACCTGGAACATGTACTGCGCGCGGCGCGCGAGGTCTTCGGCGAGCTGGGCTACGGCGCGCCGATGGAGGACGTGGCGCGGCGCGCCCGGGTCGGTGTCGGCACGGTGTACCGGCGCTTCCCGAGCAAGGACGTCCTGGTCCGGCGGATAGCCGAGGAGGAGACCTCCCGGCTGACCGACCAGGCGCGGGCGGCGCTCGGCCAGGAGGACGAGCCGTGGTCGGCGCTGTCGCGCTTCCTGCGCACGTCGGTCGCGTCCGGCGCCGGGCGGCTGCTGCCGCCGCAGGTGCTGCGGGTCGGGGTCGCCGACGAGGTGTCCGACGGCTATGACGAGACGCGGGTGCCGCAGCAGCGGACGACCCCGGGCTCCGGGGAGCTGCGTCTGGTGCCGGAGGAGGCCCCGCTGGTCTCCGCCGACGACGCCGGGGCCGCGGCGCTGCTGGAGGTCGTGGGCCAGCTCGTGGACCGCGCGCGTGCGGCCGGTGAGCTGCGGACCGATGTGTCGGTGTCGGACGTCCTGCTGGTGATCGCGACCGCGGCGCCCTCGCTGCCGGACGCGGCGCAGCAGGCGGCGGCCTCGGCGCGGCTGCTGGACATCCTGCTGGAGGGGCTGAGGTCCCGGCCGGTGTGACTCGAAAGGGTGACAGTGGGGTGCGGGCGGCTGCCGTCCGCACCCCTGAACATTCCGGCGCTTTCCGGGCGGGTGAGGCAACTCCCGCGCCAGACACGACAGTTGAGTCTTCCCCATCCGGGTGATGCTCAGTACTGCCGTGCGGGAAGTCCCCACGGACGGGTGGATGCGCCGTACAGCCGGGCGCTGACCAAAAGCCAATATGGCACGCTGAGCCGGTGTTCGGGACTGGTTGGGCCGGCGGCGGGGGCATTCCGCGATGAGCGTTGACGGGCGGAACGAACCCCTCGGTGAGGGCGACGAGGAAGCCGGGGGCACCCCCCGAGTGCCGGGCCAGGGCGGTCGCGCGGGCATCCCGCAGGGCGGCATCCCGGCCCAGGGCGGCGAACCCGTCGAGGGCAGCGTCCCGGCGCAGCGCGACCGGCGCGAGGACGGCGGCGTCCTGCCGCCGCCCAGGGAGACGCAGCCGTCCGACGCCGACCTGATCGACCGGATGCGCTCCGGCGACGACATGGCCTACGAGGCCCTCTACCGGCGCCACGCGGGGTCCGTGCGCCGATACGCCCGCACCTGCTGCCGCGACGGCCACACCGCCGACGACCTCACCGCCGAGGTCTTCGCCCGCATGCTCCAGGCGGTGCGCGGCGGCCACGGCCCCGAGCACGCCGTACGCGCCTATCTGCTCACCAGCGTCCGCCGCGTCGCCGCCGGCTGGACCAAGTCGGCGAAGCGGGAGCAGCTCGTCGACGACTTCGCGGTGTTCGCCGCCCAGGCCGCGCGCACCTCCGAGGTCTCCGACGACGACACACTGGACCTCGGCGCCGACGTCCACGCGATGCACGTGGCCGAGCAGTCCATGGCCATGCAGGCCTTCCGGTCGCTGCCCGAGCGCTGGCAGGCCGTGCTGTGGCACACCGAGGTCGAGGACGAGTCGCCGAGCGAGGTCGCCACCCTCTTCGGGCTCGACGCCAACGGCACGCGGGTACTGGCCAGCCGCGCCCGCGAGGGCCTCAAGCAGGCCTATCTCCAGGCGCATGTCAGCGCGGCCCTCGCGACCGACGAGGAGTGCGCCCGCTACGCCGACCGGCTCGGCGCCTACGCCCGCGGCGGCCTGCGCACGCGTGCCGAACGCGGCCTGCGCAGGCACCTGGAGGAGTGCGCCAAGTGCCGGCTGGCCGCGGGCCAGATCAAGGAAGTCGCCGGAGGCATCCCCGCCGTCGTACCGATCGCGGTCATCGGCTGGTTCGGGGCGGCCGGCTATGCCAAGGCCGTCGGGCTCATCGCGGGCGGCGCCGGGGCGGGAGCGGCCGGTGCCGCGGGCGCGGCCGCCGCGGCGAGCGAGGGCTCCTCGGGCGGGGCGGGCGCCGGCGGCGCCGCGGCCTCGGAGGGGCTCGGCGCACCGGTGAAGGCGGGTATCGCGGCCGGTGTGGTCGCCGTGGCCGCCGCCGCGGTGGCGCTCGCGCTGATCGGCGACGACAGCCCGGCCAGGAAGCCGGACGCCAAGCCGCCGGCATCCGCGCCGGTGGTCGAACCGGCCGACCCGGCCGACCCGGCGCCCACGCCTTCCCCGAGCAGGCCGGAGCCCCCGCTGATCCCGGTGGCGGTGGCCGCACCGACGCAGACACCGACCCCCACGCCCACCTCGCCCCCGGAGCCCACCCCGACTCCCACGCCGACCCCCACCCCGAAACCGACACCGACCCCAAGGCCCACGCCACCGGCCCCCACACCGACGCCGACGCCGGCTCCCCCGCCCCCGCCCCCGCCGGCCGTCTTCCAGTGGAGCGAGCTCGCCTACGACGTCTCCGGCGACGGCAGCGAGCCCGAGATGCGGATCGGCGAGAGCAGCTGGGTGTGGCAGCGCTACGGCGTCTCGGTCGCCGACCGGGAGTACGCCCACGGCGTGACCGTGCACGGCCGCTCGTCCGTCACGATCGACCTCAACCGCGCCTGCTCCTCCTACGACGCGATGGTCGGCGTCGACGACATGACGCTGGGCCTCGGCAAGGTCTCCTTCTCCGTGTACGCCGACCGGGCCCGGCTGTGGCGGTCCGGATGGGTCGAGGGCGGCGACCCGGCCGTGCCCGTCCACGTGGACCTCGCCGGGCACCGGACCGTACGGCTGGTGGTCGAGCCGCGCAGTGCCTTCGACGACCTGATGCTCGCGAACTGGGCGGAGTCGAAGTTCAGGTGTGCATGACGCGCCGCGCCCGTGTCACCGCGTCGAGCTCGGCGAGGGCCTCGGCAGGGGTGAGGGCCGTGCCCCGGGCGAGTTCCGCCGCGTGGCGCACGGGGCCCAGGCCGGTGCGGGCCCGGGCCTGCGCGCGCTCAGCGTCCACCCGCTCGGGGTGAGGGCGCGGGTCGCCGCCGCGCCACCGCTCGGCGGCGGCGAGCAGCCGCACCGCGCGCGGGAGGTCGCCGAGGTCGCAGAGCAGGACCGCCGCGCCGTCCACGAGCGTCGCCACGACCGTGTCGGAACAGCGTTTCTCGATCGCCTCGCGGACGGTGTCCGCCAGCAGGGGCAGTCCGTGCTCGGGGCCGGACTCGGCGGCCGTCACCGAAGCGGCGATCGAGTTGAGCATCACCGTGAACTGAGGTGGCGTGGGTGACTGACCGATCTCCTCACGAACCGTGTCGACCAACTCGCGCGCGCGGGCGAAGTCCTTGTCCTCCAGGGCGATCTGGGCCCGCATCAGCCTGACGAACGCCCGGGTCTCCGGGACGCCGTACCGCTCACCCGCGGCGCTCGCCTCGTCCAGGGTGGCGAGCGCGGTGGAGCGGTCGCCGGTGCGATAGGCGACCTCGGCGAGCCGGGCGACGAGGAACGGCGTCTCGGCGTACGCGCCCACCTCGTGGGCGAGGCGCAGTGCCTCCTCGTACTCCTCCTTGGCCTCGGCGGGGCGGCCGCGGGCCATGGCCGCCTCGCCGGCCGCGCTGCTGACCTGGGCGCGGAGCCAGCGGTCGCCCACGCGGCGGCTGAGGACGCGCAGTTCCTCCAGATCCTCGTCGACACCGGTCATGCCGCCCGGGGAGTCGACCGCCATGTGGGTGCGGAGCATCAGGGCGACGGCGACGGCCCAGTCGTCGCCGTGGGTCCGGCAGTGGGCGACGGAGGTGTCCATCAGGGGACGGATGTCCACCGGGTCCTTCATCGTGAGGCCGATCACGGGCCAGACGATGCCGGGGAGGCGGGCGGCGTCGGGACCGCCCTGCGCGAAGTGGTTCCGGACGAGTTCGACATAGCGGCGCAGGCGGGGGTCCAGGTCGCCGTCCATGGGCTCCGTCTCGGCCTTGAGGAAGAGATGGAGCATGCGGAGGTTCATACGCGGGCGGTGTGCCGGGTGGTCCGTCTCGGTGGGCGCGGCGGTGAGGTAGGCGTCGATCGGGTCCTCGGTCTCGCCGTTGGGCGGGGTGTGGTGCCGGTCCCCCATGGCCGCCCTGTCCAGGGCCATGCCGAGGCGCAGGACCCTGTCCACCCAGGTCATGCCCTCGCGGCGGTAGTTGCGCAGCCACCAGAACCAGCCCATGCCGAGGGCCAGGGCAGCGGCCTCCGTCTCGTCGCCCGCGACGAGGGTGCGGTCGAAGGCCGCGCGGATGTTGTCCAGCTCGGCCTCCAGGTGGGAGATCCACGGGAGTTGTCCGGCCGAACGCAGCTGTGGTTCGGCCTCCTCGACGAGCCCGCGCACCCATGCGCGGTGCCGGAGCTCGGCGGCGGCGCGCGGCTCGGGGCGCTCGGCGGAGCGCTCGACGGCGTACTCGTGGATGGTCTCCAGCATGCGGTAGCGCATGCCGTCGGAGCCGTCCCGCTGGAACGGGGTGGCCACGATCAGGGACTTGTCCACGAGCGTGCCGAGGAGCTCGGCGGCCGGCCCGGTGCACACCGCCTCCGCCGCCTCCAGGGCCCAGCCGCCCGCGAACACCGAGACCTCGCGCAGCAGGGTCCGCTCCCGCTCGTCGAGCAGCTCCCAGGACCAGTCGACGACGGCCCGCAGGGTCTGCTGGCGGGGCAGCACGGTACGGCTTCCGGAGGTCAGGAGGCGGAAGCGGTCGTCGAGGCGGTCGGCGATCTGACGGGGGGTGAGCAGGCGCAGGCGGGCCGCCGCGAGTTCGATGGCGAGGGGCAGCCCGTCGAGGCGCCGGCAGATCTCGGTGACGGCCTCTTTGTCGGCGAGCACGGCGTCCGCGGCAGGGCGGACGGCGGCGGCGCGCTCGGCGAAGAGGCGGTGGGCCTGGTCGGGGAGGAGAGGCTCGACCGGCCGCACCGACTCACCCGGCACGCCCAGGGGTTCACGGCTGGTGGCGAGGACGGTGAGCCCCGGGCAGCGGGTGAGGAGGGCCTCCGCGAGGTGGGCGGCCGCCTCGATGACATGTTCGCAGTTGTCAAGGATCAGGAGTTGGCTGCGCGGGGCGCAGTACTCGACGAGCAGGGTGAGCGGGTCGTCCTGCGGGGCCGTCAGCTCGGTGGTCATGAGCACGGTCTCGCGCAGACCGAGCGCGCTGACCACCGCGCCGGGCACCGCCTCCGGCCGGTCGAGCGGGGCCAGCTCGACGAGCCACGCCTGCGGGAGCCCGGCGGCGGCTTCCTCGGCGAGACGGGTCTTTCCGGATCCGCCCGGTCCGGTGAGGGTGACGAGGCGGGCCCTGTGCAATTCGGAACGGATGGCGTCGAGTTCGGGTTCCCGGCCCACGAAAGAGGTAAGGCGCGGACGGAGGTTGCCGGTGCGTTCGGCACGGGGGCGGCCTGGAGGGGCCGTGAGCAGCTCGCCGTGCAGGTTCCGCAGCGCCGAGCCCGGGTCGGTGCCGAGGCCTTCGGCGAGGGCCCGGCGGGCGGTCTCGTAGGCGGCGAGGGCGTCGGCGCCCCGGCCGCTGTCGCGCAGGGCGCGGATGAGCAGAACGTGCAGCGGCTCGTCGTACGGATGGGCCCCGGTCAGCTCCTTCAGTTCCGGTACGACGTCCAGGGCCCGGCCGAGCAGCAGATCCGCCTCGATCCGGGCCCGGGTGGCCTCCACGCGCAGTGCCTCGGGGCGGGTGGCGGCGGTGCGGTCGGGGAGGTCGGCGAGAGCGTCACCGCTCCACAGGGCGAGGGCCGCGGAGAGTTCTACGGCAGCGGTGCGCGCGTCGCCGTGGGCCAGGGCCGCGGTTCCTCGCCGTACCAGTTGCTCGAAGACGTACAGGTCCACGTCGTCCTCGGCGGCGGCCAGCCGATAGCCGCCCGGGCCGGACACGATCGCGTCCTTGCCGACGGTACGACGGAGCCGGCCCACGAGGGCCTGGAGGGCGGCGGGGGCGTCCTGGGGCGGGTCCTCCCCCCACACCTCGTCGATGAGGGTCTCGGGGCTCGCGGTACGGCCGGGACGGAGGGCGAGGGCGGCGAGCAGGGTGCGGAGGCGGGGGCCGCCGAGGGGTATGACGGTGCCGTCGCCGTCCGTTGCCTGGGTGACGCCCAGAATTCTGTACCGCACCGGTTCATTGTCACCGGGTTCTGGGTGTCGGCTGTGGCTTTTTGCGGGGCGGGGCGGTTATGGGGTCGTCGGGTAGCTGGGTCGGGGCCGGCGCCTACAGAGGTGCCTCGCGATGCCGTCGGGCGGGTGCGGGTGCGTTGTGGCTGGTCGCGCAGTTCCCCGCGCCCCTGGGTAGGTGCAGTCCCGCGCGCGACGACGAACCGTTCGCCACCCGCCGAACCTGACGCGCTGCCCCCACCCAACCTGCGCGGGCGGCCGCAGGCGTCAGCGCGACCAGCCCTCACCGCACCGGAACGGGCTGCCGCAGGCACCTCCGCTCAACCGCCGGAGGCACCCGCTCCCAGCGCCCCCCGCTGCGGCCGAATCCCCCCGGGCACCGCACGCGCGCGTGCCGGGGTGCCGGTCCAGCACGTGCCGCGGCGGGACAGGAGTCGGCCCAGCCACAGTTCCAGGGAGACCAGGTCCGCCAAGCCGTCCAGAGGCAGCGGCTCGCCCTCCGCCGCCGCCCGGAGCGCCTTGCGGACCACCCGGGCCTCCACCAGACCGGCCTGTGCCAGCAAGGGCGTGCCGAACAGGGACATCAGGGAGTCGGCCGCCACCCGCAGCCCCGTACGGGTCGCCGCGGCAGAGGAGGCGTGGGACGGGGCGCCCCAGCCCGGCGGGAGGTCGGAGACACCGGCGCCCTCCAGAACCGTACGGAGGATGTCCGCGCGAGCCCCCGGCCGGACCCGGAGCGCCTCGGGGAGGGCACGGCAGGCACGCACCACCTGGTTGTCCAGGAACGGCATGTGCAGCCGCTGGGAGCGGATCTCCACGGCCTGCTCCAGGACACGCAGGTCCGACGCGTGACGCGCGAGCGCCGCACGCGCGCGGAAGTCGCCGGGATGCTGCCCGGGACCCACCCCGGAACGATGCGTGGCTCCCTGCAGGCGAACCGATACTTCAGCCAGCGCCTCGCCGGTCAGCCACCGTGCCGCGGGCCCCGGTCTGGCCCAGGTGAGCGCGGCGAGAGAGGCCCCCACCGCACCCCCGGGCTCGTCGAAACGCTGGTGCATGAGCCGGTCGGCCAGCATGTCCAGACCGACCCGGTACGGCGTACGGGCCAGTTTCCGCGCGGCGCCGTACACGCGCGCGGGGACGAGCACGGAGCCGTCCGCCTTGGTCAGGGCGGCCACGGGCCGGACCAGATGGCGCCGCTTGCGGTCCATCAGCAGGTCCGCGAGGCGCGCCGGATGCGCGTCGAGCACCTGCCGTGCCCCGTACCCCGTGAAGTGGTCGGCGCTGCCCGCGGCGAGCCGCGCCCGGTGCCGCGCCGCCGTCACCAGACACGGCCCGGGTTCGTCCGTCAGGGGCCCGTCCAGCTCGGCGTACGGAAGCGTTTCCTCGCCGCCGGTCACCACCACGTGGTGCAGCCGCGGATTCGCCGCGAGGGTGCCCGCCCGCTCCAGTTCGGCCTCCCGGCCGCCGACAGCGAGGTCGTTGAAGGTGACCGCGAGCAGCCGCTCACCGGCCCCGGTGCCGTGCCCGAGGACCGTCCCCGGCATCCCCGGCAGCCCGGCGGCCAGCAGGGCGAGCGTCCCCGACGCGGGCCCCCCGGACAGGTCGGCCCCGATCCCCGGCACCGGCATCCCGCGCGCGGCACGCCGTTCGGCGGGCCCCATGCCGGGCACCGGACCGGGGTCGATGTCGGGCACATGCCTCGGGGCGGACAGACGCGCGCGTACAGCCTCCACCAGGGCGTCACGCACCGCGTCGACGGCGCGGTCCGGGTCGGCGGAGGGCGCGGCGACCGCGAGGGAGGCCACCGGCTCGTATCCGGCGATCTCGCGGGCGCCGTTGCGCAGGATCAGCGCGTGCCCCGGCGGAATGCGCCGAACGCCGTCGTAGGGGGTGGAGTCGTGGAGCGCGGCCGGTACGTCGGGGGCGGCGAGCAGCGCGGCGAGGTGCCCGAAGTCGAGGTTGGCCTCGATGAGGTCGGCGAGGGGCAGGGCCGCGGTCGCGTAGGCCGTGCCGCCGGCCCAGGGCGTGTAGAACACCGGCCTGGCGCCCGCCAGATCGCCGCCCACGGTGACCCGGCGGCCCACCTGGACCACCGCCGTGTACGCGCCCGACCAGGCCGTCAGATGCCGAAGTGCCCCTCCGCGCGCGGCGAGCAGTCCGATCCGCAGCTGCTCGTCGGAGGCCCCGCAGGTGCCGAGAACCGCGATCCGGGTCTGCGCGTCGACCGTGACCACGCGCACCTCGTCGGGGCGCCAGTCGCCGACCGCCCACAGCGGATCCGGGTCACCCCACAGCAGGTGGGAACCCACCGGGTGCACGGTCTCGCCGTCGCTTCCGGTCGCCCCGGCCGTCCCGATTCCGGAGACACCCGCGGCGGTGCTGCTCCATCCCACCAACCACCGCATCGACGCCTCCACAGGCTGTGGACAACCAGTGCACCGTTCGAACCGGTCACCATGCTGCCATGAAGGAAGCCTGCCGGAGGGCCGGTGGAGCCGCTCGTGATGCGGGGAACGCGCCCCTGCGAACACCCGCGTACGCCTGCGAACACCCGCGCGGGGCAAGGAGTGTGCGACGCGAATGCGCCCCCGATACGCTCCCCAAAAACGCCTAACGCGCCCTCAACTGCCATGGTAGGAGGGCTGATCACCCACGAGAGCGAGGGTTGATTTTCAGCCAAATCGGCGACATCGAAGCAGGCTCGCGCACGCTCCGTACACAGTCCGCACGCCGCACGACAGGCGCGCAGCCCGGGAGACGCCACTTCGCCCCCCGGGCCGGTCCGCCGCCCGCGGGGATGTGAGCGGCGGTGTCCCCCAGCCCACTGGATCCAGTACAGCGGGCCGACCCACGCAGGTTCCATGGAAGCGCTCCCCCGTTGGCCGGAGGAGAGCGCACGGGCGGGCGCACGGCCACACAACGGGAGCACGACACAACCGCGCGTATCGGACCCGCACTTCAGTACGGACCACAATCCCGCCATCCGGAACAATGCCCCTTAACGCTTGGGATGCGGCGAACTACGCTGGGTTTACGAATGCCGCGTGGTTATGCCAGTGCGGCAGCCGTCTGTGTCGAGGGGTGGCGCATGTCCAGGGAGCAACGCGGGCCGAACGAAAAACTCGGCGCCGTTCTCGCCCTCGCGGGAATCAGCAACGCAGGACTCGCGCGTCGCGTCAACGATCTTGGCGCTCAACGCGGGTTGACTCTTCGCTACGACAAGACGTCGGTGGCGCGCTGGGTGTCGAAGGGAATGGTGCCGCAAGGTGCGGCGCCCCACCTCATAGCCGCCGCCATCGGCCAGAAGCTCGGCCGCCCGGTGCCGCTCCACGAGATCGGCCTGGCGGACGCGGACCCCGCGCCGGAGGTGGGCCTCGCCTTCCCCAGGGACGTCGGACAGGCCGTCAGATCGGCCACGGAGCTCTACCGCCTGGACCTCGCCGGCCGCCGATCCGGCGCGGGCGGCATCTGGCAGTCGCTCGCCGGTTCCTTCGCAGTGAGCGCATACGCAACGCCCGCCTCACGGTGGCTGATAACCCCGGCCGACAGCTCGGTCGCGCGCGAGGTGAACCACTCCGAGGGCTCCGGCGCACCGCTCAAAGTCGGCCACAGCGACGTGCAGAAGCTGCGGGAGGCCGCCGAGGACGCCAGGCGCTGGGACTCCAAGTACGGAGGCGGCGACTGGCGTTCGTCCATGGTGCCGGAGTGCTTAAGGGTGGAGGCGGCACCGCTGCTGCTCGGCGCGTACTCCGACGAGGTGGGCCGGGCACTGTTCGGTGCCTCCGCCGAACTCACCCGGCTCGCGGGCTGGATGGCCTTCGACACGGGCCAGCAGGAGGCGGCGCAGCGGTACTACATCCAGGCGCTGCGGCTGGCCCGCGCGGCGGCCGACGTCCCCCTCGGGGGCTATGTGCTGGCGTCGATGTCGTTGCAGGCGACCTACCGGGGCTTCGGCGACGAGGGCGTCGATCTCGCACAGGCCGCGCTGGAGCGTAACCGGGGGCTGGCGACCGCCCGCACCATGAGCTTCTTCCGGCTCGTCGAGGCGCGGGCACACGCGCGTGCGGGTGACGCCGCCGCGGCCGGAGCGGCGCTCAAGGCGGCGGAGGGGTGGCTGGAGCGGTCCCGGGACGGGGACAACGATCCCTCGTGGCTCGGGTTCTACTCCTACGACCGCTTCGCCGCCGACGCGGCCGAGTGCTACCGCGACCTGAAGGCACCGCGACAGGTCCGCCGCTTCACGGAGCAGGCGCTGTCGAAGCCGACGGAGGAGTTCGTACGCTCGCACGGGCTGCGGCTCGTCGTCTCCGCGGTCGCCGAGCTCGAGTCGGGCAATCTCGACGCGGCGTGCGAGCAGGGCGTGCGGGCGGTGGAGGTCGCGGGGCGCATCTCCTCGGCCCGCACCACCGAGTACGTGAAGGATCTTCTGCACAGGCTGGAGCCGTACGGGGACGAGCCCCGGGTGGTGGAGCTCCGGGAGCGGGCCCGGCCGCTGCTGATGGCTCCGGCTTGAGACCCGGACGGCGGCACCGCCCCCCGCGTTTGAAGTGACTGTCAGTGGTGCAGTGCACTATCGGGGGTGGGAGGTGGTGCAGGTGCTGTCCGGGATCGCTTACGACTGTGACGTGCTCGTGATCGGTGGGGGCATTGTCGGGTTGTCCACGGCGTACGCGATCACGCGCAGCGCGCCCGGCACTCGGGTCGTCGTGCTGGAGAAGGAGGCAGGGCCCGCCCGGCATCAGACCGGGCGGAACAGCGGGGTGATCCACAGCGGGATCTACTACAAACCGGGGTCGCTCAAGGCGCGGTACGCGGTGCGGGGCGCCGCCGAGATGGTCAAGTTCTGCGCGGAGTACGGCATCGCCCACGCGGTCACCGGCAAGCTGATCGTCGCGACCGAGCGCAGCGAGCTGCCGCGGCTGCACGGACTGGTGCAGCGCGGCCGGGAGAACGGCATTCCGGTGCGGGAGCTGGGCGCCGCCCAGATCGCGGAGTACGAACCCGAGGTGGAGGGGCTCGCCGCCATACACGTCGGGACGACCGGGGTGTGCGACTTCGTCGGGGTCGCGCGGCAGCTGGCCGAGGCCTCGGGCGCGGAGATCCGGTACGGCGCCGAGGTGCGGCGGATCGACCGGCGCCCGGAGCTCGGGGTCGCGGTGCTGACAGGCGCCGGCGATGTCGTACGGGCGCGGGTGCTGGTGAACTGCGCCGGGCTGCACTGCGACGAGGTGGCGCGGCTGACCGGGGACGACCCCGGGATGCGGATCGTGCCGTTCCGGGGGGAGTACTACACGCTGGCGCGGCCCGAGCTGGTGCGGGGGCTGGTGTATCCGGTGCCGGATCCGGCGTTCCCGTTCCTCGGGGTGCATCTCACGCGCGGGATCGACGGAGGGGTGCACATCGGGCCCAACGCGGTGCCGGCGCTGGCCCGGGAGGGGTACGACTGGGGGACCGTCCGGCCCCGTGAGCTGGGGGCCACGCTGGCCTGGCCGGGGTCCTGGCAGATAGCGCGGCGGCACTGGCGGTACGGCACGGGGGAGCTGCGGCGGTCGGTGTCGCGCAGGGCGTTCACCACGGCGGTACGGAGGCTGCTGCCCGCTGTCACGCCGGATGACCTGGTGCCCTCGGCCGCCGGGGTGCGGGCACAGGCCGTACTGCGGGACGGGACGCTGGTGGACGACTTCCTGATCCGTGAAGGGGCGCGAGCGGTGCATGTGCTGAACGCACCCTCCCCCGCAGCGACAGCTTCCCTGCCGATCGGGCGGGAGGTGGCCCGGCGCGCACTGGAGACGCTCCGCTCGGCGTGAGCGGCCTGGATGCCCCACCCGTACGCACCACCGGGCCGGAGCCCGAGGACGTGACGGGCGGAACAGCCCTGAGCCGTGTTCGTCCCCGGGACCACCGTAAAATCGGCCTCACTGTGTCTGACTCCCATGCCCCCGAAGCCCCCCGGTCCCGGCCCGCCGCCGCCGGCGAGTCCGCTCTGCACGCCCCCGGTGTCTCCGTCCGGCACACCCGGGGCAAAGGGGAGCCGCGGTTTCCCGACGGGCCCAGTGCCGATCCCGCGGGGTCGCACTTCGAGCGGCGGATCCGGAGTTTCCAGCCACGGCGGAGCCGGGTGACGGCGGGGCAGGCGGACGCGTTGCAGCGGCTGTGGCCCACGTGGGGCCTCGACATCGACGGGCAGCGCACCATCGACCTCGGCGAGCTGTTCGGAAACGACAACCCCGTCGTACTGGAGATCGGTTTCGGAATGGGTGAGGCCACCGCGCAGATGGCCGCCGCCGAGCCCGAGATCAACATCCTCGCCGTCGATGTGCACACCCCGGGGCAGGGCAACCTGCTCAACCTCGCCGAGCAGCAGAAGCTGTCCAACGTCCGGGTCGGCAACGGCGACGCCATCATCCTGCTGCGCGAGATGCTCACCGAGGACTCGCTCGACGGACTGCGCGTGTACTTCCCCGACCCCTGGCCCAAGAAGCGGCACCACAAGCGGCGGCTGATCCAGCCGGAGTTCCTGGACCTGGCCGCGACCCGCCTGAGGCCCGGCGCGCTGGTGCACTGCGCGACCGACTGGGAGCCGTACGCCGAGCAGATGCTCGACGTCCTCACCGCGCACCCGGACTTCGAGAACACACAGGCCGGCGGCGGTTTCGCGGCCCGTCCCGACTTCCGGCCACTGACCCGTTTCGAGGGGCAGGGACTGGACAAGGGACATGTCGTGAACGACCTGCTGTTCCGCCGCGTACAGCACGCCGACCGAACCGACCAGTCCCCCACCGGCGCCTGAGCACCCCGCCCCGCCTGCGGGCGGCGCCTCTGTCTCGTTAAGGTCGATGCCGTGGCCACCTGTCCCCCGTATCCGACGTACCCCGGTGACCCCACCGGTGGCGGTGTGCTGCGGCATGCGCACTGGTGGCAGCGGAAGTGGGTGCGCTACGGCGCCCTGATCACGCTCCTCGCGCTGTCCGGGCTCGTCATCCTCGCCCTGGTCCGCCAGCAGACCGGTACCCAGGGGTTCCTGGTCGGGCTGGGCCTCGCCGTCCTGCCCGTACCGCTGCTCATAGCCGCCTTCCGCTGGCTCGACCGGGTCGAACCGGGCCCCTGGCGCAATCTGCTGTTCGCCTTCGCCTGGGGCGCCTGCGCGGCGGCGCTGATAGCGATCATCGCCAACAGCTTCGCGACGAAATGGATAGCGACGGCGACCGCCGACCCGGCCGGCGCGGACACCCTCGGCGCGACCGTGATAGCGCCGATCGTCGAGGAGTCGGCCAAGGCCGCCGCCGTGCTGCTCGTCTTCCTGTTCCGCAGACGGGACTTCACCGGGATCGTCGACGGCGTGGTGATAGCGGGGGTCACCGCCACCGGCTTCGCCTTCACCGAGAACATCCTCTACCTCGGCACCGCCTTCGGCACCGACCAGCTCACCGGCGACCGCGGCATCGCCTCCGTCACCGCCGCGACCTTCTTCGTGCGCGTGGTGATGTCGCCGTTCGCGCACCCCCTGTTCACCGTGCTCACCGGCATCGGCTTCGGCATCTCCGCGCTGTCGGCGGAACGCCAGCGCATCCGGCGGATCCTCCTCCCGCTGTCCGGTCTGCTGCTCGCCATGGGCATGCACGCCACCTGGAACGGCTCCTCGACGTTCGGGCAGTTCGGCTTCTTCGCGGTGTACGCGATGTTCATGCTCCCGGCGTTCGCGCTGCTGACCTGGCTGGTCATCTGGACGCGGCAGCGGGAGCTGAAGACCGTGCGCGACGAACTGCCGGCGTACACCGTGGCCGGGTGGCTGACGCCGACCGAGCCGTATGCGCTGGGCTCGATGCGGGCGCGGCGGGTGGCGCGGGACTACGCGCGGCGGCAGTTCGGCGGGCGGGCCGCTGCGCGGGCGGTCTCGCAGTACGAGGCGTACGCGACATCCTTGGCGTTCCTACGGCACCGGGGGCGGCTCGGGCGGGCGAACGCGGACTTCGTCGTACGGGAGCGGGAGTTGCTGCACGAGCTGTGGCGGCGCCGGGACGTGGCGCGTCCCGCGCTGGACCACGCGGCCCGGATGACGGCACCGCCGGTACCGGTGACCGCGCCGCCCTGGCCGGTGTACGGGGTGTACGGATACCCGGCGCACCCGGCCCAGCCGCATCTCGTTCACCCGGCCCACGCGCTCCAGCCGCCGCACCCCGTTCACCCGGCCCACCCGACGGTGCCGTACCCCGCCTACAACCCGTACCGGACATAGCCGCGCCGGAAGGTCAGTCCGACGCCTCCGTCAGGCGCCCCAGCTCCTCCTCCGACAGCACCAGATCGCCCACCCCCAGCAGCGCCGGCAGCTGTTCGACCGTGCGGGCGGACGCGATCGGGGCCGCGACCGTCGGCTGGGCGGCGAGCCAGGCGAGGGCGACCGTGGCGACCGGGACGGTGTGGGACTCGGCGATGTCGTCGAGCGCCGCGAGGACCTTACGGCCGCGTTCGGTCTCCAGGTGCTTGGCGGCGCCTGCCCGGCGCGCGCTCTCGACCGTCGTACCGGGGCGGTACTTACCGGTGAGGAACCCGGAGGCGAGGGCGTAGTACGGGACGGCGGCGAGGCCCTCCCTGGAGGCGACGGCCTCGAGTTCGCCCTCGTACGTGTCGCGGGAGACCAGGTTGTAGTGGGGCTGGAGGGCGACATAGCGCGCGAGCCCCTCGCGGTCGGAGAAGGCGAGGAACTCCGCGAGCCGCGCGGCGGAGATGTTGGAGGCGCCGATCGCCCGCACCTTGCCCGCCTTCACCAGTTCGTCCAGCGCGCCGACGATCTCCTCGACGGGGATCTCCGGCTTGTCGAAGTGGGTGTAGTACAGATCGATGTGGTCGGTGCCCAGGCGCCGCAGCGAAGCCTCCGCCGCCGCCTTGATGTTCGCGGCGCTCAGGCCCTGGAAGTCGGGGTGCTGGCTGACCTTCGTGGCGATGACGACGTCGTCGCGGTTGCCGCGGGCCGCCAGCCACTTGCCGATGATCGTCTCGGACTCGCCGCCGGAGTTCCCGTCGACCCACGCCGAGTAGGAGTCGGCCGTGTCGACGAAATTGCCGCCGGCCGCGGTGTACGCGTCGAGGACGGCGAAGGACGTGGCTTCGTCGGCGGTCCAGCCGAAGACGTTGCCGCCCAGGGAGAGCGGGAAGACCTCGAGGCCGGAGGAGCCGAGCTTGCGAAGAGAAGTCATGCCATACGTCAACGCCCGCGCCGGACGCCGGTCTTCCGCTACGGCCGCAAAGTCCTCGTAAACAACCGGAATCAGTCGCTCCGAAGCACCGGCAGCCCTGACGTCGGGGGGACGTCGTCAGGGCTGCCGGAGTTCGCGGGAGTCCGCGGGAGACCTCAGGGGGTGAGCCCCTTGCCGCGCAGCCACGACATCGGGTCGATCCCGTCGGCCGAGCCGCCCGGGTGGACCTCCAGGTGCAGGTGCGCGCCGGTCACGTTGCCCGTGGCGCCCACGCGGCCGATGACGTCACCCGTGCCGACCTTCTGGCCGACGCTGACATTGATCGAGGACTGGTGGCAGAACCACAGCTCGGTGCCGTCGTCGAGGGTGAGGATCGTGCGGTAGCCGTAGGAACCGGCCCAGCCGGCCTCGGTGATGGTGCCGCTGTGGATCGCCTTGATGAGGGTGCCCGTGGGGGCGGCGAAGTCGAGGCCCGTGTGGTAGCCGGAGGACCACAGCGAACCGGCCTGACCGAAGGTCCCCGTGATGGTGTACGACGAGGTCGGCAGCGTGTACTGCTTGGCGAGCTCGGCCAGGCGCGCGGCCTCGGCCTTCTTCGCGGCCGCCTCCTCCGCCTTCTTCTTCGCGGCGGCGGCCTTCTCCTGAGCGTCCTTCTCCGCCTTGGCGGCGGCCGCGTCGGCCTCCTTCTGGGCGGCGTCCGCGACGGCCTGGGCGGCCTTGGTGTCGATCTGGTCCTGCTGCACCTCGGCCTGGGCCAGGATGCGCGAGCGCAGCGCCTCGCCGGCGTCCGAGGTGCCCTGAGTGGTGTCGGCGGTGGTGGCGCCGACACTGCTGAAGGCGCTCGTGTCGTCCGCGGCGGTGTCGGCGTTGTCCGAGATGAGCGAGCTCACGGAGCCCAGGTCGGGCATGGAGATGGAGACCGGCGGCTTGCCGGTGTTGGCGCTGGCCATCCCGCCCGCGCTGACGGCGGCTATGACACCGACGCCGAGAACGGTGGAGCTACGGGCGAAACCCCCGCCACGCTGCTTGGCGACGCGATGCCGGCCTCGTACGGGAGCGAGGGAATCCGCGGTCGGGTTCCACTCGCCGAGCGGGGCCTCGTCGTCGGCGCGGTAGCCGCCGTACACGAGGGTGTCGCTCGGAACGTACGGCGCCTCGGGGGCAGGCGGGTTGGACGCCACGTGGGCGCGCTCCTTTCCTTCCTTCTCGCCTACCGGGTTAGCTGACGGGTTCGGAGCAGGAAGGTCTCCTACGCGCGTATACCCGCCGTGCTGCCACGGCGGAGTACGAGCGATTCACCCCAAGTTGGTGGTTCCCCGGTTTCCTTGCGGAATTCGGCGCGTGAGCACGGAGCCGTCTCTTGTGACGGCTGGGACGACCGCGCTGCGTTATCGAACGTTAATAGACCCGGGGGCTCGATTCCAAGCTGTTCCGCTTGATCGTTAACGAAATCCCGCAGGACTTAGGGCCCATGAACGGCTAAAAACGGGCGAGTTGACCCTTCGTCGGATGGCGCACAGGTGTTGACGGTGCGTCAGTTGTTATGCGGAGGGCGGTCACTCGCTCACCCCGCGTCACGAGACGTCGTACCGTGCGGCACGGCCGGGAAAACACTCAGGGCCGGAGTCCAGTGACTGGACTCCGGCCCTGAGCCTTGAGTAGCGGGGACAGGATTTGAACCTGCGACCTCTGGGTTATGAGCCCAGCGAGCTACCGAGCTGCTCCACCCCGCGCCGTTGTGTGACCAGCATACGTCATCGGCGAGGTGGTTCGCGCCAGGGTTGTTCCGGAGGCCCGGCGGTGCGGGCCGGCTCCCCCTGTGCGGAAACCCTCGCCCGGCCCGGAAGGTGTAGCCGGCTACACCGTGCGCCGGGAGCCGTTCGTCTAGCGTGAGCCGCATGTGGAAGTCGGTGCAGCGTGCGGCGATGGCGACCGTGCATCTCGTCGTGGCCGCGGCGATGTGCTTCGGCATGTACCTCTTCATCACCGTGCTGCTGATCGCCGCCGCAGGCACGGTCGTCGTGGTCGGCTGCTGGCTGCTGCCCGAGGCCGTGCTGCTGATACGGCGGATCGCGGGCGCCAAGCGGAATCTGACCGCCCGGTGGACGGGCAGGGAGATCCCCGAGGCCTACACCCCGATGACCGGCACGCTGCGCGAGCGGCTGCGCATCTCGGTGCGGGACCCCGGCACGCTCACGGACTTCCGCTGGATGCTCTGCTACTACCTCTACGGCGCCCTGCTCGCCCTCGCCCTGCCCCTGTGGCCCCTCGGCCTGGTGGTCGACGGTGTCTGGGCCGGGGCGCTGCGCCGCGACCCCGTCGTCCTCCCGCTGATCGTGAGGCTCGCGGACACCGAGGCCCGCTGGTCGACCGCGCTGCTCATGCCGTCCCCGAAGGCCAGGCTGGCCCGGCGGGTCGAGGAGCTGAAGGAGACCCGGGCCGACGCCATCGCCGCGCACGAGGCGGAACTTCGCCGCATCGAACGGGACCTGCACGACGGCGCCCAGGCGAACCTCGTGGCGCTGTCGATGCGGATCGGACTCGCCAAGCGGGCCTACGACCGTGACCCGGACGCCGCCCGTAAGCTGCTGGACGACGCCCAGACCCAGGCCGAGCGGGCACTGACCGAGCTGCGGCACGTGGTGCGCGGCATCCACCCGCCGATCCTCACCGACCGGGGTCTGGTCGGCGCGGTGCGGGCGCTGGCGGCGAGCAGCGGGCTGACGGTGACCGTGGACGACGGCGGCCTGGACGCGGGCACCCGGGCGCCCGCGGCGGTGGAGGCGGCCGCCTACTTCGTGGTCGCCGAGTCCCTCACCAACGTGGCGAAGCACAGCGGTGCGGACCGGGCCGAGGTCCGGCTGGCCCGGACCCGGCGCGGGCTGACCGTGCGGGTGCGGGACGAGGGCCGGGGCGGCGTCGACGAGCCCGCGGGCTCGGGGCTGCTCGGGATGCGGCGCAGGGTCGCTGCGCTCGACGGGACCTTCGAAGTGACCAGCCCCGCCGGGGGCCCGACCGTGATCTACGTGGAGCTGCCGTGCGTGTGGTGATCGCCGAGGACAACGCCCTTCTGAGAGAGGGGCTCGTCCTTCTGCTGACGTCCTCCGGGCACGAGGTCGTGGCCGTCGTCGGCACCGGCCCCGAGATCCTGCCCGCCCTGCTCGACCACCGGCCGGACGTGGCCGTGCTCGACGTACGGATGCCGCCCGGGTTCCGCGACGAGGGTCTGCGGGCCGCCCTGGAGGCACGGGAGCGGATCCCCGGACTTCCGGTACTGGTGCTCTCGCAGTACGTCGAGGAGTCGTACGCCGCCGAGTTGCTGGCGGGTGGCACCAGCGGGGTCGGCTATCTCCTGAAGGACCGGGTCGGCCGGGTCGACGAGTTCCTCGACGCGCTGGAGCGGGTCGCGGCCGGCGGCACCGCGCTCGACCCCGAGGTCGTCACCGAGCTCCTGACCCGCCGCCGTGACACACCGCTCGACTCCCTCACCCCGCGCGAGCGTGAGGTGCTGAAGCTGATGGCCGAGGGGTACGACAACACCACCATCGCGAAGACCCTCGTCGTCACCGAGCGCGCGGTCAGCAAGCACATCGGCAACGTCTTCCTCAAGCTGGGCCTGCCACCGAGCGACAGCGGCCACCGGCGGGTGCTGGCCGTGCTGGCCTATCTGGCGCACACGCCCAGCTGAGCGTCAGCCGACGCCGAGTTCGGTCAACTCCGCCAGCGGCAGCGTGTGCTGGGTCTGCAGGACCTTCGCGCGCAGGTAGCGGACGTTGTGGGCGGTGGTGAAGACTCCGGTGGGGATCCGGTCACGGACATCGATGCCGAGGTCGCGCAACTGGCCGGCCTTGTCGGGGTTGTTGGAGAGCAGGTCGAGCTCGGAGATCCCGAGGGCCTGCAGCATCTGCGCGGCCGCCGTGTAGTCGCGGGCGTCCTCGGGCAGGCCCAGCGCGGTGTTCGCGGCGTAGGTGTCGAGGCCCTGGTCCTGGAGGGCGTACGCGTCGAGCTTGTTGTAGAGGCCGATGCCGCGGCCCTCCTGGCGCAGGTAGAGCAGGACACCGCCGCGCTCGGCTATGCGCTCGACCGCTTCACGCAGCTGAGGTCCGCAGTCGCAGCGGGCGGAGCCGAAGACATCGCCGGTGAGGCACTCGGAGTGCAGGCGCACCAGCGGGGCCGTGCCGGGGGCGGGGTCACCGAGCACGACGGCAAGGTGCTCCTGCCCGTCGGCCAGGCCGTGGAAGGTGACGAGCTCGGCGTCTACGCGGTAACCGTCCCCGAAGCGCAGCGGGACGCGGACGCGGGAGCGCTGGGTGGCGGCGGGCAGGTCGGGCATGCGGGTACTCCGGTCCGTAGGCACACCTGCTTCAGATTTGAAGCAGTTCTACTGATCGAGACACTACCTCATGCTTTAAATTTGAAGCAACGCCTTTGTGGCGCTCGTCACGCAGGACTTCTCACGAACAGGACGGGGACGACCGTCGGCGCCACGGGACCTCCTCGGCGGGACCGTCCTCCCCTTGAAGTCCTGCGGTGACACTGGTGAAGATCTCCTCCAGCTGCCCCACCTGCTCCGGGGTGAGCCGGTCGAAGAGCGCGGTGCGGACCGTCTCCACATGGCCCGGCGCCGCCCGCTCCAGCACCGCCATACCCTCGTCCGTGAGGACCGCGAGGCTGCCGCGCTTGTCCCACTTGCAGCTCTCGCGCCGCACCAGCCCGTCCTTCTCCAGCCGGGCGACGGCGTACGTCAGCCGGGGCCGGGTGATCTTCAGGCCCTCGGCGAGATCGGTCATCCGCAGCCGCCGCTCCGGGGTCTCGGAGAGGTTGGCCAGGATGGAGTAGTACAGGTGCGGCATGCCGGCCTCCTGCTGGAGCTGCCGGTCGATGGTGTCCTCCAGGAGGAGCGAGGCGGCGATGTAGGCACGCCAGGCTCGCTGCTCGTCGGGGCTGAGCCAGCGGGTCGTCATGCCCCCAGTGTAGGTTTGCTTCAAACTTGAACCAAGACCGCCGTCCGTGAAGTCCCCGACACCCGCCGAACCCGCGCCTTCCGTTCACCCCCGCCATCCGTTTCCGAGAGGGACCGCGCCGATGCCCCACCCCTACGTCCTGCTCTCCGCCGCGGTCTCCCTCGACGGCTACCTCGACGACACCGGCCCCGACCGCCTCCTCCTGTCCAGCCCGGCCGACTTCGACCGCGTCGACGAGGTCCGCGCCTCCGTGGACGCCATCCTCGTCGGCGCGGGCACGATCCGCGCCGACAACCCCCGCCTGCTGGTGAACTCCGAGACGCGCCGCGCGGCCCGCGCCGCCGCCGGGAAACCGCCGTACCCCCTGAAGGTCACGGTCAGCGGCTCGGGCGAGCTGGACCCGGCCGCGAACTTCTGGCACACGGGCGGCGAGAAGGTCGTCTACACGACGGACCAGGGCGCGGAGCGGGCCAGGGCGCTGGGGATCTCGGCCGACATCGTTCCGCTCGGCCCCGAGCTGGACTGGCGCCGTCTGCTGGAGCATCTGCGCGAGGAGCGCGGAGTGGAGCGGCTGATGGTGGAGGGCGGCGGCCGGATCCACACCCAGCTCCTCCAGCAGGGCCTGGCGGACGAGGTGCAGCTCGTCCTGGCCCCCCTCTTCGTCGGCAGTCCGCAGGCCCCCCGGCTCTTCGGCCCGGGCGCCTACCAGGAAGGCCGGCTGCGTCTGGTGGAGACCCGCCGCATCGAGGACGTGGTCCTGATGCGCTACGAGCCCACCGCCCCCGGCACGGGCCTGGTCGCCGCCGCCGCGGACCACCACTGGCTCGCCCTGGCCTGCGAGTTGGCGAGCGACTGCCCGCCTTCACGGACGGCGTTCAGCGTGGGCGCCGTGGTGGTCGCGGCCGACGGCACGGAACTGGCGCGCGGCCACTCCAGGGAGGGTGCCGACCCGGTCGTCCACGCGGAGGAGGCCGCGCTGGCGAAGATCGATCCGGCCGATCCCCGGCTGGCCACGGCCACCGTCTACACCAGCCTGGAACCCTGCACCCACCGCGCCTCCCGCCCCGCCCCCTGCGCCCGGCTGATCCTGGACGCGGGGGTACGCCGGGTGGTGACGGCGTGGCGGGAGCCGGACACCTTCGTGGCGGGAGCGGACGGGACGGGACTGCTCACGGCGAAGGGCGTGGACGTGGTGGTGCTGGGCGAGTACGAGGACCGTGCGAAGGCCCCGAACCGCCACCTGGCGTGAGGAGGGACCTCAGCCGATGGCGTACGCCCGGTAGACCGTCTCCACCGAACGGTCCCCCGCCGCGTCGGTCACCTGGGAACGCAGGGCGACCGCGCCGGAGGCCGGGTTGTGGACGGACGCCTGCCAGGTCGAGCCGGAGTGCCTGACTGTCGCCGCCTTCCAGGTCTTGCCGCCGTCGGCGGACGACCAGACCTTGACGGACTTGGCGGTCACCTTGGTGAACTTCGGATCGGGGCCCTGGGAGCCGCGCCCGGCGCTGACGTCGACCGTGGTGGTGCTGTTCGCCGCGGCCTGGTTGCGGCTGTTCAGGCCGGTCGGCAGGAAACGGGTCATGAAGACGGGCGCGACCATCGGCTTGGCCGGGTCGGCCTTGAAGTGCCAGTCGAGGGTGACGCGCGACGACAGCATGCCCGCGGGGAAGGTGATGCCGGGGCGGTAGCGATGCGCATCGACGGCCAGGTCGTACCAGCCGGCCGAGCGGATGCCGGCGGAGAACTCGGCGTCGTCGCCACCCCAGTTGGTCAGGGTCCGCTTCTTGACGGTGGTGCTGCCCTTGGTGAGGACCACCGTCTCCTTCGTCGGGTCGGTCCCGTCGACGCCGACATCGGGGTCGCCGATCAGGGCGTCCGGGATGAAGTCGACGGACCTCTGCCAGACGACCGGCAGGTAGTGCATCGGGCTCCACGCGGCCCTGCCGAACGACTGGGTGAAACTCTGCCGCGCCTTCAGCGTCCGGACCTTCGGGAATCCGCCGCCGATGTTGTCGCCGTTGCTCGCGATGATGTCGTCACGCGGCTGCCAGGTCCCGGGAGTCACATGGACGGTGGCGCTGTACGGCGCGCTGTCGTCGCGGACCTCGGTCATCAGGTCGGTCGTGCAGTCGTTGGTCTTCGGCGCCGCTTGGAGCGCGGTGTCGTTCTGCCGGGCCATCTGCGTGCCGCCGCGCACCGAGAAGCGCATCGTGGCCAGGTTCGCCCGCTTGTACGACCCACCGGGGGCGGCCGGGATGCCCGTGGTGTTCTTCGCGGCGACGTAGCCGTCCTTGCCCGTCCACTGCGCCAGGTACCCGAACTGCAGCAGCCTGGAGGAGTTCGGGATGGCGTAGAGGGACCCCTGGTAGTTCCAGCCGCCCGTGCTGAAGGCGCCGGGCATGTCGCTGACGGTGCCGGCGCACACCTGCGCGCTGATGCGCGGCGGGTCGGTCACGTCGGCGGGCGTGTCGAGGGACACCTTGACGGCCTTGCCCTTGCGCGCGTCCAGCGTCACCGAGGTCCTGCCCGACACCTGGACGACCTGCGCGCCGATGGTGTCGGTGCCGAGACCCTCCGTGCCTTGCTCCCAGATGTCGGTCATCGCCAGGTAGCGCCCCGAGGGCAGGCTGATCCGCTTGCCCGACGCCACGCTGTACGTCCGCCCGGACGGCACCGCGACGACGGTGAGCGTCGTCGCGACCTTGGCGCCGTGCCGCCCCAGCGTGGTGACGGCCAGTGAGCCCGACGCCGCCTGCGCGGAGACCGCGGTAGCGACCAGCGGCACCAGTGCGGCCACCCCGACGAAAGCGAGCGATCTCCGTCGCACGAACATGAAGTCCCCCTCCGAACCCCGAAGTCGGCCAAGCCTAGGCAGGCCATGGACCCGGCAGATCAAAGCGAACGGACACGTCTGATCAAGGTGTGACAAAGAAGCCCGGACCAGGGTTGGCCGAAACCTCAACACATCACACTTGAAACACAGTTGTCGCCCATTCTTCTGGTTGGCAGACTCACTCCGCCGACGCAAACATGCGGACAAGTGTGCGAACGCCCACGGGGAAGCAGCACGTCGGCGAACCGGGCTCACGTCATCTCACCAGGGGGGAACGTCCATGCGTCTCTGCCTGCCCAGACACGTCCTGACCCGCGCCACCGCCACCCTCGCCCTGGCACTGGCCATGGCCACCGGCACCACCGGCCTGCTCTCCGGCACCGAGGCCCACGCCCTGCCGGTCACCGACGGCTCCTTCAGCTTCAGCGGTGACGAGGGCGACTACATCAGCGGCGGCCAGTCCTACACCTACGCCACCTCGTCCCAGGACCACCTGAACGTCTCCGGGAACACCGACAACAGGGTGATCACCCTCTCCGTCGACGGAGCGAACGGCGACTGGTGGACCCTCGACCTCGCGGCTCCGGCCGGCAGGACCCTGACACCCGGCACCTACACGGGAGCCACCCGCTACCCCTTCAACGACGCGACCGAGCCGGGCCTGTCGCTCAGCGGCAACGGCCGCGGCTGCAACGAGCTCACCGGCACCTTCACCGTCTCCGCGGTGGAGTTCGGTCCCCAGGGCTACGTGAAGAAGCTCGACGCCACCTTCGAGCAGCACTGCGAGGGATTCACCCCGGCCGCGCGCGGCGAGGTCCACATCGAGAACCCTGCCCCGCCGGCCGAACTCGGCCTCGGCCTCGACATCGCCCTGGCCGGCACCGCGAGCTCCCTCAACGGCAAGGCCACCTTCCACGGCACGGTGAGCTGCACCAAGCCGGTGCAGGTGACCGTGGCGGGCGACGTCACGCAGGTGAAGAAGCGCGACCTCATCCGCGGCTCCTTCTCCACGTCGGTGTCCTGCACCCCGGGCACCCCGGTCGCCTGGACCGGAACGGCCGTACCCACCGGCTCGGTCCCATTCCAGAAGGGCGACGTCGAGGTCGAGGGCCACGCGACGGCGACGGACCCGGACTACGGCCGGCAGGTGACCGTCGACGAGACCGTGGCGGTCCGCCTCACCCGGGTCTGACCCTCTGACACACAGCCACCCCGCTCACGCGGAACCCCGGACACACCACAGAGCCCGACCCGGCCGAAGCCGGGTCGGGCGCTGTGTGACAGGTCGGAGGACATGTCCCCCGACTCTCACCGGTAGGCCCTGTGGGACTCGAACCCACAACCAATGGATTAAAAGTCCTGGCCAAAGCTTGCTGGGTGGTTCCGGACGCTGACTCGCTGTCCGGAACCACCTGGTCAGGACAGGTTCGCCATAGGGGACGGTCCACCCCAGGACAGTTCCTGCCACACCGTCCGCTCACGCATCGCTCACGCAGAAGGGGCTGATGACCAGTACGTTCGCGCCTTCTGACGCTGTTTCGCTTTCCGAGCAGTCTCGCCTGACCGAAGGAGGTTGAGCGGGCTTCAGCGCCGTAGGCGGCGGCGCAGTTCCGCGTACCACCAGGTCTCCGCGGCAGCCACCGCCGCCAGGACGGTGACCACGCCGGCAAGAGCCGCGACCGGCGGCAGTACGGCCGCCGCAGGACTCCACCCGAGCAGCAGGAACAGGCCGCCCAGTCGGAACCGACTCCACTGGCGCAGCACGGTCCAGCCGAACAGGAGCAGCCCGGCCAGATACGTGGCGGCTCCGCCGCACAGAACCCAGGCGTAGAAGCCGCCCAGCGCTTCGCCGCCGTCCGCGTGAGCCATGACCCCCTCGACGCCGAAGGCCGTAAGCACGATGCCGGCCATGATCGGGAAGTGGGCGTAACCGTAGGCGTCGACCGCAAGCCTGAGCCGGTCACGTCCCTGCGTCCTGCTCAACTGGTGCTCTCCCACCAGCGTGGCCACGTCGAAGTACAGCCACCACAGTCCCAGGGCGACGGCGACGCCCAGGACCGCCGCGGCCAGCAGCGGGGTGGAGATCGGGTGGTCGGCGGCTCCCGCGCCCATGGCGAGGAGCGACTCCCCGATGGCGATGATCATGAACAGTTCGTGCCGTTCGGCGAAGTAGGAGGCGCTGCGGATGCGCCAGTTGCCCCGGCGGGAGGTGGCGTACACGCCACCCCAGTCCGTGGCGATCGCGGCCGCGAACAGCGCCGTCTGCCACCAGCCCCCGATCACCGCACCGACGATCAGGAGGCAGGAGCCGCCCAGTACGGCGGGCCAGGAGACCGCGATCTGCCGCAACAGCCCGTGGTCACCGCGCGCGAGCACGCCGTAGAGGACCAGGTGCACACAGCGGACGAAGAGGTACGCGCAGGCCAGGACCACAGGCCCGTTGAGGCCGCCCGGCGCGTCGTGCCACGCCTCCGGGACGGTGAGGGCCACGACGAACACCCCGGCCATCGCCAGCGTCATGCCCGCGCGTACGACACCCGGATCGGCCTGGGCCTGGTTGCCGAGCCAGGCGTAGGCGGACCAGGAGATCCAGACCAGGGCCAGCAGGAGCACTCCGCGCAGGACACCGCGGCCACTGTGTTCGTGCGCCATGTAGGCGGTGACCTGGGTGAGGGTGAACACGTACACCAGGTCGAAGAAGAGTTCGAAGGTGGTCACCCGGCTGCCCGCGAGTACGGCGTGAGCCGTACCCGGTGGTCCGCCTTCCTGCCGGCTTTCACTCTTGTCCACCACAGACCGCACTTTCTCCGGATCACGGCCACCTCGCATCTCGGCGCGGGGTGACTCAGGCGGCATCGCCTGCGAAGGAGCGGCTGAACTGCCGGCCCGACTGGACCATGCTCCGCACGCTGCCGAGCCGCTCGTCCTCGTATCCGCGCAGGGCTTGCGCCATGGCCGGTCCGCGTACGCCGGCGGCGACGGCTGCGGCGACGGCCTCGGCGTCGTGGAGAGAGGCGCTGAAGCCCGAGCCCGTCATCGGGGTGGGTACGTGGGCGGCGTCTCCGACGAGGGCGAGGCGGCCGTTGACGAGCTGGTCGGGGACGTACTCGGCGATCGGGGTGCCGATGACGGCACGCCGCTCGATGCAGTCGAGGACGGCCTCGCGCCAGGGCGACGGCCACAGGTCCTCGGCCCTGTCGGCGAGCGCGCGGAAGGTCGTCTCCGGTATGTCGGCCGAAGTGAGCGACCGGCGTACGACGTTACCGACGACAGCGCCCGTTTCACGCAACAGATCGTTGCGGCTCGCGTCGTACCAGGCCCAGCCGACCTGGCGGGAGCCCGGGGCGACGGAACCGTCGGGGCCGGGCAGCGGGTAGCCGAGGAGGTAGTCCTCTCCACCGGTGAGGATGTCGACGTCCCGTGGCAGGCGGCGCGAGGACATGAGCGCGGACTCGTCGGTCAGGCCGAGCCAGATCAGGTAGCCGGCGAACGTCGCGTCGGGCTTGTCGGGTGCGACGCCGCCGCGCACCACGCTTCCGTGGCCGTCCGCTCCGATCACGACATCGCCCCGGAATGTCCGCCCGTCCGAGGTGATCACCCACGCCGAGTCCGCGTCCTGGCCGACGCTTCGTACGGTCGTGTGAGGGCGGAGCTCGATACAGGGGTCTGCATCGACGGCCGCCCGAAGCCGGGCGTGGACCGCCGACCAGCTCTGCACACCGGAGGCCACCGAACTCAGCGGCGTCAGGCCGCTCTTCGAGAGACCGGATCCTGTGATTCTGCTGAGCAGGCCCTCACTCACCCCGCCGAGAGCGGCCCCTCTGCGGGCCCGGGGGACCGCCCCGGATCGCTCCAGCATCGTCACGTCGACTCCGGCCTGCGCGAGGGCAAGTCCGGTCATCAGACCCGCGAGGGAGGCACCGACGACGACGGCGGTGCCCTGGCGCCCGTTCCCGTTCCCGGAGCGGCTCGTGTCGCGCGTTGCTGTGGTCATGCTGGTGTTCTCCGCACTCAATGTGAGAGCAGCGCGGCGAGGTTGATCTTCCCGCTCTGCAGTTTCGCGTCGTGGGGCTCGTTCAGCCCGCCGTCGGTGATGTACAGCTGCTTCCCGCGCACCGCGGTGGCGGTGGGCGAGGCGAGGCCGTCCGAGGCGGTCAGCACGGTCTTGGTGGTGCCGTCCGGGAAGACCACCGCGACCTTGTTCTGCGTGTTCAGTGCGGCGAACACGACGTTGGAGCGCTCGCTGAGGAAGTTGAAGTCGTCGACGCCGGTGAGGCCGTCGGCGACCGTGTGGATCCGGCCCGGGACTCCGGTGGCGGTGACGGGGATCCTCAGCAGGGTGCCCTTGCTGAGGTTGGAGACCCATACGGCGCCGTTGTGGAAGCGGAGTCCGTTCGCGCCGTACGGCACGGGCGCGGACTCCTCGATCGCGAGGGCGGGGTCGGCCAGCCACGCGGTCGCGCGGCCGCCTGCGACCGGTACGGCCCAGACGGTGCCCTTCTGGCTGTCGGCGACGTACAGGGTGCGCCCGGCCGGGTCGATGGCCAGACCGTTGGGGACTCCGCCGAGGGGCAACGCCGCGATGCGGTGAGGAGTGCCGCCGGGCGCCAGCTTCCACACCCCGTTCCGGGAGGCGTCGGAGGACCACACGTTGTAGTAGACGGTGCCGTCGTGACCGCGGGTGTTGCCGGTGATCCCGTCGCCCTTCTGCCCGGTGACCAGCACCATGCGGTGCCCGGAAGGCGAGATCCGCACCAGGGCCGGCCGTTCGCCCGCGGGCGCGCCCACCATCGATACGGTCAGTGAGTTGTCCGGGGCGACGGTGATGTTCTCGGGCACGTCGCCGACGGCGAAGTCGAAGGCGGCCACGGTCTTCACGTGGGTGACGGCGGGCCGCGCGTCCGCGTGCTCGGTCGTGGCGGACGCATACGGTGCCGAGACGACGACGGCGGCGGCCGTCGCGGAGATCACCGTGAAGGTGAATCGCTTCTTCATGGGCAGGGCTTTCGTGATCATTGCGCTCTCGCGTTCTTTCGTTCTTGGGCTTGTCGGAGAGGTACTTCAGGGCCCCTAGTCCGGGATCGGGAAGCCGGCGTTCTGCAGGTCGAGTGAGTCCGGGTCGGGTCCGCCGCGTACGCCGGTGTCGAGGGCGTCGATCGCGGCCACCTCGTCGGGTGTCAGGGCGAAGTCGAAGACGTCGAAGTTCTCGGCGATGCGATGGGCCTTGACGGACTTCGGGATCGCGCAGAAGCCGTGGTCGAGGTGCCAGCGCAGCACGATCTGCGCGGACGTCTTCGCGTACTTGTCGGCCAGGGCCGTGATGACGGGGTCCTCGAGAGGGTTCGTCTCGGCGCCTCGGTACACGTAGGAGCCGCCGATGGGCGACCACGACTGGGTCAGGATGCCGTGGCTCTCGTTCGCCGCCCGCCACTCGGGCTGCGTGTAGTAGGGGTGCACCTGAATCTGGTTGACGGCCGGAACGATGTCGGTGCGGGAGATGAGTTCGTCGAGCTGCTTGGGCGTCTGGTTCGACACGCCGATCGCACGGACGCGCCCCTCCGCGAGCAGCTTCTCCGCCGCTTCGTACGCCGCGATCGTCTTCTCGAAGTCGGACGGCAACGGCTGGTGCAGCAGCCACAGGTCGAGCTGGTCGAGGCCCAGCTTGCGCAGACTCACGTCGAAGGCCCGCAGCGCGGAGTCGTAGCCGTAGTCGCTGATCCACACCTTGGTCGTCACGAAGATCTCGGAGCGGTCCACGTCGGAGCGGGCGATCCCCTCGCCGACCTCGCGCTCGTTGAAGTAGGCGGCGGCGGTGTCGATCAGTCGGTAGCCGTCGTGCAGCGCGGTCACGACCGCGTCGGTGGTCTCCTCGGGGGCGCTCTGGTAGACGCCGAGTCCCAGGGCGGGGATCTGGACGCCGTTGTTCAGGGTGATGAGTGGGTTGGTTCCGGTCATGGTTCGCTCCGATCAGGGTGTGCGGACGTGGAGGGGGCGCGGGCTCAGTCGGCAGAGACCGCTGTCGGCAGCTCGACCTCGGTGAGGTCGGCGCAGTAAGCCAGCAGCCGGTCCTGCACCTCGGGCGACTGCGTCGCCGGGTGTGGACGGCGGGGCTGCTGGTGGTGGAAGTAGCGGCCCGTGACCAGCGCCTCGGCCTCATCGCCGGCCGCCAGCCATGCCTGGGTCACCGGAGCCAGCCGCAGGTCGTCGGTGGCGCTATTCCCGCCCATCTTTGTCGGCACCCAGCCCGGGTCGACGGCGTTGGAGAGCGCCGCGGGCCACTTTCTCGCGACGGCGAGCGTGAGAGCGGTGACGTGGAACTTCGACTCCGAGTACGCCTGGGAGCCCTGCCACGGCCGCGTCGCCCACTGCGGGTCCCGCAGGGTGGCCTCGCCGCTGTGGTGCATGCCGGAGCTGAGATAGACGAGCCGCCGGGGCGGGGTGATCAGCGCCGTGAGGAGGTAGGGCGCCAGCACGTTGACCGCGAAGACGTCCGAGAGGCCGTCCTCGGTCTCCACCCTGCCTCGCCCGTAGTAGCCGACGCCGGCGTTGTGGATGACCGCGTCGAAGGTGCCCAAGTCGTTGACCTGGGTGGCCACATCGTGGGTCCGGGCGATGCTGGAGAGGTCACCGACGGCGACGCCCGCGTTGTCCGGGAGCGCGGCGTGTGCGTGGCGGGCCCGGGTGTCGTTGCGTGCGTGGAGCGCCACCGTGTGGCCCTGCCGCAGGAGCAGTTGGGCGGCCATCAGGCCGAGGCCGTCGGTGGAACCGGTGATGAAGATGCGAGCCATGAGTATGTCCTGAAGGGTTGAGGCCCCGGCCGGTGGCTAGTCCGGGTCGCTGACCCGAGTGCTGGTGGTGACTTTGAGGGGTGCGTCGAGCAGCGGGAGGAGTTGTTCGACGACCTTCGTCACGTTCGGGTGCTCGGTGTGTTCCGCCACGGCTTCGGGCGAGGCCCAGCCGTCGACGATGTAGAAGGTGTCGGGCTCGTCCGCCTGCTGGTAGAGGTCGTAGTAGAGGCATCCGGCCTCGGCCCGCGCGGGGCCCACGAGCTCCAGCAGGAGCTCCTCGACCTTGGCGCGGTGGGCCGCCTGGCCGCGTACCTCGCAGATGATGTGGCGCTCTGCCGACTTGACCGCGGTCATGTGGATTCCTCCGTCAGTTCTGGCCGGCGTAGACACGGGTCATGCCGCCGTCCACGACGAGGTCGACGCCCGTGATGTAGCGGCTGGTGTCCGAGGCCAGGAAGACGAGGGCGTCGCCGATGTCCTCGGCCGTCCCCACGCGTCCCGCCGGGATCTCCTTCGCGACGCGCTTGACGTAGGCGGCGATGTCGTCGTCGCTCAGCTTCTGTTCGTGGCTGTAGCCCTCGGTGGGCACCACTCCGGGGCTGATCGAGTTGACCCGGATCCCACGGTCCTTGAGGTCCGTCGTCCAACTGCGGGCCAGGGAGCGCACGGCCGCCTTCGACGACGCGTAGACGGCGAACCCGGGCAGTCCCATGTCGGCGGTGATCGACGCGTTGAGGACGATGGACGCGCCGTCGCGCAGGACGTCCAGCACGCTCTGCACCGTGAGGACGACGCCCTTGATGTTGATGCCGAGCTCGCTGTCGATCTGCTCCTCGGTCAGCTCGGCGAGGGGCGTGGCGTGTCCGCCGCCCGCGTTGGCGAAGAGGATGTCGAGGTGGCCGTGCGCCGCCTTGATCGTTTCGGCGACGCGCAGCATGTCGCTCTTGCTCGTGACGTCGGCCCGGATCCCGGTGGCGGACGGGCCGAGCTTCTCCACGGCGGCGTCGAGCACGTCTTTGCGCCGGCCTGTGATGTGGACAGTGGCTCCCTCTTCGATCAGACGCTTGGCGGCGCCGAAGCCGAGTCCGGTCGTGCCGCCGGTGACCAGGGCGATCCGCCCCTTGAGTGCCTGCGATTCCATGTGAACTTCTCCTGATGGGCAGGGCCTTCCTGACGAAGCGCCTCGAACGAGGCTCCGGCGCTTCGTCAGGAACGGGCCGATGGAGGCCGGTGACTTACCGGTTGATGGTCTTCTGCTGCGCCGCGGTGTACCGCTCGCCCTTGATCTGCACCTGGGCAACGGCCTCTTCGATGCGCACCAGGTCCTCGGCGGTCAGTTCCACGGTGTCGGCGCCGATGTTCTCCTCGAGGCGGTGCAGCTTCGTCGTGCCCGGGATCGGTGCGATCCACGGCTTCTGCGCCAGCAGCCACGCGATGGCGGTCTGCGCCCGGGTCGCCTGCTTGGCGTCCGCGATCTCACCCAGCAGCGCGATCAGCGCGAGGTTGGCCTCACGCGCCTCTTCCTCGAAGCGCGGCAGCACGTTACGGACGTCGTTGGCCTCGAACTTCGTGTCCTGACTGATCGCGCCGGTCAGGAAGCCCTTGCCGAGCGGGCTGAACGGCACGAAACCGATGCCCAGTTCTTCCAGGGTCGGCAGGATGATCTCCTCGGGCTCACGCCACCACAGCGAGTACTCGCTCTGCAGGGCCGTGACCGGCTGGATGGCGTGGGCCCTGCGGATGACGTCCGCACCGGCTTCGGACAGGCCGAAGTGCTTGACCTTGCCTTCCTGGATGAGATCCCGGACCGTGCCGGCGACCTCTTCGATCGGCACGTCGGGGTCCACCCGGTGCTGGTAGAACAGATCGATGCGGTCGGTCTGCAGACGCTGCAGGGACTGCTCGGCGACCAGCCGGATCCGCTCCGGCCGACTGTCCAGCCCCGCTGTCGGGTTGCCGTCCTTGAACCCGAACTTCGTGGCGATGACGACCTGGTCGCACACCGGCGCGAGGGCCTCGCCCACCAGCCTCTCGTTCGCCTCTCCGTACCCCTCGGCGGTGTCGAAGAGGGTCACACCGCGTTCGGCGGCCGTCCGGATCAGTTTGATGGCCTCACCGGTGTCCGCGGCCGGGCCGTAGCCGAAGGTCATGCCCATACAGCCGAGCCCGATCGAGGACACTTCGAGGCCGCTGTTTCCCAGTTCACGCTTCTTCATGAGTGGTTCTCCTTTCGAGTGGCCAAGGGCGACGCCCTGGCCGGTGCGGGTCGTGATGGGTGGTGAGGTGTGGAAGGCGTCTGGTCAGGCCGCGTCGTCGTGGGCCAGATCCCAGCCCAGCGCGCGCGATGCCTCGACCTGCGCCAGCAGTTCCTCGGCCTTGGCCTCTACGGCGGTGATGGCATCGGCGCCGGCCACGAACCGCACCGGCGGCTCGTCCTGTTCGGCGACCTTCAGCAGGGCGGCGGCGAGCTTGGCCGGGTCACCGGCCTGCCGGCCGTTCATGGACTTCCAGCCCTCGATCTGCGCGGCGGTGCTCTCGGCGTAGTCGTCGACGGTCCGCTCCGGCCAAGTGGTCGAGGCGTCCACCAACAGCTCGGTGCGGAAGAAGCCGGGTTCCACGGTCGTCGTGCGGATCCCGAAGGGGGCCACGTCCAGGCGCAGCGCCTCCATCCAGCCCTCCACGGCGAACTTGGACGTGGTGTAGGCGGCGCAGAACTCCTGGCCGACCAGCCCGGCCAGCGAGGAGATCGTCATGATGTGCCCGGCGCGCTGCTCGCGCATGACGGGCAGCACGGTTCGGGTGACGTTCATCGGGCCGAACACGTTGGTCTCGATCTGCTGACGCAGCTGCTGCTGGGAGACGACCTCGAAGTAGCCGGCGAAGAAGTTGGCGGCGTTGTTGACCAGGACGTCGATCCGGCCGAACCGCTCCACGGCCGCGCGGACGGCGGCCTCGGCCGTGTCGGGGTCAGTGAGGTCCAGGTCGGTGACCAGCAGGTTGTGCTGCTCGCCGCCGAGGGCCTTGACGACGTTCTCGGGGCGGCGGCCGGTGGCGACCACCTGGTGGCCGGCGTCCAGGGCCCGGCGGGCGATGTCCACGCCCAGCCCGCGACCGGCGCCGGTGATGAAGAAGACCTTGCTCATGGGGGGTGCTCCATACGGGTCAGCGCGGGGTCAGCCGGCGTCGGCGCCCTCGACGATGTTCTTCAGCTGGGTGATCGCGGACATCGCGTTGGGCCAGCCGGCGTAGAACGCGATGTGGGTGATGGCCTCGACCAGCTCGTCCTTCGTCACCCCGTTCTCCAGGGCCTTGGGCAGGTGGAAGGCGAGCTGGTCGGCGCGGTAGAGGGCGACCAGGGTGGTGACGGTGATCAGGCTGCGGTCCCGCTGGGACAGGCCCTGACCCGCCCACACCTCACCGAAGAGGACGTCGTCGGTGAGCCGGACCAGTTCGGGGGCGAAGTCGCCGAGCAGCTTCTGTGCGGCGGTCTGTTCCTCGGCCATGACGTCTGTTCCTTTGCCCGTGTTCGATCTGTTACGAGAAGTGATCGGCTGTGGTGGGAGCGGCGACGGGGAACCCGCTCGCCACGGCGTCCCGAATGGGGACCGGTCGGCCCCAAGGCGGGGCACTGACCATGCAACCGGGAACGGGCACGATGAGGGAGTCTCCGCTGTGAGGGGTAATGGCAGGGACCCCCAGCGGTATACGCGCAGGCCAAAGCCCCGCCCTTGCTGTCGGCGGCAGCCGGAGAGGGCAGGACTACGGAGGGTGGTTCAGTTCTCGGAGTCCGCCTCGGCAGCCTGAACATCCGCGGCCTCGGCCGTGGCGGACCAGCTCGCCAGCAGCTTCAGGCCGTCCTCGGCCTCGGAGCCGGGGGCCGCGTTGTACAACGCCACAACCAGCCCCGAGCCGTCCGGCAGGTTCATCGATTCGAAGTTGAGCTCCAGCTCGCCGACGACCGGATGCCTCAGGCGTTTCGTCCCCTCATGGAAGACGTGCACGTCGTGGGCGCCCCACATCACGCGGAAGGCGTCGCTGCGGGTCGACAGCTCACCGATCAGGTTCGACAGCTCCCGGTCGTACGGATTCTTGCCCGCCTCGATCCGCAGCGCACCCACAGCGCCCTTGGCGATCCGCTCCCAGTCGACGTAGAACCGCCTGGCCGCAGGGCTGAGGAAAACGAACCGCACGGTGTTCGCCCCGCAGACCGGATCGGCGTACATCTCCGAGAACAGTGCGCGACCGAGCGGGTTGGCGACCAGAACGTCGAATCGGTGGTTCTTCACGAACGCCGGCATGCCCGGCATCCCGTCAACGATGCGCTGCACGCTGGGCCGCACAGCCGGCCGGGCAGGGGCGGGCCGACGCCTGGCCCGCGCAGGCGTTGCGTTCGCCGCGCGGGCAAGGTCGTACAGGTGCGTGCGCTCTGTGTCGTCGAGGCGTAGGGCCTGGGCCAGCGCGTCCAGGACACTGTCGGAGACACCGCTGAGGTTGCCCCGCTCCAGACGGGTGTAGTACTCGACGCTGACGCCCGCGAGCGTCGCGACCTCGTTCCTGCGCAGTCCAGCCACCCGGCGGTGACCGTAGACGGGCAGACCGGCCTGCTCGGGCGTGATCTTGTCACGGCGAGACTTCAGAAAGGCACTGATTTCGGCGCGGTTGTCCATAAGACCAGGGTAGGTTCGCCGGACATTGGCTGAGGGTCCCTGTCATTACCCCCATCAGCAGTGACCCCCTCCCTGGGGATCACGACTGCTTCCAACCGTCAAGTGACACCTGTGGACCGTCGCCGAGATAACGGCGGAGGGCGCTGCCAGTCGTGTCCACGAACTCTTCGGGGATGGCGTCGGTATCGACCCAGCAGACCTGAGCGTGCTTGCGCGGCTCGCGGTTCTCGGGATCCCCCATCCATTCATGGGCAGCGAAGACGACGGTCAGGAAGCCGTTGGGGGCTTCGACGCCCCAGGCGCCGTGGATGATGTGCGCGACCTTCAGAGCTTCGGGCTTCACGGTCAGGCCGGTCTCCTCGTACAGCTCGCGCACCGCGGTTTCGGTGACGGGCTCGCCGGGTTCGCTCTTGCCGACGGGGAGGTCCCACATGCCCTGGGCGAACTTGGCGTTCTGGCTGCGCTGGAGGAGGACGACGCGGTTGGTGGCCTTGTCGTGGACGATGACTGCGGCGACCAGCAAGGTCATGGATTCGAGAGCGGGCGGCAGGGCTTTGGGCTGGTCGTCGGTTGTCCGCTGAGCCACGGCTGGTGTCCCTTCGTCGGCCGGTTGGTGGGCAGCTTAGGCCAGTGCTTCGCGTGCGCGGCAGGCGAGTTCGGCGGCTCCGGGCACTTTGCGGCGCTGGTAGATGGAGAGGGTGGAGCGGAGCGAGGTGATCGCTTTGCGGGTGCGGTCGGAGGTCATGCCCTCCATGAGGGTCAGGGCCTGGGACCAGGCGGCAACGGCCTCGTCGGCGCGTGCCTGGGCGGCGAGGCTGTCGCCGAGGTCGGCGTAGGTGAGGGCGTGGACGCGCTTGTACTTCTCGGGGTCCCAGCGGATCAGGGCGTCGCGGTGCTGTTGTTCGGTGCCGATGTGGTCGGCGAGGTCGGTGAGGGTGCGGGCGGTGTGGCTTGCGACGGTGCCGGCCGCGGGACCGCTGACGCGGGAGTAGCTGGGCTGGAGGTCGTCGTCGCGCAGGAGGGCGTCCTCGGCGGCGAGCAGGGCGCGGGCCGCTGCCGGCTTCTCACCGACGGCGGCGAAGGCACGGGCGTGGGTGATGTGGAGGAGTGCTTCGGTCTGGCCGTCGACGTGGCCGAGGCCGCGGGTGAGGGCGCCTTCGACGAGGTCGACGCAGTGGTGGGGCTGCTTGAGGCTGAGGGCCTGGTGGGCGAGGGCTCGCATCATCCAGGCGGCGTGGCCGTGCGGGTCGGCTTCCCAGGCGAGTTGGTAGCCGACCTGGTAGTAGCGCTGGGCCGCGCCCTCCTGGCCGAGGTCGTGGTGCTTCCAGCCCGCCAGGTAAGCGAGTTCGGCCACCGCGCCGAAGGCTGTCCGTCGTAGGGCTTCGCTCGCGTAGCGGCCTCGGAGCATGGGGGCGGCGGTGTCGGCGAGGTATGCGGTGACCGTGGTCAGGCCGTGGCCGCCGCCGAGGCGTTCGTCGGCCGCGCTGAAGGCAGCGGTGATCTGCCGTACGACGTCCACGTCCTCTGCTCCGACCACGGACGTGCCGGTGCGGGCGCGGAGCATGCGCGTCGTGGCCTCGTGGTCGTGGGCGAGCGGCATGGCGACACCGGCTGTGGTGAAGGCGGCCACCGCGAGGAAGCGGCGGCGCTCAACATCGGCCCGGCCGAGGTCAGTTGCGGCCAGGACGGGATCCCCTCCGGCCGACTCCTCGCCATCAGGCGCGCGTAGACCGATCTCGGTCTGGGTGATGATGCGGCCCGTTCGGCGTGACAGGGCTTCGGCGAGGTACTGGCCGGTTCGGCCGGTGGGCCGGCGCGTGCCTTTGGCCCAATGGGAAACGGCCGACTTGTTGGTCTGGAGGATCTCGCCGTTCTCGGCCGCGATGCGCCGAACATCCCGCGCTAGAGCATCGTAGGTGCAGCCGGTCGCGGCAATGGTGTCGCGCAGGCGGGAGTTGGGGTCTCTCGGCGCTGCCACGCTCGCCTCCCGTCCGGGGCTGTAAACCGCGTATACCGCTTCAACTCCCTCTCACCGTACCCACTGTGCGTGACGGAGGGTTCACTAATCATCAGCCGCCCGGCCCCGGTCCGACACCGTGACCAGGCTCCCCCTTCGGCCGGGCGGCCCCCGAAGTTCCGTACGCCTACACCGGGTTCGGGCATTCCTGTGCCCGGACCCGGCCGATCAGAGACGGAGACACGGTGACCACCATCGACACCGCTGCCATCACGGTCGTACTGCCCGAGGCGTTCGACGAGCGCTGGAGCCGCCTGCCCGGCATCCAGATCGACGGCCGGCGCATCACCATCGACCCGGCCGAGTACTTCTTCCGCTTCGAGTCCAGCACGTGGCTCGTCGCCGACTGGGAACTCGTCAAGTCCCAGCTCCTGAACGTGGAGGAGACGACCGAGAGCGCGGTCGAGCAGCTCGCGCTGGAGTTCATCAAGACCCACGCCAAGTCCACCTGGGACGCCTCCATGGTGCTCGCCACCGCCTACGAGGTGTACACGTGCCTCTTCCGCGATGAGCACCTCGCCGGCCTCGGCCTGCCGCAGTTCACCGCCGACCACCTGCGGATGCTGCGCGAGGCGGCCACGCTGATGGCACTGAACAAGGTCGAGTTGGACGGGCACATCTCCAACGTCGGCCCGTGCTGGTTCTTCCCCGCCGCCACCTCCGTGGTCTTCGACCTGGACGACGACACAGGCGGGATGCTCGACGAGGTCTACCACGGCGGCTGGTTCAACGAACACCGCCGTATCGAGGCCATCAAGGCCCACGCCGCGCTCGGCGGCCGGCTCGTGCACGGCTGCCAGTCCGTGCCGGACCAGTCCGGTGGCGTGGTGGCGCCCTACGGTGCCTCGATGACCGCCTTCCGCGACGACCTCGCCGCCTTCAAGGCCGGATGGATCGAGCAGGTCTACGCCCACCGCGTGAGCCCTGCCGCGTAGCACCACTGCCCTGGCTCCGGGGCGGGCCGGCACCTCTTCGCCCGCCCCGGACGCCGCCAACCCCACGGGAGCCCCGACATGACCGCGAACCCCAGCGCCGAACTCCTCGACCACCTGCTCACCCTGACCGGCCGGACCACCGCCCTTCGCGAGGAGGTGCGGGTGTGGTCCCTGTCCGGCGTCGAGCGACTGACCTTCACCGACGGCACCACGGCCGTCTTCAAGTACGCCAAGAAGCCGTTCGACAGCGAGGATCAGGCACTCCGGCTGGCCCACACCCTCGGTGTCCCCGTACCCACCGTTCACTCGTCCGCCGTCCTGGACGGCTGGCTCGGGATGCTGCTGGAAGACCTCGGCGCCCCCATCCGCGAGGCCGACGACCTCGACGGCGCCGCCGCAGCCGTGGTCCTGCACCGCACCCGAACCGCCGCCGCCCTCCCCGTCCTCGACCAGGAGCGGCTGCGCACCCTGCCGAGCCGGGCCCTGGACCACCTCGCCCAGCTCCGCAAGGCGGAACGGTGGCAGGACGCGGACGACATCGAGGACGCGCTCGACCGGATCGCCAAGGCCGCCGAGGAACGCTCGGCCGGTACGGCCGTGGCCCCGTTCGGCTGGGTGCACTCCGAGTTCCACCCCACCAGTCTCCACATCGGCCGACACGGCTGGCGACTACTCGACTTCGCCCGCTCTTTCACCGGCCCCGGCCTGCTCGACCTCGCCAGCTGGCACGGCACCATCGACGAACCCGACCCCGTCCGCCTGCGCGTCTTCCTGGAGACCTACGTCACCGAGGGCGGCACCCCTGACGCCCTCTCGGAACGAGGCGGTCTCTCCGCCGAGAAGTGGGCGCTGGGATGGCACCGCATGTGGGCCGTCGAGTGGTTCATGGAGCAGGCCATCCGCTGGATCAACGACCCGGCCACCGACCCCGCCTACATCAAGACTGTCCGCCGCCACCTCACCGACGTACTGCACCTCCTGGAGGTCTAGGTGCTCGCCCAGGCTTCCCCCTGGTACGTCCACGCCCTCCAACGCACCACGGCTGCTCCCGCCGAGCCGCTGTCCGTGCCTGCGCGAATGGAATGGACCACCCGACCCGGCAGCGGCCCCGGAGCCGAGATCCTCGGCCCGGACCTACGCCACAAGCGGCTGCTGGAACTCGGTTGCGGCCCCGGCCACAACGCCGCCCACCTCGCCACTCGGTACGGCGCCCAGGTCACCGCCGTCGACCTTGTCGGCCTCCAGGTCCGCCGAGCCCGCTCCCACTACGGCCGACTGAACAACCTGACCTTCGTCGCCGGCCACGCCCTGCACTACCTGCAAGCCTCCGCCGAGCCGTTCGACGCCATCTATTCCGTCTTCGGAGCCATCGGACTGGTAGCCCCCGAGCTCCTACTGCCTGCCATCGCCCAGCACCTCAAACCCGGGCGGACCCTCGCCTTCTCCGTCCCCCACCCCCAACGCGGCGGCCTGCGCCCCACCACCGACGACCGCCCACGCCGGGACTACGTCACCCTCCCCGACCTCACCCGACTACCCATCGCCCGCTGGGACTTCGACGCCGACCGCTGGGAGAAACATCTCGACCACTCCGGCCTCCGGCTCACCTCGGCTCAGGACTTCCACGACGCCCGCCACGGTGCCTGCTGGCCCACCACCCTGCTGATCACCGCACGCAAGCTCTGACGCTCAGCCCCGGCTTCCCTGGGAGAACCGATGCACCCGCCCTACCTGCTCCTCGACGTCGACGGCGTCCTCATACCCTTCCCGGACGCCGATGGGACCACCCCGGCCACCCACCGCCGCCACTATGTCGTTCCCACCGGCCGCAACGCCGACGACCCGGTCACCATCTGGCTCAACCCGGCGCATGGTCCCCTGCTCATGCACGTGATCCGAACCGGCCTGGTCACCCCCGTCTGGTGCACCAGCTGGCGCCAGGACGCCACCACGCTCATCGGCCCGCTCCTCGGCATCGCACCCCTCCCCTGCATCGATCTACCGCGTCCCCAGATCACCACCAGCCACCCCCACGGCTACCTCTGGAAACGCGACCACGTCGACGTCTGGCTCGGCGACGCACCCGTCATCTGGATCGACGACGACTTCACCGACCTCGACCACGAATGGGCCACCGAACGCACCACCCACGGCCGGGCAACCGCACTGATTCAGCCCGACCCCCATGTCGGCCTGCTGGCCGAGCACCTGGTCGAGGTCCTGGGGCGGGCCGCGCTGGTGCCCATCGCGCCGGCTGCTGCCTCCGACGCCTCATCCGCAGTGGAAGCCGCGTAGGGGCAAACGGACCCTCCCGCATCTACCTGCGCTGGCGGTGCTGCTGTTCGGTGGGTGTGGTCGTCGGCGATGCGGGCTGGGTGCTGCTCCTCGGCTGACAGGGGATCGAGCCGG
The DNA here is from genome assembly GCF_040607335.1 of Streptomyces sp. NPDC005303. Lineage (NCBI taxonomy): Bacteria > Bacillati > Actinomycetota > Actinomycetes > Kitasatosporales > Streptomycetaceae > Streptomyces > Streptomyces sp. NPDC005303. The sequence continues at coordinate 58,807 of NZ_JBEXGM010000028.1, read as the reverse complement.
CCATGGTCGACTTCAGGCGGGCGGCCTCGGCACGGCGGTTGGTTACCGGATTTCGGCCGGTGTGCTGAATGCGGGTGATCAGGACACGGGCCGGCTGTCGTGCGGTGTCCAGTTCGCGTTGTGCAGCGGCTTCCTTGAGGAGTTGGTGGGGTTGGTGGCCGCGAGCTTCGGCGTCGGCAAGGACAGTGGCGAGTACTGGCCATGCCGGGTCGGTGAGGATGCGCTCGGCGTGGTCGGGGACGGCCGCTCGTACGTCGTTCACGAGAATGCGGCGCGTTTGGTCCCTGGGAGGTCGGGCTGTGAGTTCGGCGAGCATGGGGGCGAGGGCGCGGGCGGCGGCTGTCTGGAGGTGCTGGACGGCCCGGTGGGCGGCGTCGGCCTGGTGGGCGTGGTTCTTCGCTTCGTGCCAGCGCCCGGCGACGATGGTGGCCCAGACGAGGGCTGCGACCAGGGCGGCCAAGGCGCTGCCGTCGGGGCCGGTGGCGGTGTGCACGATGTCGCGGGCCGCGCTGCGCAGCGCGTGGGCGGCTCGGTCTTCGGCCCGGATCTGGGAACGCTGAGCCCGGGCGAACGCCTTGGAGGCGGCTCGGAGTTCGGCGCGCAGGTTGGCGGGTGCCTTCTGGGCGGTTGCTTCGAGGAGTTCGCCGAGGGCGGTGATGTGGGCCTGGGCGTGTGTGTCGTCGGCGAGGTCGCTGTGGAGGGTGTCGAGGGCGTCGGTCGCTTGGTGCCATGGGGTGCTGGGGCGGTTGCGGCGGGCGGTGGGGTGCTCCTCCGCTACGACCTTCTCCAGGCGGGCCTGGAGCTTGGGCAGGGTGAGGTCGGGGGCAATCCTGCCTCCCGGGTGGAAGATCTGTTCGCCCTTGCCGTTGAGGTCGCCGGGGCGTCCGGCGGCGTAGCCGAGGAGATCTCCAGACGGGCCTCGCCTGGGCTTGATCGCGACGCCGTCGGCTTCGAGGTAAGCGAGTAGTTCCTCGGCCGTGCGAGCGTGGGGAATGGCTGCGCGGATACGGTCTTCGAGCCACTGCGGGCTGGGCTGTTCCCAGCCGAGGCGTTCGGCCTTGTGCATCTCGGCCTGGGTGGGGCGGCGGGCGCCTGTGCGGTCGCCCTTCTTCAACTGCCTGAGCCCGTAGCCCTTCTCGATCTCGCGGCAGGCATCGCCCACACGGATGCCGCTGTCGTGGAGCTTGGGACGGCGGCCGTCCTCGCGGACGGTGGTGGCGAGGATGTGGATGTGGTCGTCGGCGTGGCGTACGGCGATCCAACGGCAGGCCAGGTCATCGCCTGCGGGGGCGATGCCGGCGGCCTGGACGATGCGCTGGGCGATCTCGCCCCACTCGGCGTCGGAGAGGTAGCGGTCTTCGGGTGCGGCGCGGACGGGGCAGTGCCAGACGTGGTCTGTGACCTTCTTGCCGAACTCGCTGTTGCGCAGCCGCACGGGATCGTCGAGGTGGCGGCCGAGTTCGGTGAGGGTGGCGTTCTCGTCGCGGCCGGGGTCGGGCATGCCGAGCATCGCGAATCCCGCGACGATGTGCGGGTCGAGGTGCTCGTCGTGGCGGCCGGGACCGTAGAGGTAGGCGAGCAGGCCGCGGGTGTTGGACCCGGCCGGTTTGATGGCGGCGATCACGCGGATGCCTCCGTCTCTGGATCGGCGGGCTGGCGCAGGGCCTCGGCGATCAGCTCCAGCAGGTCGTGGAGTTCGGTCAGGCGCTGGCGGATGTCGGGTGGGGTGTGGTCGCTGTTGAGGGCGCGGGCGATCTGGTTGACGTTGACGCCGATCCGGTTGAGCTGGCGCAGGACCTGGGTGCGGAAGATGTGTGTGCGGCGGCGGTCTTCCGACAGGGGCAGGTTGGCGGTGAACCGGCCGGTGATGAAGGCGAGGACGATGTCGGCGGCGAAGCCGGAGTCGCCCTTGTAGCCGTGCTCGGCGGCAGTCTCCTGGAGCTGGGTGTGCTCGTCGCCGGTGAAGCGCAAGGGGCCGACGCGGACGACGCGCTTGGTGCCGGTGAAGCGGCGGATCGTGGGCTGCACGCTCTTCACGACGGGCTCACCGCCGACGCTCTCGGCGGTGTCGGTGGCGCGTACGGGGCGCAGGGTCTCGTGTTGGACGGTGTGGAGCGTGTCCTCGTCGGGGCCGCCCTCGGCCCCGACGTCCTGGCCTGGTGCCCCCTGGCGCTGGGCCGTCTCCGCCACCCCCGGGGCGGAGACCCCCGATGTCCGGCCGTGAGTCGGACTCGGGGTACTACTGGCTCCGCCAGGGGCACCCCGTCCGAACGCCCGTCGCAGACGGCTCATCAGCGTAGGCGACTTCGCCAGCGGCGGCAGCTCGTCGGGGGCGTGGTCGGGGTGGAGTGAGTTGTGCGTCATGGACGGTTCTCCGGAGAAGGGGAGGGGAGGGGAGGGTGTGCGGGGCACCGCGACGTTTCAGAGGGGGTTCGGGCGGCTGCCGCTTCATCCACAGGTGTGGACGATCGGGCGGTGACCGGCGGGGCGGGTGACCGGATGGGTTCCGGTCACCCGGCGGCGGTTGCGGTCAGCCGTCGGCCCGATCGGTCTCGGCTGTGGCTTCGAGTTCGGCTCGGAGGATGTCCATCACCTCGGTCAGCCGGTTACTGCCGATCGTCAGCCCTTTGTCCTCAACCGCTGTTCGGACGACGGCGCGGGTGAGCTTGTCCTGCTCAGCGGCAGCAGCCCGGCCGATCTCCACGAGTACCTCAAGCGGGGCGCCGGGCGGACGGCCGCCGCGCGGCTTGCCATTCACAGCCTCGGCGGGCGATTCCAGCGACTGGACGGATACGGCGGCCGGTGGCTCCGTGGCCAGGGCGGGCTCGATGAGTGGCTCGGCGGGCCGGATGTGCTCGACCGGAGCCTCGGCAGACTGTCCGACTGCGGTGGCCGACGGCGTCGCGGGGTGGACGGATGTGGTGGCCGGTGGCTGCGGCACCTGCACGGAATCGGCGGCCGGATGGACGGCAGGAGGCTGTGCGACGAGTTCGTGGATCTGCCGCATCAGCACGCCGAAGGCCACCATCGCGGCGGCCGGGGGAACCGCGGCGACCACGTAGTCGAGCAACGGCACGCTGCCGACTTCGCGCGTGCCGGTCACCCCGGCCACGTTGAGCCCGATGGAGCCGACCGATCCGATGACGGTGACGCCGATGGCCCATTTGTCGGTGACGCGGCGCAGGCCCGCACGGAGCATGAGCAGCTCGCCCGCGACGATGAACGCGTCCAGCGTCGCGGGCCACGCCCAGCGGCGGGTCGGCGAGTCGCGGAGTCCATGCTGGGCGGCGACCTCGGCCAGGTGCGCGTAGGAGAGCCAGAACGCACCGGCGGTCAGGGCCACGATGACGATGCCAGCCGTGCGGAGCACGTACTGCTCCGCAGTCAGCTTCGCCTTCGCCGGCTGCTCCAGGCCGGGCTGGTCGTCCAGGGACGGGCGGTCTGGGCTACGAGACATGAGAGGGATCCTCAAGCGGGGTACTCCCGGGGTAGTGGTGTGGTGCGTCTTGGCCGTCTTGGCCGTTGCAAGCACAGGTCACAGTGGGTACGGCAACCCCGTCGGCCCTCCGTCCTGGCAGGCGCCGCCGACGTCTTGTTCCGAGTCGGAACAAGACGTCGGCACGTCCTGGCGGGCCTGGTTTCGGGTGGGCCATGTCCCGAGTCGGGACAGCGGCGTTGCGTCTTCCGTCCCAGTGGACAGGGCTGTGACCTGCACTGATACGGCAGGACGGCGGGGTACGGCACAAGACGGATCGGGACCGCGTCTTGGGCAGGCAACGCGCCGGTCATGATCGCGTTGCCGTCTTGATCCCGATTGCCGTCTTGGCCGCATGCCGTTTGACCTGCGAGATCACGGCAGGGACGGCAAGTACGGCAACCGGGGGCGCGGGGCTCAGCCCTCGCTGAAGCCGGAGCCGGAGCCGGGGTCGGTGTCGGCGTCGACGGGGTGGACTGCGGGGCAGTACCGGCGCCAGGCGTCGAGGAACTTGTTGCGCATGTAGCCCTTGCGCTGGGTCCGGTCGGCCATGCGGACGTTGCCGGGCCTGACGTCGAACTCGCGGAGCATCCTGCTCAGTTCACGGGCGGTCAGCCCGCCGCGCCCCCACTCTGCCCACGGGGCCTCGGGATCCTGGCACAGGTGGTGCAGGAGTTCCTCGGTGGAGAGGCTGTCCACCTCGCGCTGGGCGTAGAAGACCCGGCGGATGTCGGCGAGGATCCGCGCCCCGCTGGGGTGATCCTCCTCGGCCGCCGCTTCGGCGGCGACCATCCGCGTGCAGGCGACCCGCGCCAGCCGGGGCCAGTGCCCACCGGCCAGCTCGGCGACGATCACCAGGGGCTCCCAGGTGTCGGCTGCGCGGTCCTCGACCGGCATGTCCGGCTCCAAGTTCGCGGCCTCATCCATCAGGGGCCTGGCCCACGCTGCGATGCGGTCGCGCAGCTCGTGCAGGGCCGGGATGTCGCGCCGTGATCGGAAGGGCTTGACCTTCTCACCCTCGGCCCGGCGCCGCATCCGGATCACCACCGCCCGGTCCATGACCGTGTCGGGCAGGTCACCGATCCCCGCGATGGCCGCCATGGCGAAGGTCGCAAACCGGTGCGGGGTGTGGTCGTTGCCGACGACCCGGGTCACGTAGCGGTTGCGCTGGTGGCCGGCGTTGAGCAGGCCGCGCATCTCCTCGTTCTTCTCGGCCATCTTCGGGGTGCCGAAGATGGTGTCCGCCTCGTCCACCAGGAGCGTGGGCGGGTTCTCCTCGGTGATCGAGCGGAAGATGGCCGCCGGTGTGGTGTTGATGGTGAGCATCGGTTCGTGGACCGTCTCGGTCAGCACGTCCAGTAGCCGCGACTTGCCACACCTCTTCGCCGGCCCGACCACCGCCAGACGCGGCGCGTGCTGCCACGCGGGCTGCAAGTGCGTCGCCGCCACCCACAGCGTGACCGCGTCCAGCGCCTCCGGCGAGGGCAGGATCACGAACTGGGCTATCTGCGCACGCAGTTCGTCCAGCAGCTCCGAGCCGTGGGTCGGCTCCGCATCGGGTGTCTCCTCCAACCCGCTCGGCGCATCGGCGCTGCGGGCGGGCGCCTCGTCGCTCAGGTCCGGATCGGCGCCATCAGCCTGCGCGGCGCCCAGGTGGGCGCCGGGCTGGCCGGGGATGGCGGGTGTGGGCCAAATTGCCTTGGAGGAGGCGGAATAGGACTCGGGGTTCTCGGGTTGCACTCGGCGGCTCCTCGTCTGGCGGTGGCGGGCTGGCATGCCCGTGCCGCCGGGTCGGTTCGCATCGGATTGGTGGGGAGTCATCGGGCCTCCGGCGTTGCACCGCCGGGGGCTCTCCCTCTTCTCGCGGGCGTTCGGACACCGCGAGGGAACACGGACAGTACGTCCACGCCCCGCCACAGTCCAGCGATTCTGTGTCAGCTCAGCGCAGAACCGTCTGCTACGCTCCCGCCCCTTCACGCCGCCAGACCCAGCAGCTGCAGCAGATCGGCGGTCACCACCCGGTAGGCGTTGCCCAGCCGCAGCACCTTGCACGGGTACTGGCCGCGCTTCGCCAGCTCGTACCCCTTACTGCGCCCGAGACCCAGAGCCCGGTTGCCCGTGTCCAGCTCAACCGACACAGGGAGAGCAAGCAGCTCCTCCCGGCTCATCCCCTTCGCGCCCTTCGGTCGTCCGGCCGTCGTGTCTTCGCGCATGCAGTGCGCCCTTTCCGTGCAGCCCTCGGCGAACGCGGTCGTCACATCCGTCTCCAGGCGCCCACAAACCAGGATGACGAAGTTAATGTGTCTGCATGACACAACGCCGTTTCGATGATGGAAGTGACGAGGACGACGTCCCGGAGTGGGCGGACCGAGTCAAGGCCAACGTGGCCGGCGAAGTCCGGCGCAGAAGGAAGGAGATGGGATGGAGCGCGCAGGAGCTGGCGGACCGGTGCGAGCAGCTCGGGCATCCCATCCCGCGCAACGTGATCGCCAACATGGAGTCCGGCCGCCGGGCCAACCTCCCGCTGGTGGACGTCATGGTCCTCGCCGCCGCCCTGGAGACGTACCCGGTCTGCCTGGTCTTCCCGGTCGGCTACGTCGAGGAGACCCAGGAGCTTCCGTTCCAGCACCTCGTGCCCACCTGGGACGCCCTGCGCCGCTTCACCGGCGAAGAGGACGTGTTCGGCTACGACGCGGGCCTGGTCCCCGACTTCGAGGCCCACGCCAGCCTCGTGAGCACCGCCCTCGCCGCGCTCGAAGAGGAAGAACGGGCACGGTTCGCTGCCAAGACGGCCACCAGCCGCGCCCAGCAGGAAGAAGCGGAGCGCCAGCGGACCCTGTACGCCGACCAGGCCATCTCCGCCAAGTACCGGCTCCGCCACCTCCGACGCGATCTCCGCGAGGACGGGGCCACCCCACCCCGTCTGCCACCCGCACTGGGCGACGTCGACCCGCCCGAACCCGATACCGACACCCTGGAGGACCGCCTTTGAAGGGCTCCACCTACCGCCGCTGCTCTTGCCGCGACCCGAAGACCGGCAAGGAACTCGGCACCTCCTGCCCGAAGCGCAAGAGCCGCAAGCACGGCTACTACTCGATACGCCAGGAGCTGCCGCCCCGCGAGGACGGCACCCGCCGCTCCTTCAGCCGCGCCGGCTACGAGTCCCTGAAGGACGCCCAGTCGGACCTCGACCACGTCCGCTCCCTGCTCGCACTCGCGGACAAGGACGACCCCGACAGCCTCCAGCGCCTCGCCGCCATGCTGGCGGAGGTCGCGGCCGAGACGGCTCCGCTGCCGGCCATCGAGGAGACCCGACGCCGCCTCAGGGCGGGCCTGGCCCTCCGTGGCAGCCTCACCGTCGGCGAGTGGCTCGACCAGTGGTTCGCCGCGAAGAAGCGCCGCAAGACCACGCTCAACGGCTACGCCTCTCACATCCGCTTCCACCTGAAGCCGCGCATCGGCGACGTACGCCTCGATCGACTCAACGTCGGCCACCTGGTGGAGATGTTCGACGCGATAGCCGACGACAACGAGGTGATCGCAGCCGAGAACGAGGCCCGCCGCGAGCAGATCGCCCGCTGCAAGCCGAGCAAGCCAGGCCGCCCCATAGGAGCCGAACGGAAGCTGCTCGCGGCCGAACGCGCCAAGCTCGCCGAGATGAAGCCATTCCGGAAGATCACCGGCCCGGCCTCCCGTCAGGCGATCCGCCGCACCCTGCGCGCGGCCCTGAACTCCGCGATCGCCCAGCAGCTCATCACCTTCAACCCGGCGTCCCATGTCGAGTTGGAGTCCGGCAAGCGCCCGAAGCCACTTCTCTGGACCGATGAACGAGTCCGGCGCTGGCGCGAGACGGGCGAGATCCCCGGCCCCGTGATGGTGTGGACCCCGCAGCAGTTCGGCGCCTTCCTCGACGCAGCCGAGGGCGACCGCCTGTACGCGATCTTCCACCTCATGGGTACCCGCGGCCTCCGTCGCGGCGAGGCGGTCGGCCAGGACTGGCACGAGATCGACCTCGACGCCGGCCTCATCACTCCCGCCAAGGAGATCGTGGTGGACGGCTGGGACCCCTACGAGTCGGAACCCAAGACGGACGGCAGCGCGAACACGATCGCGCTCGACAGCACGACCATCTCCGAATTGCGCGACCACAAAGCCCGCCAGGAGAATGAGCGCGCGGAGTGGGGCGAAGCCTGGCAGGACACCGGCAAGGTCTTCACGAAGGAAGACGGCTCGTGGCTCCACCCCGGTACGGTCTCCGAGACTTTCCGCCGCATCCTCGCCACCACCGACCTGCCGCCCATCACCCTCCGGGACCTACGCCACGTCGCCGCGACGCTCACGCACGGAGGCGGCGGCGACATCCACACGGTGAAGGAAACGCTCCGGCACTCCACCATCACGCTGACCTCGGACACATATACGAGCCTGCTCCCTGAGCTGGACCGTGAGATCGCCGAGAAGGCAGCGAAGCTGATCCCTCGGTCGCGTACGGCAGCTGCCGAACCGTCCGCCCATGACGCAGCCGGTCCGCAGGCCACGGCCACATCCGCTCACGCATCGCTCACGCAATGGCTCGAAAACGAGTCAGCGCCCGAGCCAGCCGAAGCCGACCCGGACGCCGCGTAGCAGGTCAGAGGGGGTATCCCCTCCCCCACACCCGTAGGCCCTGTGGGACTCGAACCCACAACCAATGGATTAAAAGTCCACTGCTCTGCCAATTGAGCTAAGGGCCCAGGCGATGTTGCCTCCCCGAGCATAGCCGGACGCGGCCGTGTCTCCGATCGGGTATCGGGGACACGGCCGCGTCGGGGGAACGGAACGGGGCGGTAGGTCAGGGATCGACCGGTTCGGGCGCGTTCACGCGGGCCGCCTCGCGGGCCTTGGTGCGCGCGTGCTCGGGGTTGAGGAACCAGTGCCGGGCCGAGGCCGCCCACCAGGTCCAGGCGAAGCCGAGGACGACCAGGACGGCGACCGGGGCGTAGTTGAAGGTCTCCCAGGTGACCGGGGAGACCTGCGGGAGCATGAACAGCACGGTGATGACGACGACCCACGCCACCGAGACCACGCCGATCGCGCGCGACCAGCGGCCCAGGTGCCACGGCCCCCGGTCGAAGGCGTCGCCCTTGCGCAGCCGCAGCAGGGTCGGGATGACGTAGGCGATGTAGAGGCCGATCACCGCGACGGACGTCACCGCCGCGTAGGCCGCGTAGTTGATCAGGTACGGCAGCCCGAGCAGCAGTGCCCCCGCCGCCGCGAGCCACACCGCCGCCACCGGGGTCCGGGTGCGCGGGCTCACCGTGTGCCAGACGTGCGAGAACGGCAGCGCGCCGTCGCGTGAGAAGGCGTAGATCATGCGGCTGTTGGCGGTCACCGAGGCCATTCCGCAGAACAGCTGGGCGCCGATCACGACCAGCAGCAGGAGCTTGCCGGCCGTGGCGCCGAGCGCGTCGAGGAGGATCTGGGCCGGGGGCGCGCCGGTCGGGGACTTCAGGGCTCCGTCGTAGGACTGGATCGCGAACGTGAAGCCGAGGAGCAGGACGAAGCCCGCTATCCAGGACGTCCAGATCGACTGGACGATGCCCTTCGGCCCCGCCGTGGACGCGTCGTGGGTCTCCTCGGTCATGTGGGCCGAGGCGTCGTAGCCGGTGAACGTGTACTGGGCCATCAGGAGCCCGATGAGGACGACGTAGACCCCGCTGCCCCAGCCCGTGTTGTTCACGAACTCGCCGAAGACGAAGGACGCCGACTGGTGCTTGTCGGGGGCGAAGGTGAGGGCGCCGACGATGACCGCCACGCCGATCACGTGCCACCACACGCTCACGCTGTTCAGCAGCGCGACGATCCGCACGCCGAAGGTGTTGAGCAGCCCGTGCAGGATGAGGATCGCCGCGAACAGCAGGATCGTGCGGCCGGGCGTCACCTCGAAGTCGAACTGGAGGTTCAGATAGGCGCCGAGGAAGGACGCGGCGCCGAAGTCGATGCCCGCCGTCACCGCGACCTGGCCGAGCACGTTGAACCAGCCCGTGAACCACGCCCACGCGGCCGCGGTTCTGGGCGGGGCGAGCCGGTGGGCCCAGAAGTAGAGGCCCGCGGAGGTCGGGTACGCCGAGCAGATCTCGGCCATCGACAGGCCGACGAACAGCGTCATCAGACCTACGGCCACCCAGCCCCAGGTGATCACGGCCGGGCCGCCCGTGTTCATGCCGAAGAGGTAGAGGGTCAGACAGCCCGACAGGACCGAGATGATCGTGAAGGAGACCGCGTAGTTGGAGAACGCCGACATGCGGCGGGCCAGGACCTGCGTGTAGCCGAGCTGGGCAAGCCGTTCTTCGTCGGAGAGCCCACTCGCTATGTCGTCATCTGTCATGCCCCCAGCGATTCCCATCCCGGGGGCGTGACACACGTCACAACTTGGCCGAGAAGTGCCCTTCTAGAAGAGGCCCTTGTAGCCCTGCCAGCCCGTGGCGATCTTCGTACGCGCCCCGAACGACCCCTTGCCGTTGCCGTTGTTGCGGTACAGGTTGCCGGCGGTGTCCCGGGAGACCAGGTCGTTCTTCCCGTCACCGGTGATGTCCCCGACGCCGACGACCACGTTGTACGAGGTCCCCCAGTTGGAGAAGACCTTCACCCGCTCCTTGACCTGGCCGGTGCCGGTGCCGTCGTAACGCCACAGCGTCCCGGCCTTGTCCTGCACCAGGACGTCACCGAAGCCGTCGCCGTTGAGGTCACCGGCGCCGACGATCTTCTTGTACGTCGCCCAGCTGCGGATCTTCACACCCGGCTTGAGCTTGCTCGCCCCGTCGTTGGCGAAGAGATAGACGTCCCCGGTCGAGGCCTTGCGGGCCAGCAGATCGGTACGGCCGTCACCGGTCAGGTCGCCGGGGGCGGTGAGGACGTTGTACGCGTTCCAGCCGGTGCCGAGGGAGGTGTGGCTGCTCGCGGGGGCGTACGAACCGTCGCCGCACTTGCCCGCGTAGCGGCGCAGCTCGCCGTTGGGCATGCGGACCAGCATCTCGGCGCAGCGGTCCTTGCCCATGTCGCCGAAGGGGACGGCGACGGTCCCGGCGGGCCAGCCGGACCCGTTCTGCTTCCGGTCGAACTTGCCTCCGCCATTGGTGTACTGGAGGGCCAGGGTGCCCGAGGCGTTGAGGGTGACCAGCTCGCCGTAGGCGTAACCGCCCTGGTCGTGGTGGCCCTGGCGGCCGCCGCTCAGCGCGATCTTGCCGCTGGTGGTGTACGTGCCCACGCCGTCGGCGGCCTTCGCGGTCAGCGTCCAGGTCTTCTGGCCGTTGTACGCGTAGGCGCCCGAGTTCGTCGTGCCGTCCCACTGCAGGTCGATGGCCGCACCGCTGCCGTTGAGGGTGCGCTCGGTGCGGCCCTGGGCGTCCTTCACCGTGAAGGTCCAGTTCGCGGGCTTGTTGAGCTGCCAGGTGCTCATCCAGGCCATGTTGCCGCCGTTGCGGCCCGAGGCGTCGAAGTAGGCGTTGTCCAGGTCGGACTCGACCTTCCCGAGCGACTGGGTGGGCACCCCGCTCGGCACGATCCGGATCGTGTGGTCGGCGTCGACATAGGCGACGCCCCCGCCGAGCTTGTCCACCGACCAGGTCAGCCGCCGCTGGTCGGCGGTGTTCCCGGCAGGAAGGTCGGCGATCGCGCGCGCGGCGCCGGCCGTACCGGAGTGATAGTCCGTCAGCATCAGCTTGCCGGCGCTGCGGTCGTGCTGGACGAGGTAGCCGTCGCCGACGAGTGCCGGGCCGGAGGGCACCTTGATGTTCTTCTTCGCCGTACGGTCGTACACGCCCGCGGCGCCTGTCGGACCGCAGTTCCAGTAGATCCAGCGGCCGATGACCTGGAGCTCCTTGACGGTGCAGGGGGCGCCGGTGGAGACGGTCGCGACCGTCTTCTTCCCCTCCAGGTCGTACTGGGTGACCACGCCGTTGCCGGAGCCCGGCGTCCACAGCGCCGAGCCCCATACGGAGGCGGCGGTGACGGAGCGGGTCAGGCGGACGTCCTCGGCGCGGTACCGGTTCACGGCGTCGACGTACTGCTTGCCGGTGGAGGCCGCGTTGTAGACGTAGTAGCGGCCGGTGGCGTCCACGAAACGGCCGCCGGTGACGGCGGGTTCGGCCGCCGAGTGGTGGCTGTCCGGCTCCACCCAGATCTGGGCGCGCTCCTTGTCGTACTCGTCGACCTGGAAGTAGCCGACGCTCTGCACACCGAGCGACCGCAGCGGCACGCACCCGCCCGCGTCGCACGGCACCCGCTGCAGGTGGGTGCCGTCGGCGTAGGTGCCGGCGTATCCGCGGGTGGCCTGTCCCAGCACGGTGGAGCCGTCGGGCGAGAGCTGCCGTCCGACCACGTACTGCTCGCCGTCGGGCCGGTGTTCGACGCTGGTCAGATAGCCGCCCGCGTAGTCGATGCCCCACACGCCGTCCGTGGTGATCGGCGTCGGGCTGGTGTCCGCGGCCGCCGGGCCCGCGGACGTCAGGGTGCCGGCGCTCAGAGCGGCCAGCGAGGCAAGAGTGAGTGCGATCCGGGCACGCCGGGTCAAGGGTCCCTCCCCAGGGAAGTCAGAAAAGGCGCTCCGGCAGGCCTTGTCCCCCTCAGCCACACTCCGCCACGCAATCCACAGATGTTAACAACTGCCACACAGGCTTCGATAGTCGATTACGTATGCGAAAGGGCCCGCACGACCGAAGTCGTACGGGCCCTTCCGGAACCCTGAGGGGTCAGCAGGCGTCAGCCGTTGCGCTTCCAGCGCGGCTTGTCGTCGCGGCGGCCGAACGAGGAGCCGGCCGGGCGGTCGTCACGACGGCCGTGCGGGCGGTCGTGACCACCGGAGCGGAAACCTCCGCCGGTGGGGCGGTCGCCCTGGCGGTCACGGTTGAAGGGACGGTCGCTGCCCCGGTGCGTGGCCGGACGCTCGTCACGACGGTCGCGGTTGAAACCACCCGAGGGGCGGTCGTCACGGCGGAAGCCGCCCGAGGGACGCTCGTCACGACGGTCACGGTTGAAACCACCGGTGGGGCGGTCGTCACGACGGTCGCGGTTGAAACCACCCGAGGGGCGGTCGTCACGACGGAAGCCGCCCGAGGGACGCTCGTCACGACGGTCACGGTTGAAACCACCGGTGGGGCGGTCGTCACGACGGTCGCGGTTGAAACCACCGCGGTCGTCACGACGCTCGAAGGAACGGCCACCACGGTCGTCACGGCGGAACCCGCCCCGCTCGCCGTCCCGGCGGTCGCGGTTGAAGCCGCCACGGTCGTCACGACGCTCGAAGGAACGGCCACCACGGTCGTCACGACGCTCGTAGTTGCCCCGCTCGTCGCGGCGCTGACGCGGCTGCTCGTACGCGGGACGCTCGGCGGGCTGCTCGGCGACCACGGCCTCAGCCGCCTCCGCGGCCACGGCCACCACGGCCTGCGCCTCGGCGACCGCCGTCTCCGGGTCCTCACCGCGCTCGCGGGCGGCACGGGCGACCAGGCGGTCGGCCTCCTCGCGCAGCTCGGTCGCGCGGCGCTGCGCCCGCTCCAGCTCCTTGGTGAGCTGGGCGACCTCGCGCTCGGCCTGCTGAGCCGCGTTGGCCGCGGACTCGGACTGGACCTCGGTCATCGAACGGGCGCCGGTGATCTCGGCGACCTCGGGCTCGAAGGCCGTACCGGAGTTGATGATGTGACGCCCGGCGTCGACGCCCGCGTCCTCCATCAGCCGGAAGATCTGGCGGCGCTGGTGCGGCAGCGACAGGGACACGACCGTGCCGGTGCGGCCCGCGCGAGCGGTACGCCCTGCGCGGTGCAGGTAGTCCTTGTGGTCACCGGCGGGGTCGACGTTCAGGACCAGGTCGATGCCGTCGACGTGGATACCGCGGGCGGCGACGTCGGTCGCGACGAGCGTGTTGACGTAACCGTCCTTGAAGTCGGCCAGCGTGCGGGTGCGCGCGCCCTGAGTCATGCCGCCGTGCAGCGCGTCGGCCTTCACACCGGCCTCGCGCAGCTGCTCGGCGATGCGGTCCGCGCCCAGCTGGGTGCGGACGAAGATGATGGTGCGGCCCTTGCGGGAGGCGATGGCCGCGGTGACCGGCGCCTTGTCCTTGGGCTTCACGATCAGGATGTGGTGCGACATGGTCGTCACGTTGCCCTGGGCGCTGTCGACCTCGTGCGTCACGGGGTTGCTCAGGTAGCGCTTGACCAGGGTGGAGATCTCGTTCTCCATCGTGGCCGAGAACAGCATCCGCTGGCCGCCGGCCGGGACCTGGTCGAGCAGTTCGGTGACCTCGGGCAGGAAGCCCAGGTCGGACATCTGGTCGGCCTCGTCGATGACGGCGACCTCGATGTCCTGCAGGGAGCAGGCGCCGCGGTTGATCAGGTCGCGCAGTCGGCCCGGAGTGGCGACGAGCACGTCGACACCGCGCTCCAGCGCGTAGATCTGGTTGCTCATGGACGTACCGCCGCAGACGACCTTCATCTTCAGGCCGAGCTGGTCGCCGTAGGGCTGCAGTGCGTCCGCGACCTGCATCGCGAGCTCACGGGTCGGGGTGAGGATGACGGCGCGCGGCCGGTGCTTCTCGGTGCGGCCGCCGGACAGGCGGGCCAGGGTCGGCAGACCGAAGGAGAGGGTCTTGCCGGAGCCGGTGCGGCCACGGCCGAGGATGTCCTTGCCGGCCAGGGCGTCCGGGATGGTCGCGGCCTGGATCGGGAAGGGGGTGGTCACGCCGTTCTGCGCGAGCTTGCGCACGACGGCCTCGGGGAGACCGAGGTCCGCGAAGGTGACCTCGGGAGCTTCCACGGCGTCTTCGGTGCCCTCGTTCTCGGGCACGACGACGTGATCAGTACTGGAAATGGACATGCGTATGCGAAACCTTCCGGAGTCTCGTCGGCACGCGCCCGTCAACTCCGTGATTCGCAATACGACCGCCTCTATGCGGTCAGCCACGGCAAGGGAGAGAACGCGCCACACGGCGCTCTTCTGCTTTGGCGCCGGGCAAATGATCAAACGATCTATAACCATACGCACCCGTCGCCCCCGAAGGCAAACCGATGCCCGCGTATGTATCGGAGGTCACTCGCGGCCCTTCGCCGTCACACCGGCGACCCGGCGGTGGGCGCCGGCTCCCGCTGGCTCAGCTGCGTGCCCGTCTCCGGCTGGGCGGACGAGGACGGCTCGGCGGGCGGCGGCGAGGGGGTGGGCGACGCGGGCGGCTCGCTCGGCGCCGGCGGCTCCGGGTCGGGCGTACGGGTGGGCGCCGGGTCGGTCTGCGTCGCCGAGGGCACGGGCTGCGCCGAACTCCCCGGTTTCGCTCCCGCCGATGCCGACGCGCCGGGGCCCGCCGAGGCGGGCGCCGACGGCGAGGCCGACTCCTCCCCGTACTTTCCCCTGCCGTGCTTCCCGTGCTTGCCGTCCGAGCCCGTCCTGCCGAGCCCCAAGGAACCGCCCGAGGCCGCGGACCCCCCGTCCGGTGCGTCCCCGCCCCGCTCACCGGCGGAGTGCGACGGCTTCGCGCTGCCGCCTCCGTCGTCCCCGCCCACGCTCATGCAGCCCGCGGTGGCGGCGACGGCCAGGACCGTGGCGGCCAGACGGACGGGTACGTACAACGGGCGCACGAGCAGCCACCTCCGAGGGCGGTCGTCAAAAAGTCAACCTGCCCAACTCCCGCCGCCCACAAGAGGACACGCGCCCGTTCGGAACGGGCTCAGCCGTACCCGAGCGCGTGCAGCCGCGCGTCGTCGATCCCGAAGTGATGGGCGATCTCGTGCACGACCGTCACCTCGGTCTCCGCGACGACGTCCTCGCGGGAATCGCACATCCTGAGCGTCGGCCCCCGGTAGATCGTGATGCGGTCGGGCAGCACCCCGGCGTACCACTCGCCCCGGTCGGTCAGCGGCGTGCCCTCGTACAGCCCGAGCAGCTCGGGATCGTCCGTCGGCGGTTCGTCCTCGACGAACACCGCGACGTTGTCCATCAGCCGCGTCAACTCCGGCGGAATCCGGTCCAGCGCCTCGGCGACCAGTTCCTCGAACTCCTCGCGCGTCATCTCCAGCACAAGCCCATTCTCCGGTACGACCCCGCCGTACGAGAGTCATGAGCACGCCCGCATATCCACGCGCGGACTTGGGCATACGGGATCAATGGCCCGCGTCCCCGCCGCAGTCCTGAACGTCCGGAGCATCCTGAACACCCTACGAAGGCCCCCGCGAGCCCTCGCCCGCCAGTACGGCAGGCGCCGCTCCCACCCGTCCGTCGAGCTCGTCCACCAGCCGCACCCCTGGGTGCGCGCCCTCGGCCTGGTGGCCGTCGTCCTTCTGGGTGCCTGGCTCGGACTGCTGATCGTCGGCAACGTCCGGGTCCCGGTCGGCCCCATGAACACCACGATGACCCTGCGCCCGTCCCTGTCCGGCGGCACGAAGATCAACGTCTCCCCGCTCGGCGCGCTCCAACTGGACAGCCACCAGGCCCCGGTCCGCCTCGACGTCAACGTCGACCAGCTCGACCCGGAACGCTCCCAGGCCCTCGTCGACCACCCCGAGCGCCTCTCCGGCCTCCAGGACGAGGTCGCCACCGACGTCGAGCACGGCACCCTCGACCTCGCCCTGCGCTCCTGCGTCGCCGTGGTCTCCGGCGCCACGGCACTCGGCCTCGCGGTCTACCGCCGCCCCCGCCGGGCCCTCGCGGCCGGCGGACTCGCCTTCACCCTCCTGGCGGCCTGCGGCGGCACGGCGTACGCCACCTGGAACCCGGAATCCGTCCTGGAGCCGAAGTTCTCGGGGCTGCTCTCCTCAGCCCCGTCCCTGGTCGGCAACGCGCGCAGCATCGTCACCGAGTTCGACGTCTACCAGAAGGAACTGGCCCGCCTGGTGACGAACGTGACGAAGCTCTACGACGTCACGTCCACGCTCCCCGCCTACCAGCCGGACCCCACCACCATCCGGGTCCTGCACGTCTCCGACATCCATCTCAACCCGGCGAGCTGGAAGATCATCGCCTCGCTGGTGGAGCAGTACAAGGTCGACGTGATCGTCGACTCCGGCGACACCATGGACCACGGCACGGCCGCGGAGAACGGCTTCCTCGACCCGATCCCCGACCTCGGGGCGCCGTACGTCTGGGTCCGCGGCAACCACGACTCCCTCACCACCCAGCGCTACATGGAGGGCCTCAAGGGCGTCCACGTCCTGGACAACGGCAAGGCGCAGACCATCGCCGGACTGCGGTTCGCGGGCATGGGCGACCCCCAGTTCACACCCGACCGCTCCACGAACCCGGGGGCCGACGAGTCCCAGGAGGCGGCCGGCGACCGCTTGGCCGCCGCCCTGCGCGCGCAGCGGGCCGCGGGCACGCCGGTCGACCTCGCGATCGCCCACGAACCCTCGGCGGCCCGCGAGGTCGACGGCGAGGTCCCGATGATCCTGTCCGGCCACCTCCACCACGAGGAGATGGAGGTCATGGAGAAGGGCACCAGGCTGCGCGTCGAGGGCTCGACGGGCGGCAGCGGGCTACGGGCCGTCGAGGGCAAGTACCCCGACCCCATCGAGGCCTCGATCCTCTACATGGACCGCGACACCCGCCGCCTCCAGGCCTGGGACGAGATCAAACTCGGCGGCCTCGGCCTCACGACGGCGGAGGTCAGCCGTCACCTCCCCGAGGACAACCAGCCGGGGGCGACCCCCTCCCCCACAGGCTCACGCACGGGTTCACCCACGGGCTCGTCCACGGCCTCGCCCACGGGCAGCCCTTAAACCGTTTTGGCGATACCTCCCGGCATCCCATATGCTTCTCACGTCCCCGACGCGCTGAGAAGCGCCCAGGCGGGCCGATAGCCCTCATCGTCTAGCGGCCTAGGACGCCGCCCTTTCAAGGCGGTAGCACGGGTTCGAATCCCGTTGGGGGCACGCAACACCGTGTGCGACACTGTTCGTGCACAACGCTTGGTCCTGTGGAGCAGTTTGGAGTGCTCGCCACCCTGTCAAGGTGGAGGCCGCGGGTTCAAATCCCGTCAGGACCGCTGAGGTTTCCCCGGAAGCCTCTCGGCTGGGTAGCTCAGTTGGTACGAGCGACCGCCTGAAAAGCGGTAGGTCGCCGGTTCGACCCCGGCCCCAGCCACAGCACAGACCCTGATCTCCGGATCGGGGTCTTGTTGTATGTGCCGTACGACTGATGCGCCGTACGACTGATGCGCCGTACGACTGGTGTGCCGTACGACTGATGCGCCGTACGACGGCGGACAAAACCGTTCGCCAGTAATTTCCCCGGGATGAGATCCTGGATCGCGTATGTCTACGCACCCTGCCCCCGCCCCCGGCACCCCCGCCTTCGGGGAACTCGCCGCCCGCCTGACCGAGCTGTCCCTGCGTGACGCGCACCGGCTCGGGCGCAGGCTCGAAGGCGCGCGCAAGATCCGCAAGCCGGAGGCGCGGGCCGCCGTGCTGGCCGAGATCGAGGCGGAGGTCGGCAAGGGCGCGGAGCGCGTGGGTGCGCGCCGAGCCCGGGTTCCCGCCGTGTCGTATCCCGAGCAGCTTCCGGTCAGCCAGAAGAAGGACGACATCGCGGCCGCCATCCGCGATCACCAGGTCGTGATCGTGGCCGGTGAGACCGGCTCCGGCAAGACCACCCAGATCCCGAAGATCTGCCTGGAGCTCGGCCGTGGCGTCAAGGGCATGATCGGGCACACCCAGCCCCGCCGGATCGCCGCCCGCACCGTCGCCGAACGGGTCGCCGAGGAGCTGGACACCCCGCTCGGCGAGGCCGTCGGCTGGAAGGTGCGCTTCACCGACCAGGTGAACCAGGACGCGACCTTCGTGAAGCTGATGACGGACGGCATCCTGCTCGCTGAGATCCAGACCGACCGCGAGCTGCGCGCCTACGACACGATCATCATCGACGAGGCCCACGAGCGGTCCCTCAACATCGACTTCCTGCTCGGGTACCTGGCCCAGCTGCTGCCGAAGCGCCCCGACCTCAAGGTCGTCATCACCTCGGCGACCATCGACCCCGAGCGGTTCTCCCGGCACTTCGGTGACGCCCCGATCGTCGAGGTCAGCGGCCGTACGTATCCGGTGGAGGTGCGGTACCGGCCCTTGCTGGAGGAGGACTCGGACGACTCCGACCGCGACCAGATCACCGCGATCTGCGACGCCGTGGAGGAGCTCCAGGGCGAGGGCAAGGGCGACATCCTGGTCTTCCTCTCCGGCGAGCGGGAGATCCGGGACACCGCCGACGCCCTCGTGAAGAAGAACTACCGCTTCACCGAGGTCCTCCCGCTCTACGCCCGGCTCTCACACGCCGAGCAGCACCGCGTGTTCCAGCCGCACACCGGGCGCAGGATCGTTCTGGCGACCAACGTCGCCGAGACCTCCCTCACCGTCCCGGGCATCAAGTACGTCATCGACCCCGGCTTCGCCCGCATCTCCCGCTACAGCCACCGCACCAAGGTCCAGCGGCTGCCGATCGAACCGGTCTCGCAGGCCAGCGCCAACCAGCGCAAGGGCCGCTGCGGCCGTACGTCGGACGGCATCTGCATCCGCCTCTACAGCGAAGAGGACTTCGACGCGCGCCCGGAGTTCACGGACGCCGAGATCCTGCGGACGAACCTCGCCTCCGTCATCCTGCAGATGACCGCGGCCGGCCTCGGCGACATCGAGAAGTTCCCCTTCATCGACCCGCCGGACCACCGCAACATCCGAGACGGCGTCCAACTCCTCCAGGAACTGGGCGCGCTGGATCCGGACCAGAAGGACGTACGCAAGCGGCTCACCGACACCGGCCGCAAGCTCGCCCAGTTGCCCGTCGACCCGCGCCTGGCCCGCATGGTCCTGGAGGCCGACAAGAACGGCTGTGTCCGCGAGGTCATGGTCATAGCCGCCGCGCTCTCCATCCAGGACCCGCGCGAGCGCCCGGCCGACAAGCAGACCCAGGCCGACCAGCAGCACGCCCGCTTCAAGGACGAGACCAGCGACTTCCTCGCCTATCTGAACCTGTGGCGGTACGTCCGCGAGCAGCAGAAGGAGCGGGGCTCGTCGTCCTTCCGCCGGATGTGCAAGCAGGAGTACCTGAACTTCCTGCGCATCCGTGAATGGCAGGACATCTACACGCAGTTGCGGACCGTCGCCAAGCAGATGGGCATCCATCTCAACGAGGACGACGCGCCCGACCAGAGCGTCCACGTCTCCCTCCTCGCCGGTCTGCTCTCGCACATCGGCATGAAGGACGTGAAGGACGGCAACAAGAACGAGTACCTGGGCGCCCGCAGCGCCAAGTTCGCGATCTTCCCCGGCTCGGCGCTCTTCAAGAAGCAGCCGCGTTTCGTGATGTCGGCGGAGCTGGTGGAGACCTCACGCCTGTGGGCCCGGGTCAACGCCAAGATCGAGCCCGAGTGGGTCGAGCCGCTCGCGGAGCACCTGCTGAAGCGGACGTACTCCGAACCGCACTGGGAGAAGGACCAGGCCGCGGTGATGGCGTACGAGAAGGTCACGCTGTACGGCGTGCCGATCGTCGCCCAGCGGAAGGTGAACTACGGCCGGATCGACCCGGAGTCCTCCCGCGAGCTTTTCATCCGCAACGCCCTGGTCGAGGGCGACTGGCGCACCCACCACAAGTTCTTCGCCGACAACCGCCGACTCCTCAGCGAGGTCGAGGAGCTGGAGCACCGGGCGCGGCGCCGGGACATCGTGGTCGACGACGACACCCTCTTCGACTTCTACGACCAGCGGGTGCCCGAACACGTCGTGTCGGGGGCGCACTTCGACTCGTGGTGGAAGCGGAAGCGGCACGAGGAGCCGGAGTTCCTGGACTTCGAGCGGGAGATGCTCATCCGGGAGTCGGCGGAGGCGGTCACGAAGGCCGACTACCCGGACTCGTGGCGGCAGGGGCCACTGAAGTTCCGGGTGACATACCAGTTCGAGCCGGGCGCGGACGCGGACGGTGTGACGGTCCACATCCCGCTCCAGGTCCTGAACCAGGTGAAGGACGAGGGCTTCGACTGGCAGATCCCGGGCCTGCGGGAGGAGTTGGTGACGGAACTGATCCGTTCCCTCCCCAAGCCGATCCGCCGCAACTACGTGCCGGCACCGAACTTCGCCAAGCGCTTCCTCGATACGGCCGTCCCGTTGCAGGAGCCTCTGACGGTCACGATGGCGCGCGAGCTGAAGCGCATGGTCGGAGTCCCCTTCGAGGCGGACGACTTCGACCAGTCGCGGATCGCGGAGCACCTTCGCATCACCTTCCGGATCGTCGACGAGCGGCGCCGCAAGCTGGCCGAGGACAAGGACCTGGAGTCCCTGCGCCTGAAGCTGAGGCCGAAGGCCCGCCAGGCCCTCTCGCAGGCGGCGGCAGCGACCGCGTCCCGCGAGGGCGGGGAGTCCCTGGAGCGCAAGGGCCTGACGGACTGGACGATCGGCACGCTCACCCGCGTCTTCGAGACCCGTCGGGCCGGGCAGCCGGTGAAGGCCTACCCGGCGCTGGTCGACGACGGCGACACGGTCTCCGTGCGCCTCTTCGACACGGAGGCCGAGCAGGTCGAGGCGATGTGGCAGGGCACGCGGCGGCTGATCGTGCGCAACATCCCGGTGAGCCCGGCGAAGTTCGCCTCCGAGAAGCTGACGAACCCCCAGAAGCTGGCCCTGTCGGCGAACCCGCACGGCTCGATCCAGGCCCTGTTCGAGGACTGCGCGACGGCGGCCGCGGACAAGCTGATCGGGGACTTCGGGGGGCCGGCGTGGGACGAGGAGTCGTACCGCAAGCTGTACGACAAGGTGCGCGCCGAGATCGTCGACACGACGGTCCGTACGGTCGGGCAGGTACAGCAGGTGCTCGCCGCCTGGCAGGCGTGTGAGCGGCGCCTGAAGACCGTACGGAGCCCGGCGCTGCTGGCGAACCTGGCGGACGTGCGGAAGCAGTTGGACGCGCTCGTGAAGCCGGGTTTCGTGACGGAGACGGGCCTGCGCCGCCTGCCCGACCTGATGCGCTACCTGGTCGCGGCGGACCGCCGACTCCAGCAGATGGCGACGAACGTCCAGCGGGACACGACCCGTATGGAGAAGGTCCACGAGATGCAGGACGAGTACGCCTGGCTCCTGGAGCAGCTTCCCCAGGGCCGGCCCGTGCCCCAGCAGGTCCTGGACGTCCGCTGGATGATCGAGGAACTCAGGGTCAGCTATTTCGCCCACGCGCTCGGCACGGCGTACCCCATCTCCGACAAGCGGATCGTGAAGGCGATCGACACGCTGGCTCCGTGACGACAGCTTCACACAGGGTGAGTTCGACCAGGACCCGCCAGCTCCTGTACAGTCCTTCTCGCAGCGCAACGCACCAGTAAGCGCCGCGAAACCTGGTCCTGTGGAGCAGTTTGGAGTGCTCGCCACCCTGTCAAGGTGGAGGCCGCGGGTTCAAATCCCGTCAGGACCGCAGTAAGAAGAAGGCCCGCATCCCGGCAACGGGGCGCGGGCCTTCTTCGTGCATGCACCGCTCCAAACGAGGCCCACCTCCCGGCAACCGGAGTGCGGGCCTTCTTCATTGAACCCAGGCCCGGCGCATCTCAGCCCGTCCGGCGTTTGAGGACGAGGCCCCTTCAGGGCCGAAGCGGGGGCCTGGGGGCGCAGCCCCCAGGGCGGTCACTGCAGCGCCGGGTGAGGCAGGACAGGCGTTCAGGCGGGCCACGGCGCCCTCGCGGAGCGCCACGCCATCTTGACGGCGCCGTCAGACCCCGGTACCCAAAGACCAGGCCCCCGTTCCCAACGGAGCCCGGAGGTGGCGCATGACGGCATCGGTCAGGCACGAGACGCGGGCACTGCTCCGCGCGCATCTGTCGGCCGCGTCGTCGTATCGGCATCTGACCCGCCACTGCCCGATCTGCCACCGCCTGTTGCGGCTGGCGATGGACTCCGCCCCGGGAGTCGGCACACCCCCGGAGGACTACGCCGAGGAGCCCGCGGAGGAAGAGACTCCTTCCCCCGCGTAACGCCCTTTAGCGCACCGGGCCCGACGGCAACAAGGACTCTGGCATGTGACGGGAGTCACCGCATGAGTTTTTGGAACCGTGGAACTTACCCCTGTCCTACAACAGGTCAATTTAATATGTGCAATTGCACTCTCGATCGCACGTCGACCGGGGGCTGCCTCACAGGAGATCCGACACCCCTCCCCAGAGTCCGACAAGCCCGCGCACAGGGCCGTCGGCCGCCCACGTTCCGCGCACAAAAAGATCGCGCTGGACTCGGCGGAGTCCAGCGCGATCGACGACGAGGTTGAGAATGGGCCCTGTTGGGGCAGGACCCGCGTCGCTTGGAGCCGGTGTCCGGACGCCGCGGCCAACTGGGGGGTGGGCCGGTTTGTCCGGTTATTCAGTTGTTCAGGCCTCGCTGCGCTGCTGCGGGATGCCCGCAAGCAGAGCGCGGACCTCGGCTTCGCGGTAACGGCGGTGCCCGCCGAGCGTACGGATCGACGTGAGCTTGCCGGCCTTCGCCCACCGCGTGACCGTCTTCGGGTCCACGCGGAACATCGTGGCGACCTCAGCCGGGGTCAGCAGCGGCTCGGCATCAGGGGTGCGAGCGGTCATGAGCGGCCTCCTCGGGAGAACCGATCGTTCTCGGTTCTTTCCTCTAAATTCTGCACCTTGACCCGCGTTGCCCGAAATGGCGGATGCGGGTCGAGTCGGTTATAGGACGAACGGCTTGTCCTCGGCACTACAACTACACCATCTGTCCAGCCGCGTCGGCCAAACCGATGGAATTGCCCCCCAGGTGTTCATCGGCGACGGAAGCCGATGGACCATGCCATAGCGGACAGTCACGCCTCTGTGACGATCAGTCACACAGGCGATCAGGAGTCACCAGACCCCCCAAAGCGGAACCTCCCCCGGGCCCCTTGTCCTATTTTGGCATGAGGAGGGGCAAGAGATGCAAGAGCCGGGTACGTGCGGTCCGTCACGCTTGACACTTCGTGAGGCGTACGCCCGGATCGAAACCTACGTCCCTTGTCGGTGAGACTTCAGGGGAAGTTGAACACCTTGAGCGAGGACGAAACCCCAAAACGGGCGTCAGGTCAAACGCCTGTTCGTGACATGGGGCACATTCAGTTCGCCGAGCGACGGTCCCTGACGGACCGCCAGCGCTCCACGAGCCGCCCGTAGGCCTCGCCCGCCGCGACCCCGTCACCGTGCCTGAGCGCCTCGATGCCCTCGGCCACGTCCGCCGCCGAGTGGTCGTCCTCCAGCTCGCCCGGCGGGAGCACATGGACCAGACCGCCGTAGTCGAGCTCGACCAGCGAACGCGGGTGGAACTCCTCCAGCCAGCGCCCGACATCGATCAGGCCGTCGATGAGCGGCCCTTCGTCCACGGCGTCCTTCAGGGCCCGCAGAGCCCGCGCCACGCGCCGCCGGGCCTGCACCATGGGCGTGCGGTAGCGCAGCATCGGCGGGATCTCGCCGGAGCCCTTGTCGAAGCGCCGCTCCTCGTCGGAGACGAGCACGAACCAGTTCAGCGGCACCTGCCAGGTCGCGGTGCGGATCCAGGGCCGGGCGTCCGGGTTGCGGGCCAACCAGCGCTCGTAGTCCTGGGCGGTCTGGCGGCGTACGACCTCGGGCAGCACCGCGTCCAGGACCGGCCCCGGCAGCTCCTCGCCGAGCTCCTCCAGGGCCAGCCAGCCGCGCAGCCGGGTGCGCCACGGACACACGCACACCACGCCGTCCACGTCGAGCACGAAGGCGTCGCTGCTCTCGTGCACCGGCACCGGGACGGGCGGGGTGGGCAGCAGGTCGGCCAGGGAGCGGCGCAGTTCGTCCTGGTACGAGGGCCGGTCCGGACGGCGGGCGTAGCGCGCCCAGTGGCTGCGCTCGGGCTCGGGGAAGGCGGCCAGCGGTTCGTACACGCGCAGATAGGTCGCGTACGGGACGATCACCGAGGACACCTTGGGCACGCCTGCTCTCTCCCCCGACGTCTGCCGGGAAAACCTGCGAAACCCGCACACAAATGTGCGGGAAAACTATGCAAATCGTCGCACGCCCCCACGCCACGGGAGGGTGATCCTGAGCACTGCACGGTCAGGGGCCGCCACAGGCCCTAATCTCGTGCTCACAGGCCCCGCCACCCTTACGGGCGTCTGTGTCCCATCGCCGCAATGGACCCAGGAGTCACCACAGTGACCGACGTAACCGGCGCCGCTGCCGACGTGCTGCACACCCTGTTCCACTCGGACCAGG
The DNA here is from genome assembly GCF_040607335.1 of Streptomyces sp. NPDC005303. Lineage (NCBI taxonomy): Bacteria > Bacillati > Actinomycetota > Actinomycetes > Kitasatosporales > Streptomycetaceae > Streptomyces > Streptomyces sp. NPDC005303. The sequence goes on along the minus strand of NZ_JBEXGM010000028.1, from coordinate 34,142 downwards.
GCGGTCATGAGCAGGTCGTGCTCTGCCAGGACCGCAAGAGCGGCCTCAAGGCCGTCATCGCCCTCCACTCCACCGCGCTCGGCCCCGCCCTCGGCGGCACGCGCTTCTACCCGTACGCGAGCGAGCAGGAGGCCGTCGCCGACGCGCTGAACCTCGCGCGCGGGATGTCGTACAAGAACGCCATGGCCGGGCTCGACCACGGCGGCGGCAAGGCCGTGATCATCGGCGACCCGGAGCGTGACAAGAGCGAGGAACTGCTTCTCGCCTACGGCCGTTTCGTGGCCTCGCTCGGCGGGCGCTACGTCACGGCGTGCGACGTCGGCACCTATGTCGCCGACATGGACGTCGTCGCCCGTGAGTGCCGCTGGACGACCGGCCGCTCCCCGGAGAACGGCGGCGCCGGCGACTCCTCCGTCCTCACCGCCTTCGGCGTCTACCAGGGCATGCGGGCCAGCGCCGCGCACCTGTGGGGCGATCCCTCGCTGCGCGGCCGCACGGTCGGTGTCGCGGGCGTCGGCAAGGTCGGGCACCACCTGGTGGAGCACCTCCTTCAGGAGGGCGCCCAGGTCGTGATCACCGACGTACGGCAGGAAGCCGTGTGGCGGATCGCCGACAAGCACCCCTCCGTGGGCGTGGTCGCCGACACCGAGGCGCTGATCCGGGTCGAGGGCCTGGACATCTACGCCCCCTGCGCGCTCGGCGGGGCCCTCAACGACGACACCGTGCCCGCGCTGACCGCGCGGATCGTCTGCGGCGCCGCCAACAACCAGCTGGCGCACCCGGGCGTGGAGAAGGACCTCGCCGACCGCGGGATCCTCTACGCGCCGGACTACGTGGTGAACGCCGGCGGGGTCATCCAGGTCGCCGACGAACTGCACGGCTTCGACTTCGAGCGGTGCCGGGCGAAAGCCGCGAAGATCTACGACACCACGCTCACCATCTTCGCACGTGCGAAGGAGGACGGGATTCCGCCGGCCGCGGCGGCCGACCGGATCGCCGAGCAGCGGATGCACGAGGCGGCCATGGAACCGGCGCACTGACGTTTGACCGGTACCCGTCGGCGCACACTTAGAGAGAACTCTCACGTTCGTCGGCGGGTCGGCCGCGAAGAAGTGGTTAAAATCGCGGTTGACCAGCGGGGACGGGGCTCCCCGACGGTCCTGGGACCGGGCCCGTGGTGCGGGCGACGTACCGTATGGGCGTGGGCTCAGGTACCGTGGAAGCCCTACGGACCGGTCTCTCCGCGGAGAGCCCGTTCCAGATCATGAACGCGTGTCAAGACTCTGGGGCCACCGAGCCCCGTATCCGAGGGGGTCGAGCCATGGGGCGCGGCCGGGCAAAGGCCAAGCAGACGAAGGTCGCCCGCCAGCTGAAGTACAGCAGCGGCGGGACAGATCTGTCGCGTCTGGCCAATGAGCTGGGCGCTTCGACTTCGAGCCAGCCGCCGAATGGCGAGCCGTTCGAGGACGACGACGAGGAAGACGACCCGTACGCCCAGTACGCGGATCTCTATAACGACGACGAGGACGAGGACGACGAGTCCGGTCCTGCGTCTCAACGCCGCGGAGCTTGACGACCTAGCTGTGCGTAACCCGGTCCGGGGTGGTCCACACCACCGGACCGGGTTTTGCGCTGCCTGTCGGTCTGGCGAGGCGTGGTCTAGGCGTAGTCACCGACGAGCTCGGCACCCGTGGCGTGCTCGCCGCGGTCCGTGATCTCGCCCGCGACCCAGGCCTCGACCCCGCGGTCGTCCAGGGTGGCCAGGGCGACGTCCACCGACTCCTCGGGGACGATCGCGATCATGCCCACGCCCATGTTCAGGGTCTTCTCCAGCTCCAGGCGCTCGACCCGGCCCGTCTTTCCGACGAGGTCGAAGATCGGGTCCGGGGTCCAGGTGGTGCGGTCGACGATCGCGTGCAGGCCGTCGGGGATGACCCGGGCCAGGTTGGCCGCCAGGCCGCCGCCGGTGACGTGCGAGAAGGCATGCACCTCGGTCGTGCTGATCAGGGCCAGGCAGTCCAGCGAGTAGATCTTGGTGGGCTCCAGGAGCTCCTCGCCGAGGGTGCGGCCGAGCTCGTCGATCCGGGCGTCCAGGGCGAGGCCCGCCTCGTTCAGGAGCACATGCCTCACGAGCGAGTACCCGTTCGAGTGAAGACCCGAGGCCGCCATGGCGATCACGGCGTCACCCTTACGGATACGATCCGCGCCGAGCAGCCGGTCGGCCTCCACGACGCCCGTACCGGCGCCGGCGACGTCGAAGTCGTCCGGGCCCAGCAGACCGGGGTGCTCGGCCGTCTCACCGCCCACCAGGGCGCAGCCGGCGAGCACACAGCCCTCGGCGATGCCCTTGACGATCGCGGCGACCCGCTCGGGGTGGACCTTGCCGACACAGATGTAGTCGGTCATGAACAGCGGCTCGGCACCGCACACCACGATGTCGTCCATGACCATCGCGACCAGGTCGTGGCCGATGGTGTCGTAGACGCCCAGCTGGCGCGCGATGTCCACCTTGGTGCCGACGCCGTCGGTGGCGGAGGCCAGCAGGGGACGCTCGTAGCGCTTGAGGGCGGAGGCGTCGAAGAGGCCGGCGAAACCGCCGAGGCCGCCGAGGACCTCGGGGCGCTGCGTCTTCTTCACCCACTCCTTCATCAGCTCTACGGCGCGGTCGCCCGCCTCGATGTCGACGCCCGCGGCTGCGTAGCTGGCACCAGTTGTCTCAGACATGGCTAGTGAGAACCTTCGTGTCGTACTGCAGGTGGGACGGGCCGTCTACGGGCGACGGATCGCGTCGGCGGCGGCCGTGGCGGCCGGCCCGGCGGCCAGCTCCGTCTCCAGGAGCTGCTTGCCGAGCAGCTCGGGGTCCGGGAGCTCCATCGGGTACTCGCCGTCGAAGCAGGCGCGGCAGAGGTTCGGCTTGGCGATGGTGGTCGCCTCGATCATGCCGTCGATGGAGATGTACGCCAGGGAGTCGGCGCCCAGCGAGGTGCCGATCTCGTCGATCGTCATGCCGTTGGCGATGAGCTCGGCGCGGGTGGCGAAGTCGATGCCGAAGAAGCAGGGCCACTTCACGGGGGGCGAGGAGATCCGGATGTGGACCTCGGCGGCGCCCGCCTCGCGGAGCATGCGGACCAGGGCGCGCTGGGTGTTGCCGCGCACGATCGAGTCGTCGACGACGACCAGGCGCTTGCCCTTGATGACTTCCTTGAGCGGGTTCAGCTTCAGGCGGATGCCGAGCTGGCGAATGGTCTGTGAGGGCTGGATGAACGTACGGCCGACGTAGGCGTTCTTCACGAGACCCGCACCGAAGGGGATGCCGGACGCCTCGGCGTAGCCGATGGCCGCCGGGGTGCCGGACTCCGGGGTCGCTATGACCAGGTCGGCCTCGACGGGCGCTTCCTTCGCGAGCTTGCGGCCCATCTCCACGCGGGAGAGGTACACGTTCCGGCCGGCGATGTCGGTGTCGGGGCGCGCCAGATAGACGTACTCGAAGACACAGCCCTTGGGCTTCGCTTCCGCGAATCGGGAGGTGCGCAGGCCGTTCTCGTCGATGGCGACGAACTCGCCCGGCTCGATCTCGCGGACGTAGCTGGCGCCGCAGATGTCGAGGGCGGCGGACTCGGAGGCGACGACCCAGCCGCGCTCCAGGCGGCCGAGGACCAGCGGGCGGATGCCCTGCGGGTCGCGGGCGGCGAACAGGGTGTGCTCGTTCATGAAGACCAGCGAGAAGGCGCCCTGGACCTGCGGGAGGACCACGGGAGCGGCCTCCTCTATGGTCAGCGGCTTGCCGTCCTCGTCGACCTGGGCCGCGAGGAGCGCGGTGAGCAGGTCGGTGTCGTTGGTCGCGGCCACCCGGGGGCTGCGGCCCTCCTGCTTGGGCAGGTCGGCGACCATCTCGGCGAGCTGCGCCGTGTTGACCAGGTTGCCGTTGTGGCCGAGCGCGATGGAACCGTGCGCGGTGGCACGGAACGTCGGCTGGGCGTTCTCCCACACGGAGGCGCCGGTGGTCGAGTAGCGGGCGTGACCGACCGCGATGTGACCCTGGAGCGAACCGAGCGAGGTCTCGTCGAAGACCTGGGACACGAGGCCCATGTCCTTGAAGACGAGGATCTGGGAGCCGTTGCTGACCGCGATACCCGCGGATTCCTGGCCCCGATGCTGGAGGGCGTAGAGCCCGAAGTAGGAGAGCTTGGCGACCTCTTCACCCGGAGCCCAGACACCGAAGACGCCACAAGCGTCCTGGGGGCCCTTCTCACCGGGGAGCAGGTCGTGGTTGAGTCGTCCGTCACCACGTGGCACGGTTCCGAGTGTAGGCGAGATCGACCACTGGTCCGAATTCGCGGAGAGTGGGCTTTCTTACTCCACCCGGGCCGTAACGCTCCGCCCGGGGGCCTTGGTGATCTTCAGGTAATCATGTTCCTGCTGGTAGGAGACCTTTCCGGAGAGGATTCCGGCGAGTTCACGCTCGGTCTTCATCACCGGGCCGGAACACATCATGCGCGTGGTGGCGAGGCGGCCGAACTCGATGGTGCCGTGCCTGACGGTGGCCTTGCCGTGGAAGGTGTTGCAACCGAGGCTGCCGGTGACGGTGTTGTTCTTGGTGAGCGTGAGGTAGGCGTTCCCGCCGAGGGACCAGCGCGTGCCCCTCAGGGCGGGCGGCTGCTCCTCGCGCAGGGTGATGGTGTCGTCCTGCGGGCTGGTCAGGGTGAGGGTCCTGGCACCCGGGCGGCCGTCCAGGTCTGCCTTCAGGTCGTTGTCGAAGACGCTGACGAACTTCTCCTCGTACTCCCCTACGGCCCCTGGGCAGCCCATCAGCGTCCTGACGAGGTCGGAGACCTTCACGGTGTCGCCCTGGATGTCCACATCGGCACCGATGCTGTTGCAGCCCACGGAGCCACCGGAGTCCCCACCGCCCTCCTCCGGATCGGCGGCGCCGGGCTTGAGGATGATGTGGGCCCTCTTGAGAGCGCCCTTGGTGGGGAGGGCGTAATCCTTGCCGTCGACGGTGACCTTCCGCGGCACCCAGGAGGTGTCGGCGATGGTCGAGATGTCCTCGGCCGGGCTACCCACAGACTCGGTGCCGCAGGCGGCCAGGACGGTGGTCCCGGCCAGGGCTGCGGCGGCGTACTTGGCGTATGTCGTCCGCTTCATGGCTCTTGGACGCATGAGGCGACAGAAGGGTTCAGCCCATCACCAGCCGCTCGCAGCCGATCAGCCCATCAAGGGAAGCAGCCCGCCCAGGTCCGCCCGCTCCCCGCTCGCACTGACCTTCGCCGAGTCGAGCGCGTCCTTCCAGGACAACCGGCCGGTGGCGAGCCGGATCCAGGTCAGAGGGTCGGTCTCGACGACGTTCGGCGGGGTGCCCCGGGTGTGCTTCGGCCCTTCCACGCACTGCACGACGGCGTACGGCGGGATCCGCACCTCGGTCGAACCGCCGGGCGCCTTGGCGGCGAGGGCGTCGGCGAGGAGGCGGGTGCAGGCGGCGAGCGCCTGGCGGTCGTAGGGGATGTCGAGGCCCGGTACGGCGGCGCTCAGGTCGTCGGTGTGGACGACCAGTTCGACGGTGCGGGTCACGAGGTAGTCGGCCAGCGTCATGGCACCGGTACGGGCGGCGACGACGCGGGAGTCGGGGGCGCTCAGTGCTTGGCGGAACCGGTCCTCGGTGCGGGCGTACAGCGCGTCGAGGTCCGGGTTGGCGGTGGCCAGGTCCCGGGTGCCGTCGGCGATGTCACCGGCGCGGGCGGCCGTGGCGAACGGCCATTCCAGGAGCGTGAGCTGCGGCGCCGGGGGTTCGTCCCGGTCGAGGTTCCGGCTGACGGTCTCGACGGCCATGGTGATGTGCGCGGCCAGGTCCCGCACGGTCCAGCCGGCCAGGCGGGTTTCGAGAGCGAGCTGCTCGGGGGTGAGGGCGCTCACGGCCTGCCGTACATGTCCGAACTGGTTCTTCAGCGCCTCGCGGATCTTGACGGTGTCGTAGGTGCGGGCGCGCTTCCTGGCCGTGGGCATGGCGGTGAGCCTAGTCGGCGGGGAAGGCGGGCAAGGGGGGAGGGCGAGGTGGTCTTCGGGTGGGCCGGCCCCGTACCCCGTACCGCGCGGCTGCGACCGTGACGTGATCCCGCCGTGATCGACCTGGACCGGGTTCGGTCGGCGGGCCACCGAGACGCAGTCCGGCCGGCGGGCGCCCGAGACATGCACCCCGCGGCGGGTGACCGAGGCGTGAGAAGCGACCGGTGGGGGCTTCCGGGCCGGTGCCGGACCATGGCCCCGGTCGCGGTGGGACGAAGGCCCCGCCCGTCTCGGCGACGGGCGGGGCCTTCACAGTCGTACGACTGCCTACTTGAGCAGCGCCGGAATCGTCTCCTCGTGCGCCGTCCGCAGCTCCTCCAGGGGCAGTTCGAACTCACCCTGGAGCTCGATCGAGTCGCCGTCGACGACACCGATGCGGGTGACGGGAAGGCCCCGGGCGCCGCACATGTCGTTGAAGCGGACCTCCTCGGAGCGGGGGACGGCCACGACCGCGCGGCCGGCCGACTCCGAGAACAGGAACGTGAACGCGTCCAGACCGTCCGGGACGATCAGGCGGGCGCCCTTGCCGCCGAGGAGCGCCGACTCCACGACCGCCTGGATCAGGCCGCCGTCGGAGAGGTCGTGCGCGGAGTCGATCATGCCGTCCCTGCTGGCGGAGATCAGGATCTCGGCCAGCAGGCGCTCGCGCTCCAGGTCGACCTTGGGCGGCAGACCGCCGAGGTGGTCGTGCACGACCTGGGACCAGGCCGAGCCGCCGAACTCCTCACGGGTGTCGCCGAGGAGGTACAGCAGCTGGCCGTCCTCCTGGAAGGCGACCGGGGTGCGGCGGGCCACGTCGTCGATGACGCCCAGTACGGCCACGACCGGCGTCGGGTGGATGGCCACCTCGCCCGTCTGGTTGTACAGGGAGACATTGCCGCCGGTCACCGGGGTGCCCAACTGCTGGCAGGCGTCGGCCAGTCCGCGGATGGCCTCGGCGAACTGCCACATGACGGCCGGGTCCTCGGGCGAACCGAAGTTCAGGCAGTCGGAGACCGCGAGGGGCTTGGCACCGGTCGTCGCCACGTTCCGGTAGGCCTCCGAGAGCGCCAGCTGCGCGCCCGCGTAAGGGTCCAGCTTCGCGTAACGGCCGTTGCCGTCCGTCGCGATGGCCACACCCAGGCCGGTCGACTCGTCGATGCGGATCATGCCGGAGTCCTCCGGCTGGGCCAGCACGGTGTTGCCCTGCACGAAGTGGTCGTACTGCGAGGTGATCCACTTCTTGGACGCCTGGTTGGGAGAGCTCACCAGCTTCAGGACCTGGTCCTTCAGCTCTTCGCTCGACGAAGGCCGCGGCAGCTTGTTCGCGTCGTCCGCCTGGAGCTCGTCCTGCCAGGACGGGCGGGCGTAGGGGCGCTCGTAGACCGGGCCGTCGTGCGCGACCGTGCGCGGGTCGACGTCGACGATCTTGCCGCCGTGCCAGTAGATCTCCAGCCGGTCGCCGTCGGTGACCTCACCGATGACGGTGGCGATGACGTCCCACTTGTCACAGATCTCCAGGAACCGGTCGACCTTCTCCGGCTCCACGACCGCGCACATGCGTTCCTGCGACTCGCTCATGAGGATTTCCTCGGGCGAGAGGGTCGAGTCACGCAGCGGTACGTCGTCGAGGGTGACGCGCATGCCGCCGGAGCCGTTCGAGGCCAGCTCGCTCGTCGCGCAGGACAGGCCCGCCGCGCCGAGGTCCTGGATGCCGACGACCAGCTTCTCCTTGAACGCCTCCAGGGTGCACTCGATGAGGAGCTTCTCCTGGAAGGGGTCGCCGACCTGCACCGCCGGGCGCTTGGACGGCTTGGCGTCGTCGAAGGTCTCGGAGGCCAGGATCGAGGCGCCGCCGATGCCGTCGCCACCCGTGCGGGCCCCGTACAGGATGACCTTGTTGCCCGCGCCGGACGCCTTCGCGAGGTGGATGTCCTCGTGCCGCATCACACCGATGGCACCGGCGTTGACCAGCGGGTTGCCCTGGTAGCAGGCGTCGAAGACGACCTCGCCGCCGATGTTGGGGAGGCCGAGGCAGTTGCCGTAGCCGCCGATGCCGGCGACGACACCGGGGAGAACCCGCTTGGTGTCGGGGTGGTCGGCCGCGCCGAACCGCAGCGGGTCGACCACGGCCACCGGCCGCGCGCCCATCGCGATGATGTCGCGGACGATGCCGCCGACACCGGTCGCCGCGCCCTGGTAGGGCTCGACGTACGACGGGTGGTTGTGCGACTCGACCTTGAAGGTCACGGCGTAGCCCTGGCCGACGTCCACGACACCGGCGTTCTCACCGATGCCGACGAGGAGGGCGTCCGACTGGGGCGCCTTCTCGCCGAACTGGCGCAGGTGCACCTTGCTGCTCTTGTACGAGCAGTGCTCGGACCACATCACCGAGTACATGGCGAGCTCGGCACCGGTGGGCCGGCGGCCGAGGATCTCCACCACCCGCTCGTACTCGTCCTTCTTCAGGCCCAGCTCGGCCCAGGGCAGCTCGACGTCGGGGGTCGCGGCCGCGTGCTCGACCGTGTCCAGAGGCGTCCGGCTCATGCGTTGACCAGCTTCTTGAGGATCGACGTGAAGAACGGCAGACCGTCGGTACGGCCGGTGCCGATCAGCGGCTCGGTGGCGTGCTCCGGGTGCGGCATGAGGCCTACGACGTTCCCGGCCTCGTTGGTGATGCCTGCGATGTCACGGAGGGAGCCGTTGGGGTTGAAGTCGACGTAACGGAACGCGACCCGGCCCTCCGCCTCCAGCTTGTCCAGCGTGTACTCGTCGGCGACGTACCGGCCGTCCATGTTCTTCAGAGGGATGTGGATCTCCTGGCCGGACGTGTAGTCGACGGTCCAGGCGGTGTCCGCGTTCTCCACCCGCAGCTTCTGGTCGCGGCAGATGAAGTGGAGGTGGTCGTTGCCGAGCATCCCGCCGGGAAGCAGGTGGGCCTCGGTGAGGATCTGGAAGCCGTTGCAGATACCGAGGACCGGGAGTCCCGCCTTGGCCTGCTCGATGACCGTCTCCATCACCGGCGAGAAGCGGGAGATGGCGCCGGCCCGCAGATAGTCGCCGTAGGAGAAACCACCGGGGAGGACGACCGCGTCGACCTGGTGGAGGTCCTTGTCCTTGTGCCAGAGGGCGACCGGTTCGGCGCCCGCGAGGCGGATCGCGCGCTGGGTGTCCCGGTCGTCGAGGCTGCCGGGGAAAGTGACGACGCCAATACGAGCGGTCACTTCGCGGCCTCCGCGACTTCCTCCACCTTGACGGTGAAGTCCTCGATCACGGTGTTGGCGAGGAAGGATTCCGCAAGATCGTGGATGCGGGCGAGCGCGGCCTCGTCGACCGGTCCGTCAACTTCCAGTTCGAATCGCTTTCCCTGACGTACGTCGGAGATGCCGTCCAAACCCAGTCGCGGCAGTGCGCGCTGCACCGCCTGGCCCTGGGGGTCGAGGATCTCCGGCTTGAGCATGACGTCGACTACGACGCGTGCCACTGGCACTCCCGGTGGTGTGGTGCTGAGCAGGTTCCTTCAGACTACCCGCACAAAATTTCTACGCGCGTTGAGTTGTAGGAATCTACGTGACGGCCATCACGGAGCACCGGTGAGGCGGCTGTTCGACAAAATTTCCCGGAAAGATCTCAGATCGACACCCGGTACCTATTGCGCTGGGACACGCGGAAGGATTTAGTCGAGCTTCACAATGCATTGTCGGGCACTGTACAAATGAATTGGCAACGTGCCGTACGAAGGGACCGATATTCGTGGCGCAGAAGGTCGTGGTCACTCTCTTTGACGACATCGACGGCTCGGAAGCGGCGGAAACGATCGCCTTCGGACTCGACGGCAAGTCGTACGAGATCGACCTGAATCAAGTCAATGCCGAGAAACTGCGTAAGGCGCTCGAGCCGTACGTGGAGGCCGGTCGCAAGCGGTCCAGGTCGGGCAAGGCGTACCGGCAGACCGAGGTCGCTCCCGACCCGGCGGCGGTACGGGCCTGGGCCCAGGCCAACAAGATGGACGTCCCCGCCCGCGGACGGATCCCCAAGAAGGTCTACGAGGCGTTCACCGAGGCCCAGTGAGGACCTGTCGACGCCGGGTCACCCGCCCCTCGGGACAACCGACTTGCGTTGCACCCCACCTGGTCAGCTAGAGTCTGGAGCACGCCGAGGGGCGAGGCCGAAAAGGCCCAGCTCACGGAGTACATGCGGGTGTAGTTCAGTAGTAGAACATCCCCCTTCCAGGGGGAAGGCGCAGTGTGCAATTCCTGTCACCCGCTCTGCACCGCCGATCCGACCCAGTGTTGTGGATCAGGTAGGATGGTGCCCGCGCCGATCGGTGAAAGCCGGTCGGAGGCAATGCGGACGTAGCTCAGTTGGTAGAGCGCAACCTTGCCAAGGTTGAGGTCGCGAGTTCGAGCCTCGTCGTCCGCTCTGAATCAAGCCCTCCGGTTCCGCCGGGGGGCTTTTTCATGTCCATGGCTCCCGCCCGGTGGCCGTCCGGTCGTCTGACATTTGTCATACGGAGTGGTGACAGCGCGCACTGCTGTCGCGCCCGGTCCGCCGGGACGCTGGTTTCATGAACACCGACGAACACGAACACGTGATTGAGGTCACCGACCTACGGCGTGTGTACGGGGGCGGGTTCGAGGCGGTGCGGGGGATCAGTTTCTCCGTGCGCCGCGGAGAGGTCTTCGCGCTGCTCGGCACAAACGGAGCCGGAAAGACCTCCACCGTCGAACTCCTCGAGGGGCTCGCCCGGCCGACCGACGGACGGATCCGCGTCCTCGGACACGATCCGTACACCGAGCGGGCCGCCGTACGCCCGCGGACCGGGGTGATGCTCCAGGAGGGCGGCTTCCCGTCCGAGCTGACCGTCGACGAGACCGCGCGCATGTGGGCCGGCTGCGTCAGCGGGGCCCGGCCACCACTGGAGGTGCTGGAACTCGTCGGGCTCGCCCGGCGGACCGGCGTACGGGTCAAGCAGTTGTCCGGAGGCGAGCGGCGGCGCCTCGACCTGGCACTCGCGCTGCTCGGCGACCCCGAGGTGTTGTTCCTCGACGAGCCGACGACCGGCCTCGACGCCGAAGGGCGCCGGGACACCTGGGAGTTGGTGCGGGCCCTGCGCGACCGGGGGACGACCGTGCTGCTCACCACGCACTACCTGGAGGAGGCCGAGGATCTCGCCGGTCGGCTGGCGATCCTCCATGAGGGGCGGATCGCGGTCACGGGGACACCGGCCGAGGTGACCGCCTCCCAGCCGGCGCGGATCTCGTTCGAGCTGCCGGACGGGTACTTCGTGGGAGACCTGCCACCGCTGGGGGAGCTGGGCGTGTGCGGGCACGAGGTCGACGGGAGTTTCGTACGGCTGCGGACGCGGGAGTTGCAGCGGGCGGCCACCGGGCTGCTGGTGTGGGCCGAGCGGGCCGGCATCGAACTGCGGCGGCTCGATGTGCGGTCGGCCTCGCTGGAGGAGGCGTTCCTCGGGATCGCTTCACGTGAGGAGGTCTCGGTATGAGCATGGTCACCACCCCCGCGGGCAGGCTGGGCGCCCTGGCCCGCGCCGAGTTCACGCTGCTCGGACGCAGCAAGGCCACACTCGTCACGGCCGTGCTGGTGCCGCTCGCGCTGCCGTTCACGCTGCGTTCCGTCGTGGACGGCATGGACGTCCAGGATGTCGGCCTCAGCGTCGGCCTGGTACTGCTGCCGGCCTCGATCGGCTTCGCCCTGCTGTTCGGTGTGTACAGCGCCCTCGTCGCGATCTACACCGCCCGGCGCGAGGAGTTGGTGCTGAAGCGGCTGCGCACCGGGGAACTGCGCGATGTCGAGATCCTCTGCGGGACCGCGCTGCCGATCGGCGCCACCGGGCTCGCCCAGTCCCTGGTGCTGGTCGCCGCGTGCACCGCCCTGCTCGACATGCCCGCGCCGCACGCTCCCTTTCTCGCCGTCCTGGGGCTGCTGTCGGGGCTGGTGATGTGCGTGGCGCTCGCGGCCGTGACGGCGGCCGTGACCCGGACCGTGGAGAGCGCCCAGGTCACCACCTTGCCGTTCGTAGTGGTCTCGATGGCCCTGTCCGGCGTCACCGTCCCCCTGGAGATGCTGCCCGACACCTTCGCGTCGGCGTGCGAACTGCTGCCCCTGTCACCCGTGATGACCCTGGTCCGCGGCGGCTGGACCGGCACGCTCTCCACGCACGACACCCTGGGCGCCATCGGAACCGCACTGGCCTGGACCGTGCTGGCCGTGTTTGCTGTACGGCGGTGGTTCCGGTGGGAGCCGAGGCGCTGACGTACGGGGAGAGCATGCGCGAGGCAGGGGGCTGGTGGCGGCGCAAGAGCACACCGGCGAAGGTCGAGACGTACACGCGCTGGTCGTTCCACTTCTTCGCGGTGATCTACGTCGCCTCGATCGGCCTGCCGGTCTTCGGGCAGGTGCGGGGACAGCTCTCGGTCTGGCTGGTGCTGCTGGTGTGCGTGCATGCCGTGATGTGCGCGGTGACCGCGTCACGGGCGCTCGACTGGACGCGTGGGCGGCGTGAGCAGCCGGTACGGACGCTGTGGGCGCTCGGGGCGGTCACGCTCGCCATCGCCGTCGCGGTGATCGGCATCGCCGAGCGGGGCCCGCGGGACGACGGTCTCGGCACGGCGGTGAGCGCGGTCTTCGTGGGCGTGCTGACCTTCGCGGCCGGCATCGGCGCGCTCGGTGTCCGCAGGCGCCGGCGGGTGCTCGCGCTGGTGGGCGGCTTCGCCGCGGGCGCCGCGCTAGGCGGCTTTCCCCTGGGCTACGCCGTCCCGGAATCCCTGGTCACCGGCGTCGTGGTGCTGGTCGCCGCCGGATTCCTTGCCTTCACCTCCGTCTTCTCCGTCTGGCTCCTGAACGCCTTCTACGAACTCGACGCCGCCCGCGAGACCCGCGCCCGGCTCGCCGTCGCCGAGGAACGGCTGCGGTTCGGACGGGACCTGCACGATGTGATGGGGCGGAACCTGGCCGTGATCGCGCTGAAGAGCGAACTGGCCGTGCAGCTGGCGCGCCGGGGACGCGAGGAGGCGCTGGACCAGATGACCGAGGTGCAGCGGATCGCGCAGGAGACACAGCGCGAGGTGCGGGATGTCGTACGGGGATACCGGGAAGCCGATCTCGGGACCGAACTCACCGGAGCGCGAGGGGTGTTGACCGCCGCCGGCATCGACTGCGAGGTCACCGGGGAGCCGGCCGGGCTGCCCGCCGAGGTGCAGTCGGCGCTCGGCTGGGTGGTCCGGGAGGCCACCACGAACGTGCTGCGGCACGGGGACGCCAAGCGATGCCTGGTGGCCGTGCTCAGGGAGGAGGAGCGGGTGGTGCTGACCGTGGAGAACGACGGGGTCCTGAGATCGACGGGCCCCGGTGGGTCCGGGCTCGCGGGGCTGCGGGAGCGGCTCGCGGCGGTGGCCGGGACGCTGGAGGCGGGGCCGGTGCGTGAGGGTGTGTTCCGGCTGGTGGCCCAGGTGCCGCTGATGACACAGGAGGGGGCCGCGTGAGCGTGCGGATACTGCTCGCCGACGACGAGCATCTGATCCGGGGTGCGCTCGCCGCGCTGCTCTCTCTGGAGGACGACCTGGCGATCGTCGCGGAGGCGGCCACCGGCCCCGAGGCGCTGGCGATGGCCCGGGCGCACGGACCCGACGTCGCCGTACTGGATCTCCAGATGCCCGGCGCGGACGGTGTGAGGGTCGCCACATCCCTGCGGACCGAGCTGCCCTCGTGCAAGGTGCTGATCGTCACCAGCCATGGGCGTCCTGGGCATCTCAAGCGGGCTCTGGAGGCCGGTGTGCGGGGGTTCGTCCCGAAGACCGTGAGCGCGCAGCGGCTCGCGGAGATCATCCGCACGGTGCACGCGGGAAACCGTTACGTGGACCCCGAGTTGGCCGCCGACGCGATCTCCGCCGGGGACTCGCCGCTGACCGTGCGGGAGGCCGAGGTACTGGAACTCGCCGCCGACGGGGCTCCCGTCGCGGAGATCGCGGAACGGGCCGCGCTGTCGCAGGGGACCGTGCGGAACTATCTGTCGTCGGCCGTCTCCAAGCTCGGCGCCGAGAACCGGCACGCGGCCGTGCGGCTCGCACGCGAGCGAGGTTGGGTATAGTGGTTCTCGCGCCACGGCGCATGCGAACGTAGCTCAGTTGGTAGAGCGCAACCTTGCCAAGGTTGAGGTCGCGAGTTCGAACCTCGTCGTTCGCTCTGTTTCGGCAAAGGCCCCCGGTTCTCACCGGGGGCCTTTCGCGTTACGACCAGCTCGTGCCCGTCAGGCGCTCGTACGCCTCGATGTACTTGGCGCGGGTGCGGTCCACGACCTCCTGCGGCAGCGGCGGCGGGGGCTGCTCGCTCTTGCGGTCCCAGCCGGACTCCGCCGAGGTCAGCCAGTCGCGCACGAACTGCTTGTCGTACGACGGCTGCGCGTGCCCCGGCTCCCACTGGTCGGCCGGCCAGAAGCGGGAGGAGTCCGGGGTGAGGACCTCGTCCGCGATGACGAGGGTCTGTCCGTCGAAGCCGAACTCGAACTTGGTGTCCGCGAGGATGATCCCGCGGTCCCGGGCGATGTCCCGGCCCCGCGAGTACACGGCGAGGGTCGCCTGGCGCAGCTGGGCGGCGGTGTCCGCGCCGACCTGGCGGGCGACCTCCTCGTACGAGACGTTCTCGTCGTGCTCGCCGACGGCGGCCTTGGTGGCCGGGGTGAAGATCGGGGCGGGCAGCTCGCTGCCGTCCGTGAGCCCCTGGGGCAGGGCGAGGCCGCAGACCGTGCGGGACTCGTTGTACTCCAGCAGGCCCGAGCCGGTGAGGTAGCCGCGGGCGACGGCCTCCACGGGGATCATCTGGAGCGATTTGCAGACCAGGGTGCGGCCGGCCCAGTCGGCGGGGGCGCCTTCCGGTACGTCCGTGCTCAGGACGTGGTTCGGCAGCAGGTCGGCGATCTGGTCGAACCACCACAGTGACAGCTGGGTGAGGACGCGGCCCTTGTCGGGGATCTCGGTCGGCAGCACCCAGTCGAAGGCGGAGATACGGTCACTGGCGACCATCACGAGGTCGCCCGCCTCGTTCTGGTACAGCTCGCGCACCTTGCCGGTGTGCAGGTGCACCAGGCCCGGAACCTGGAGCGGCTCGGGCTTTTCTACGAATCCGGACACGGTTCCTCCCCGTGGCTATGTCCAACGGGTCGATTGTCCCGCACAGGCGGCTGACCTTGGACTTGGGGTGTGCAGCGAGTGTTCTGCACGAGCTCAGTCACGCTTGCAGATGCGGTCCAGGAGGTTGGCGGTGGCGCGCTGGACGCGGGCGTCGACATGGCCCGGGCGGTCCAGTGCCGGGGACCAGGCGAAGGTGCCGGAGGCGAAGACGAGCGCGCCGGAGGGGGCGCGGTAGAGGGAGGTCTCCTGGTGGCGCTGGGCGCCCTCGCTGTCGGCGTACGGCGAGTGGGCGAGCAGGATGCGGTCGTCGTGCTCGGGGAGCGGGGCCCGCGGGAAGTAGCGGTCGGCCTCGCCCGCGACCAGACCGGCCAGCTCCTCGCCCTCCTGGGCGCCGGTCGCCTCCCACAGCCAGTGCTCGGCGTTGCGGACGATCAGCGGGTGCGGCTCGGGCACCCTTCCCGCGTACTGGATGCCGACCAACTGCTGTTCGGGGCGGTCTACTTCGCGCCAGAGCGCCGGTTTTCCCGGCCCCCTGCGTTTTCGGCAGGTGAGCAGGCGATCGGGGACGCCGGACGGCGAGGGGCCCAACTCGACCTGCCAGTACATGGTGTTGGCGGACAGGAAGACCAGGGAGGTACCGCTGTCCCGGGCGCACTCGGCCGTGCGGCGCATGGCCGTCGACCAGTACTCGTCATGGCCGGGGAAGACCAGGCCCCGGTAGCGGGTGGGGTCGAGCCGGCCGGCGTGCAGGTCTCGGGCGTCGGCGTAGGCGAGGTCGTAGCCGTAGCGCTCGGCGAAGCGGATGAAGTCGTAGGCGTGGCCCACATGAAGCGGCAGGCCCGCGCCCGCGTACGGCCGGTCGAAGGAGACCGTGGTCGCGGCGTCGGACTCGCCGAGGAGCCGGCCCTGTTCGTCCCAGGCGTGGTAGAGGCTGGCACCGGTGCGGCCGTCCTCCGGGTAGAGGTTGTACGCCTGCCACGTCACGTCGGGCAGCAGGAGCAGTAAGTCCGCGGGATGGTCGTCCCGGACCGTGAAGGGGATGTGGGAGCGGTAGCCGTCGGCGGTGGTCAGCACGGCGACATAGGCCCCGATGCTCCAGTACGACGGGATCTGGAGTCGCCAGGACAGCCACCAGTGGTGGCAGGAGACCGTGCGGTCCGCGGTCAGCGGCGGGGGCTGGACGATGCCGGAGAGACGGGGGCTGGTGGTGATCTTCGCCGCGCCGTCACCGCCGTAGTGGCCGATGCGGTAGATGTCGACGGCGAACTCCTGCGGCGGGTCGACGGTGATGTGGAAGTCGACGGCCTGACCTGGGGCCACCGCGCCGGTCGAGGTGAAGCCCTTGATCTGACGGCGCACGTCGTCGGCGGAGCGGGGGCCGCCGCCGGGTGCTGTGCGGGGGGCCGCGCGTGGGGCTGTGCGGGGGGCGGGGATGTAGGGGGCGCCGTCCTTCGGGGTGTGGGCGGGGTCCGTCTCGACGTACCAGGGGACCACCTGGCCGGTGTCGTCGAAGTACGTCTCACTGCCGCGCAGCCAGGGGACGGGGCCCAGGCCGAAGGGGTCCGTGACGGCGTGCGCGAGTGCTCCCGACTCCCAGCGGCGGATGTGCTCCGGTCCCGGTCCCGGTCCGGGCGCTGGCGCTGGTTCTGACCCTGGCCCTGGCCCCATGGTCGCTCCCCTCCCTCGTGCCCCCGTCGTTCGGCGTGCGGTGCGGTTTCTGGTGCGGTGCGGTGCGGTGCGGTTTGTGGTGCGGTGCGGTGTGCGTGCTGTTGCGAGTGTCGTGCGGCTGTCCTATGGCGGACGACCATGCCATGTGCGCGATCGGTCCCAGCACATCACATTCCGCGCCCAGGCTGTCACTATTCGTTGCGAATTAGCCAAAAGTGGAGGCGGGCATTCCACCTCTGTCAGACGAGGCGTACCGGCTTCTCGGGGCGTATCCCCGACTTGACCAGCCAGGCGCGCAGAGGGGCCGGGTCGCCGTCCTCCACGAGGCTCAGGACGCGCGGGGCGAGGTCCGCCGCGCGTTCGCCGTTGATGAGCAGGGACGGGCCGTCGAGCCAGTCCAGGCCCGGGGTGGCGCCGGCGGTGTCGATCGCGGCGCAGCAGACCATCGCGGTGACGTGGTCGGTGAGGAGTTCCCGGGCGCTGCGCGGGGGCTGGAGCGGGAAGAGGGGGAGGGCGGTGTCGTCCCAGGGGGTGGCCTCGGGGGTGGTGGTGCGGGGGCGGGGGGCAGCGGCTTCCTCACGGGCGAGCTCGGCGGTGAGCGCGGCGGCGAGGGTCTCGGCTTCGCCTTCACTGCTTCCGGCTGCGGCTGCGTCTCCGGCTACCTCACCGGTGCCATTTTCGTCGCCGGGTGCGGGTGCCCCCTGCGGGGCGGTCTCACCGTCGGCCACTGCGGGGGCGTCCGGCGGAGCTGGTGTGTTCGGTGCGGATGCGGGCGCGGGTTCGTCGGGCGGGGGTGGGTTGCCCTGTACGGCCACGCGATCGCCCGGCGGAACCGGGTTGCTCACCGGGTTGCTCTCTACAGCCGTGCGGTCGTCCGGCGAGGCCGGATTGCTCCCCACGGCCGTGCGGTCGTCCGGCCGGGCCGGGTCACGGTCCGCCGCCATGGCGCCGTCCTGCGGAGCCGGTACGGAGTCGGTGGGGGCTGTGTCGCGCAGGGGCGGCGCGGGATCGGTGGCCCCGAGGGCTTGCGGCGCAGTGGGCTCGTGCTGTGCCTCATGGCGGTCGGCCGCCGCGGTCGCTGCGCGGTCCGTCGCCGCGTCGTCGGGCGGCGAAGCCGGTACGCGGTCTGCGGAGGCGGAGGCCGGGGCGTGCGGGTGGGTGGGTGTCGGGTGGGTGGGCCGGTCGGCGGCCCGGGGGTGTGACGTGGGGTCGGCGGGTCGGTCTGCGGGCGCGGGCGCGGGCGGTGGAGCCGGACTTGCAGGCCGGTCTTCGGCGGCGGACTGCGACGCGGGGCCAGCAGGCCCATCGACCGCCGCGGACTGCGACGCAGGACCGGCAGGCCCCTCGACGGCCGCGGACTGCGACATCGGGGCGCCAGGTCGGCGGGCGGCCCCGGGCGGTGAAGTCACACCCGAAGACTCATCGGCAGCCGTGGACTGCGACGCAGGGTCACCAGGTCGGCCGGTGACCGAAGGCGCTGCAACCGCACCCGCAGACTCATCGGCAGCCGTCGACTGCGACGCCGGATCGGCGGACCGCTCGACAGCCGGGGACGGTGCCGCCACACCCGCAGACCCGTCGACAGCCGCGGACTGCGACATCGGAGCGGCGGACCGGTCACCGGCCGCAGGCGCTGCAGCCACACCCGCAGACCCTGCGGTAGCCGGGGACGGTGGCATCGGGGCGGCGAGGGCGTTGGCGGCCGTGGGCTGGGGTGTGGAGGCGGGGGGCTTGGGTGTGGACAGGTGGGCCAGGACTCGGGAGAGGGTGGGGGCGTCGGATTCCGGTGAGGTGGTTCCCAGGGTGCGGCGCACGCCCTGGGCGTCGAGGACTCGGTGGAGGCGGGCCGCGTCGAGGCGCCACTTCCGGTCCACGACCTCTTCCGGGTACTCCTGCCAGTCCACCGGCGACCAGTCCGGGCCGGTCTCCGCCGGCCCGCCGTGGAAGAGACGGGCGGCGAGCAGGGAGGCGGCCTCGTCGATCGCGCCGGGTTCCTCCAACAGGTCGCACGCGGGGCGCTCACCCAGGCGGGAGGCGAAGCCCTCGGCGAGACGGTCTCGGCGCGACAGCTCGGTGAGGGCGGCCACCACGCCCGCGTCCAGACGGGAGGGCCAGCGGCCCATCCGCCAGGCGGGCAGCGCGACCCGGGTGAGGAGACGGTCCCAGCCCGCGTACGCCAGGCCCACCTGCTCCTGGGCCACGATCCTCAGGCCGTAGTCCACAGCCTGTGCACGCTCGGCGGCCGCGGCGGCGACCCCGCGCTCCATCTGCGTCGCGTGCTCCCGGCAGCTGCGCAGCAGGAGGCGGGCCACCCAGGCCACGCCCGCGCACACCACACGGGTGAGCTGGCAACGGCCGGGGACGGACCCGACGGCCACCGCCGCGTCCAGACCCCGTACGAAACGCCGGGCCGCCGCTATGTCGGGGTGGGCCGAGGGGCCCGTACCGGCGACGACCGGGGCGAGGACCGCGCGCAGTTCGCCGACGCGCATCCACCACAGGAACGGCGAGCCGATGACCAGCACCGGTGCCGCCGGGACACCACGGTGGGAGCCGCGGACGCCCGCGATCTCGTCCCGGCCCTCTTGCGGAGGCGGGCCGTGGGCAGGGTGGGTGCGGTCCTCCAGCCAGCTGTCGCAGTCCGGCGTGAGCGCTATGGCGGAGGGGGCGGGTACGTCCAGCCGGTCGGCGAGGTCGCGCACCATCCGGTACAGGTCGGGCGCGGACTCCTCGGCGATCGCGACAGTCGGACTGAGGGCGGGCCGGGCGCGGGCGACGACCAGGGCGATCGCCCCGGCGGCGAGCAGCACCACGGCTCCGAGCACGCTCATGACCAGCCGGGCGATGTCCCAGAACCCGCCCACGAGATGGCTCGTGGAACCTCCGGCGAGCAGCACCACGGCCACCGCCGCGGGCAGCAGCGCCACGGCCAGCGCACGGCTGCGGATCCGCAGCACGGCGAGGGCCCGGGAGCGCGCGGCCTGCGCGCCCGCCTCCACACCGATACCGGTCATGACCGGACCTCACCCCCTCGCTGCCTTCCTGAATGCCCAGCTGTCCTGGCGTTGCTCACTCCCCCACTGTGGCACCCGCCACTGACACCGCAATGCCGGTGGGCCAAGTGCCGGACCGCTTGCGCCGCACCCTAGTTGGGCCCCGGGCCCCCGTCAGCTGTATGCGGCCCCGGTCACTCGATGGAATGGCTTTGGGGAAAGGTGGATGACGTACAGCAAAGATCAGGCCCCGGATCCTTAGACGGATCCAGGGCCGATCAGGTTGTTCGAGTGCGGGGGGCTCCCAGTCTTCGGGCTTCCCACGCTTCAGGCCTCGTACTTCTCAGACCTGGTACTTCTCAGGCCTGGTACTTCTCAGGCTTCGGACGCCGCCTTCGCCGCGATGTCCGTCCGGTGCTGGGAACCGTCGAGTCGGATACGGCCCACCGCCCGGTACGCGCGCTCGCGGGCCTCGGTGAGGTCCTTGCCGGACGCCGTGACCGACAGGACGCGGCCGCCGGCGCTGACGACGGCGTCACCGTCCCTCCTCGTGCCGGCGTGCAGGACATACGCGTGCGGGGCGTCCTGCTCGGCCACCTCGTCAAGACCGGTGATCGGGTCACCTGTGCGCGGGGTGGCGGGGTAGTTGTGCGAGGCGACTACCACGGTGACCGCGGCCTCCTCGCTCCAGCGCAGCGGCGGCAGGTCCTCGAGGTTGCCGCTCGCGGCGGCGAGCAGGACACCGGCCAGCGGGGTCTTGAGGCGGGCCAGGACGACCTGGGTTTCGGGATCGCCGAAGCGGGCGTTGAACTCGATGACCCGAACACCCCGGGACGTGATCGCGAGACCGGCGTACAGCAGGCCGGAGAAGGGGGTGTCACGGCGGCGCATCTCGTCGACCGTCGGCTGCAGAACCGTCTGCAGGACCTCGTCCACCAGCTTCGGGTCGGCCCAGGGCAGCGGGGAGTACGCGCCCATGCCGCCGGTGTTCGGGCCCTCGTCGCCGTCGAGGGCGCGCTTGAAGTCCTGGGCGGGCTGGAGCGGCAGGACGGTGTCGCCGTCGGTGATGGCGAAGAGGGAGACCTCGGGGCCGTCGAGGAACTCCTCGATGACGACCCGCTCACAGGCGTTCGCGTGGGCCGTCGCGGCCTCGATGTCGCTGGTCACGACGACACCCTTGCCCGCGGCGAGACCGTCGTCCTTGACGACGTACGGGGCACCGAAGGCGTCGAGAGCTTCGGCGACCTCCTCGGGGGTCGTGCAGACGTAGGAGCGGGCGGTCGGCACTCCGGCCGCGGCCATGACCTCCTTGGCGAAGGCCTTCGAGCCCTCGAGCTGCGCGGCCTCCCCGGACGGGCCGAAGACGGCAATGCCCGCCCCACGCACGGCGTCGGCGACCCCCGCGACCAGCGGGGCCTCCGGGCCTACGACGACCAGGTCGGCACCGAGTCGCTGCGCGAGCGCGGTCACCGCCTCGCCGTCGAGGGCGTCGACCGGGTGCAGCTCGGCGACCTCGGCAATGCCGGCGTTGCCGGGTGCGCAGTGCAGTGCGCTGACGTCGGGGTCGAGGGACAGGGAGCGGCACAGGGCGTGTTCGCGGGCGCCGTTACCGATGACGAGGACCTTCACGGGGTCAGCCTAACGGGGTTTTTGTGGGGGGTTCCTACGGGGTGGAGAGAGCGGAGCCGTAGGTTCCTCCAAAGCCGGGCGCCGTTTCGGTACTTCCTTGGGACCTACTCGTTCGTGATCTCCTCCACCACTGTCGCCCCGAGCTCCCGCACGATCAGTTCACGGCCGGAGAGGGCCGACTCGTTGAGGTCGGGGTCGTCGTCCTCGGGGATGTCGTCCTCGATGGAGACGGGCGGGGGTTCCGGAGCGGACCGTTGCGGGGCGGGGGCCGGTGTGGGGGTGGGCGTCGGCCTGGACTGGGTTGCCGGGGCGGACGTCGGCTGGGGGGAGGGCGGGGCCTGGGGGGCCGGGGCGCCGTAGCCTCCTGTGCTGCCGGTGCCGTAGCCGCCGGGGTTGCCCCCTCCGCCGTAGCCACCGCCGCCGGGGTTGCCGCCGTTGAAACCACCGGATGGCGGGGGGGCCGCGCCGCCGCCGGACGGGTCGACGACGGCCTCGATCTTCCACTGGACGCTGAACTGCTCGGAGAGCGCCTGGCGCAGCACCTCCTCGCTGCCGCTGCTCACGAAGTTGTCGCGGGCGCCCGCGTTGACGAAGCCGAGCTGGAGGGTGGTGCCGTCGAAACCGGCCACCTGGGCGTTCTGGCTGAGGAGGATCCAGGTGAAGCGGCGGCGGTTCTTGACCGCTTCCAGGATGTTGGGCCAGAGCTGGCGGGGGTCGAGGCCTCCGGTCGGCGGCGTGTAGGCGGCCGGTGCGGGCGCGGCGGCGGAGGCCGCGGGCGCGGGCTGGGCTGGTGCCGGGGCGGCCGCGGGTCGGTGTGCTGCGGGCGCCGAGGGCTGGCCGCCGCCCGCCGGGGTCGCGGTGGGCCAGCCACCGGGACGCCGACCGCCGCCGGCGGTGGCAGCGGCGGGCCAGGCGCCGGGAGCAGGGCCTGCGGCCGGGGCCGGGGCGGAGGGCTGCTGGTGGGGCTGGTCGGGGTGGGCTGCGGGGGAACGGCTGGAGCTGGGACCGGTCGGAGCAGCAGGGGCGTGGCCCGCGGAAGAACCGTGCGCCGGACCGGCGGACGGGCCCGAGGGCGGGCCGGCGGGGGCGGCCGGGGCGGGGGCTGCCGAGTCGGCCGTAGCGCCGGGGAATCCGCCCGGGCCACCGGGCGGTGTACCCGCCCCCGCGGTCCGGACGGCGGCCCGCGCCGCGGCGGGACCGCCGCCGGGCGGAACCGGAACCGAGGGCGAGGCGGCGACTGAGGGCGGTACGGCGGCCGAATGCGGTACGGCGGCCGTCGAAAGACCCGGGGCAGCTCCCCCGTGCGCCTCCGGCCCCGGCACGTACCCCATCGCGGGGGCGCCACCGCCGGCCGAGAAGTTCACGCCCCGCTCGATGCGGTCGAGGCGGGCCATGACTGAGCGCTCGTCCCCGTAGGCGGCGGGGAGCAGCACGCGCGCGCAGATGAGTTCCAGCTGGAGGCGGGGCGAGTGGGCGCCGCGCATCTCGGTCAGACCTTCGTTGACGAGGTCGGCGGCACGGCTGAGCTCGGCGGCGCCGAAGGTGCCGGCCTGGGCCTGCATGCGCTCGATGACGTCGGCGGGGGCGTCGATGAGCCCCTTCTCGGCGGCGTCGGGAACAGCGGCGAGGATCACCAGGTCCCGCAGCCGCTCCAGCAGGTCGGCGACGAAACGGCGCGGGTCGTTGCCGCCCTCGATGACACGGTCGACGACCTCGAAGGCGGCGGCGCCGTCACCGGTGGCGAAGGCCTCGACGACGGAGTCGAGGAGAGAACCGTCGGTGTAGCCGAGGAGGGACGTGGCCATGGCATACGTCACACCCTCCTCCTTGGCCCCGGCGAGCAGCTGGTCCATGACGGACATGGAGTCACGCACGGAGCCCTGGCCGGCCCGCACGACGAGCGGCAGGACGCCGTCCTCGACGGGAATGTTCTCCTTGCCGCACACCTCGCCGAGGTACTCCCGCAGGGTGCCGGGCGGTACGAGCCGGAAGGGGTAGTGATGGGTCCGTGACCGGATCGTCCCGATGACCTTCTCGGGTTCGGTGGTGGCGAAGATGAACTTGAGGTGCTCCGGGGGCTCCTCGACGACCTTCAGGAGCGCGTTGAACCCGGCCGACGTGACCATGTGGGCCTCGTCGATGATGTAGATCTTGTACCGGCTGCTCGCGGGGCCGAAGAAGGCCTTCTCCCGCAGCTCACGGGCGTCGTCCACACCACCGTGAGAGGCTGCGTCGATCTCGATGACGTCGATGGAGCCCGGGCCGTTCCTGGCCAGGTCCTGGCAGGACTGGCACGTCCCGCAGGGGGTCGGCGTGGGCCCCTGCTCGCAGTTCAGGCACCTGGCGAGGATGCGCGCGCTGGTCGTCTTGCCGCATCCGCGCGGACCGCTGAACAGGTACGCGTGATTGACCCGGTTGTTCCGCAGCGCCTGCTGCAGCGGGTCGGTGACATGCTCCTGCCCGATGACCTCGGCGAATGACTCCGGGCGGTAGCGGCGGTACAACGCGAGAGACGACACGCATACGAGGTTATAGGCGCCCACTGACAACCCGACCCCGCGCGGGCCCCCGTCCGGGAACGCGAACGCCCCCCACGCACCCGCCAGAGCCAACCTACCCTTGCTGCCTTCCGGCCCTGGGGGAGTTCAGTCAGATAGCGCCGCGTGAGGGGCTGCCCAAACAGTACCCGATGGCGAGGGGTGGGAACGAGTTCGCGAGCACTCCTCAACGTCTTGTATTGTTTGCGGCGGAGGATTCGCCTAGAGGCCTAGGGCGCACGCTTGGAAAGCGTGTTGGGGGCAACCCCTCACGAGTTCGAATCTCGTATCCTCCGCCAGTGCCTCACCGGGCACGATGTCGAAGGGCCCCACCGTTCGCGGTGGGGCCCTTCGTCGTTGTCCGTCTCAGTTTCCGTCTCAGTTGGGCTTCAGCCGGTCTTCGGCGGCTCCCAGAGAGCGTCGCCGACTTGTTGGGCGACCTTCCGCAGCAGCGTTCCGGTGACGTGCATGTACCGGGCGCGCATACGGGCCGCTCCCCCGGGCTCCCATCCCATGATCGCGTCGACCACGACGTCCTGGACGCCGAGGATCAGGAGGACGGTCGCGGCGGTGTGGCGAGCGTCATGGAGACGGCCGTCTCGTACGCCAGCGTCTCGCAGTAGCCGCTTCCAGGTGTGGAAGTCGGTGTTCGGGCTGAGGGGGCCACCGATCGGGGAGGCGAAGACGTATCCCTTGCCCTCCCAGTCGACTCCGGCCTCGATTCGCTCCTTCTCCTGCTGCTCCTGGTGCTGACGGAGGAGCTTGATCAGCGGGTCGGGCAGACCGATCGTCCGGCGTCCGGCGCGGGACTTGGTGGACTTGTGCTCTCGGCGGGTCTGCTGCTTCTGGGGGCAGTAGCCAGCTTTACGGCCGCACGGGTCTTTGTCTCCACAGCCGTGGGCGTACCTGGGGCGGAGACGGTTCTTGCGGATGCGGACGTATCCCGCGTCCAGGTCGACGTCTTCCCAGTGGAGCCCGAGCGCCTCCCCCTGGCGGAGGCCGAGCGCCAGGGCGATGACCCACCTCGTGCTGTTGCGGAGCTTGGCGGCCTCGACGAGGAGGCTCTGAACCTCCTCGATCGTGAACGGCTCGATGTCCTCTTCTTCGAGACGCGGCGCCTTGGCGATCTCGGCCACGTTGGTGGCGACGTGTCCCCGTCGCTTGGCCTCGCCGAGGGCGACCCTGATCGTTCGGTGAGCGTGGTGGGCGGTGCCGGCGGAGCTCCCGGCGCCCTGCATCTTCCCGTAGAAGCGCTCCAGGTGTTCAGGCTCCAGCTTGTCGAGCTTGTGGGCGCCCAGGCCGGGGACGAGGTGTACGCGTACGTCGACCTCGTAGCCGTCGTACGTGTTCTCGGAGACGTACGGCTTGGCGATGTTCTCGACCCAGTGCTCAAGCCAGGCTTGCAGGGTCCAGCTCTGGCCCGGCTTCCTGAGCTTCTTGTCGTCCCTCGCCCGCTCCATCTCGCGGACGGCCTTGGTCACTTCGGCCTTGGTCTTGCGCTCGATGTGGCGGCGGTCCGGCTTGCCGTCGTCACGGACTCCGACCGTCACTCGTCCGTGCCACTTGCCGTCTTTGCCGAGGTAGATGGAGGAGGCGCCGTTGGGCTGTCGGGTGCGTGTGTTCTTCTCTGCCATGACGTCCCCCTCAGGCCGCTTCGGCGGGTCGGTGGCGGAGCTTGGTGACGTAGGCGGGTACGGCGTCTGCGGGGACTCGGCGCAGCCGCCCCACCGTGACGGACTCAATCTCTCCGGCGAGGACGAGGCGGAAGCACGTCGTACGACCGATGCGGAGCCGTCTGGCCGCTTCCTCGACGGTCAGGAGGGCCAAGAAGGGGTCGGGCTGCTCGGGCCTGCGGGCAGGGACTCGGGGCTCAGCCACGAGTTGGTTCTCCTTCTGTGCCGGGGGCGGGTTCGAGGGATTCCGACAGCCAGGCTTCGGTGTCGGAGAGGCCGGTTCCGGCGAAGACCCAGTGGGCGAGGACATATGTCGTCTCCGGCTGAGGGTTGGTGGCTTCTGCGGCTTGGGTGCGGCGCCATTCGGCGCGGGCGTTGCGGAGGGCGCCGAGGGTGGTGGAGTAGCGGCGGGACTTGGTGGAGAAGTGGCCGCGGAAGCCGAGCATGTGGGCCCATGCGCGTAGGCGGAGATGTTCGAGGCTCTTGCGGGCGCCGAGGGTCCAGGCGGTTCGGATGAGTTGGCGGGCGTGTTCGCTGATGTCGAGTTGGGCGAGTTCGGCGAGGAACTTGAGGGGGCGGTCGAGGGCGCCGGTCGCGGTTTCGGCGCCCTTGGTGGCGTACTTGGCGATGTAGGCGGCGACGGCTCGTTCGGTGAGCTCCTGGCCGTCGTTGAAGTCGGCGGAGCGGATGGTGCGGACGTCGAGTTGGCGGCCGAAGGTGAAGGTGTGGGTGCGGCCGTTGATGACCGGGCCGTCGACGCGGACCTTGGAGGCGGCGGCTTCTATGGCGTCGGTGAGGAGTTCGGCGGTGGCCCAGGCGGGCGGTGGGGTGTTGCCGCCGCCGGGGCCGTCGATGCGTATGACGGCGTGGAAGTGGACGGCGCCGCGCTTTTGGTACTCGGCGACCTTGGCGAAGGAGACGCGGGCGTGGTCGCGCAGGCGGCGTTGTGAGAGGCCCGCGCGCTTGGCGACTTCCCGGCGCAGGTAGATCGAGAAGCGGCGCCAGAGGGCTCCGGCGTGGGCGTTCCAGAGGACGGCGGCTTCGTAGTCGTAGGTGTCGGGGTTCAGGGGGGTGCCGAGTTGGTCGTCGTCCTGGTCGTGGTGGTGGCCGCAGCGGCAGGGGCGGCCGTCGGTGCGGCGGTTGTGGACGGGGCCGAAGCCGGGGGCGGTGAAGGTGGCGAAGACGCGGGGGTGGGTGCCGACCTGTTCGGGGGTGCCTTTGCCGCCGCGCAGTCCGGAGCTGATCAGGTGGAAGGTGTCGCGGCGGTAGACCTCCGCGCAGGCCGGGCAGCGGGTGGTGCGGCGGTTGTTGCGGCGGACGAGGAGTTGGCCGGCGGGGAGGCTGGTCGAGTCGAGGTGGTGGAGGATGCGGCCGATCTCGCCGGTGGTGGTGTCGAGGTCGTATTCGGTGCGGTGGCCGTCGAGGCGGATGGGATGGGTGCAGCCGCCGAGGCCGGAGAGCTGGCGGAGGATACCCGGGAGCGTGCCCTGGGCGGCCAGGTTCGCGAGTTCCGGCACGGGGGCCGGGGTAGTGCGGGTGAAGATGGCGTTTCTCCTTCTGGCTTGCTCGGTCGGGAGGAACTGGCCCCGGGGCGGCGTAATGCTTGGTCGTGTGCCGCCGCCCCGGAGTCCAAGGGGTTCAGCGGCGGTGCTGATCGCGGAGCATCGAGCGCAGGACCACGGCCGCGATGGCTACGGAGACGGCCGTGACGGCGACGGCGGCCAGGAGCGCGGTGAGGACGACTCCGCCGACGACCAGGGCGACGACCGTCTTCTGATCGATGGACACCGAGGGCAGCGAGCGACGGGCCGGTGCCGGGTCGGTCGTCGTGGTGTGGGTGTGTGCGGACGGCGGGGTGGGGTTGTCGGGGTACTTGGGCAGGAACACGGCGGAGCCTTTCTTATCTACTCGTCTAGGCGTGTGAGCCGTTTATGACGGTCACGCCGGAGCGCGTGCCGGACTCGATGGCGGGGGCGAGGAAGGTGTGCGAGAGCCAGAAGCCGAAGAGGGCGATCAGGACGACGATCCAGGTGCGGACGCCGAGGAACTTGACCGCTCCCCAGGCGAAGAGGCCGAGGACGAAGACGAGCGGCAGGCTGACGGTCACGGGAGGACGGGTCCTTTCAGCGGACGGGGCAGCGGTGGGTGCGGGCGGCCAGTTCGGCGGCGGCGCGGCTGTCGTAGTCGGCGGAGAAGCCGCAGCGCGGAGCGGTGCAGGCGGCGGTGTGCTTCTCGCGGCCCCGGCCGTCGTAGGCGGTGGCCACCTGGACGGGGCCGATACGGGTGACGTTGCGGAAGCGGCGGTTGGCGGTCATGTGGGGGTTCTCCTTTCAGAGTTGGGCGGCGATGGCTTCGGCCATCGGGGCCGGAACGCCGAGGCGGGCGCGGAGGGTTGGGGTGTCGATGGGGACGCCGGTGCGGGTGTGGTGTTCGGCGGCGACCTTGCGGGCGTGGTCGACCAGGGCGACCGGGACGGGGACGGGCGGGGTCGGCGAGGTCGACTCGATGGCGGGTTCGGCGGGCGGGCCGGGTGTGGCTTCGGGCTCGTCCTCCTGGTGCTCGATGAGTTCCGCGCCGTTCTCGTCGGTGGCCGCCTTGGGCGCCGAGTGCGCGAGGAGGGTCCCGCCGAGGAAGGCGACCGCAGGCCAGCCCGCGACGAGGATGCGCAGCCAGGCCGGCACCTTGGTCGTGTCGAGGAGTCCGGCGGTGGCGACGTTGGCGCCGAGGGAGGCGGTGAGGGCGATGACGAACCAGCACCAGGCCGCCGCTTTGGCTGTACCGGAGCGGAGTCGACGCCATGCGGCGACGAGCAGCAGGTCAACGCTGATCGGGTAGGCCCACGCCTTCCATCCGTCCTGTCCGGCCGCCATGGCGATGTCGTGGATGTGGGCGAAGGACAGCGCGGCGGCGATGAGCGCTTGGACCAACACCGCGTCGACGCGGGCGAGATGGACGCGCACAGTCCGGTCTCCTTTCGGGTTCGGGCATGGCAGGGGTAGGGACTTGGCGCGTGGCCGGGGTGGGGTGTGGGTGACTGTCAGTCGGTCACTGGGTGCGGCCTGACGACGGGGGCCGGGGTCTCGACCGGTCGTACGGGCACATCGGGACTGAAGCGCTTGAGCGCGGGCAGGTCGGGCACCAGGTGCGCCGACTCCCGGCAGACCTCTGCGGCGTCACCGAGGGACAGATACGGGGTGCGGATGCGGGACCAGCCGCCGGAGGTGTCGCCCGCGACGGCGAGGCCGGGCAGTTCGGGGGCGATGGCGCAGGCGGCATGGACCGCCTCGGGGGCGATGTCGCCGAGTGCCATCTTGGCGGAGGGTTCGTCGTTGACGCGGTGGCAGACCCGGCCGGTGAGCTGGGCGCGGAGCATGGTGGCGCCCTTGCCGAGTTCGGCGCCGAAGCGCTGCCCGCACACCTCCAGGTAGATGCCGGCCGCGCGGCCGAGCTGGGCGAGGCGGATGAGCTGGGTGACCATCTCGTCCCGCCGTTCCTCGTCCTTGCGCGTCGCAACGAGGAACAGTTCCGCCACCTCGTCGACGAACAGGACGATGGGAACAGGCCGTTCGCTCTCGGGCAGGCCCCAGATGTCGGAGGTGATCTCCTCGTCCGGTGTGCCGGGCGCGATGCCCTGCCGTTCCTTGATCAGGTCGTATCGGTCCTCCATTTCCTTGACCAGGACGGGCAAGAGTTCGGCGGCTTCGTCCGGGTCGGTGGCGAGGGCGGAGAGGCGGGCGGCGAAGGGCGCCAGTTCGACGCCCCGCTTGCAGTCGATGCCGACGAGGGCGACGGGCTGACGGGCGAGTCCGGCAACGAGGTGGCGCAGGTACATGGACTTGCCGGACAGGGTTGCGCCGAGGGTGAGTTGGTGGGGAACGGTCCGGTAGTCCCGTACGAAGGGCGTGGCGTCCTCCCGCAGAGCGACCGGCACCTTGAGGAACCCGGAGTCAGCCTTACTAGGCATCCGGACCCGCCGCAGGACGTCATAGCCGACAAGCCGCAGTTCGACGACACCCGGCTTGACGGTGGTGACGTAGACGGCATGAACTCCCCAGGCGTGCCGCAGCCGTTCAGCCGAGGCGGCGACGTCTGCGGGTTCCTGCCCGGGTGCGAGCCGCAGCCGGATACGCAGCCCGGTCGAGGTCGGCCGTATGAGTCCCCGGCGGGGCGGGACCGGCCGGACTTCTCGCCGAGTAGTGGCCTTCACGGCGAGAACCCGCAGCCGCGAGGGCGCGACGGTCAGGCCGCAGGCCTCCATGACGGAGCTGTACGAGCTGAGCAGGCGGACGGTGGATATCGGGCCGCCGACAGCGGTCCAGTAGAGCGCCGGGTACTTGGCCCGGGTGTAGGCAGCCCCGCCGCCGAGCGCGGCGAGGGGACCACCCACCTCCAGGAGCGTCGTCAGGTCGGTCATCAGGCGGTGGCCCCCATGGCGGCCGGGAACGCGGCCGGGGTGACGGCGGCGGCCCGGTAGGCGATGCCGTGGCGCTGCTGGCCGTTGAACACCGACTCCCACGGCCGGGCGATGAGCCCCGGCAGCGAGACCGGAGCGCCGAGGTTCAGCCCCTCCGAGACACCGCCTTCCGGCACGGTGACCTTGATCAGCGAGGATTCGCCGTCCTCGATGTAGACGACGCCGAGCGTCATCAACGCCTCACCACTGACGGCGTCCTTGGCGATCTCGCCGGTCTGACGGTCGCGGACCTTGGGCTCAGGAGCCTCGGTGAGGAGGATCGTGGCGGCGGAAGTCTCAACACGGATGGTGCGCAAGGCAGTTTCCCTATCTACTCGTCTATACATGTAGCGATCTGCGAACCCGATTTCCCGGGCTCACGACGATCACCCTGCCACACAACTTGCCCACTCGTCTATACGAGTATACATGCTGAGGTGTACGAGTTCGGGAGAGCGTCCCCGCGCACCATCGCAAACCATGACGATCAGGTCGCCGGAAGCTGGTACGAGAGCACGTAGGCGTCCGCCGCCATGACCGTGTCGCACACCTCAACGGCCCGACCCTCCGTGTCGAAGGCGGTGCGGATCAGGTGGATGACGGGCACGCCGGAGGCCAGCCGGAGGGTCTTGACCTCGTCCGGCGAGGGCATCCGGGCCCGGATCTCCTCCTCGAAGTGGTCGAGGCGGTGGCCGAGTTCTTCAAGGCGGGCGTAGATGCCGCCGGGCCCAGGATTGGGTTCGGCGATCTGCGTACCGCGGGCGATGTCGAGGGGCAGGTAGGAGGTAGCGAACTCGACCGGCCGCCCGTCAAGGAGGTACCGCCGGCGCCGGGCGAGTACGCGCCGCACAGAGCCGAGCCGCGTGGAGATGTCCTGACTGGCCTTCTCTTCCTTCACCTCAAGGCTGTCGACCTGAGGATGGCTGCCGACCGTGTCCGCCTCGACAATGAACGCGGACTTCCCCTGCTCCCGATGCCGCCGGGCGAACCGGTCGGAGGCGAGCCGCCGCACGGGCGGACGGGGCCGCACGAAGACACCCTTGCCGTGCTCGGCATGGACGAGTCCTTCCCCCTGGAGGATGGAGAAGGAGTTGCGGACCGTCATTCGGGATACCCCGTAGTGGTCCACAAGCTCCGCCTCGGAGGGCAGCTTCTCGCCCTCTCTGAACCGCCCACGGTCGATGGCCTCACGCAGCTGGTCGGCGATCTGCCGGAAGACCGCACGATCGCTCGTGGGGTCGAGATCACCGAGCTGGCCGGAGGGAAGAGCAGGGGTCACGAGTGCACTCCTTTAGGTATCTAGACGTGTGGGCGAGTGTTGTTGCTACGGTGGAGAGCCTAGCCATCCGAGAGGGCCGAGGAACGTGAGCACAGAACGCCCGCACTCCGTGAGCGTGGCCGGAGTCGTCGTCGACGACTTGGGCCGGGCCCTCCTGATCCAGCGCCGGGACAACGGCAAGTGGGAGCCGCCGGGTGGCGTCCTCGAACCTGAGGAGACCATCCCCGAGGCCCTGCAACGCGAAGTCCTCGAAGAAACCGGCATCAAGATCGCCCTTCCGGCGACTCTGACCGGCGTCTACAAGAACATGACGGGTCTGATCGTCTCCCTGGTGTTCCGCTGCCAGGCCGCCGACGGCACCCCCACCACAGGGGATGAGACCCGCGCACTGCGCTGGGCCACCCGCGAAGAAGTCTCCGAGCTTGCCGACGAGGCATACGCCATCCGCGTCCTGGATTCGATGGACGCGGCGTCTCCACCTGCCATCCGCGCCCATGACGGCGTGAAACTCGTCTAGCCCGAACCCGCTGCACATGGCGGCCTACCAGCACGAAGGAACTTGTATGCACGAGTATACGAGTACAGCCCGGGTCTGGGGGCTCACTTGCCCAGGTTTCCCGGAAGAGGTCAGCCGGGCCCGCCGCTGGACCCGCGACATCCTGCGCGGCTCACCTCTGGCCGAGGACGCCGAGCTGATCGTGAGCGAGCTGAGCGCGAACGCGATCCTCCACACGGCCAGCGGTCAGGAGTCGGGCAGCTTCCATCTGGCCCTGGCGGTATCGGCACAGGTCATCGCGTTGTCGCTGACGGACTGCGGAGGTGCCGGCACTGCCCCGAAGGTCGAGCGCCAGGACCAGGACGCTGAGCACGGCCGGGGCCTGGGCATGGTCAGCGTGATCGCTCACCGGGTCGTGGTCCACGAGAGCGACGGCGGGCACACGGTCACCGCGGAGCTCTTCACGGACTCGCCTGTGGGAGGCCACCCGTGCTGATGGATAAGCCGCAGCGCGGCTACTGGTGCGAGTGCTGGACCGAAGACGTCGCCGAACAGACGCCGCCAGTACTCCGGGCTTCTTTCGACGCCTACTCGGCACCGCAGGCCGACAGATGGGTAGCGGTCGCGCTCCGCACCATCTCACCGGCACTGGATCCCAACGCATCCCAGGAGATGTGGGAATGGCTGTACGACGGCCGCGCCGAAACGAGACGAGCCCTCCTGCGCGCCGAATCCTGCACGGTGTCCCTCACCCAGGCCAACAATCGAATCACCTGGACGATCCGTCCCGTGCTTTTCCTCCCGATCGTTCACCGCCAAGGCAGCGAACTCCCACCCTGTGCCTATGACTTCAAACCCCACCCGACCGATGTCTAGCTTGTGATGCTTTCCGCCTCGTGTCGTGCACACTCTTGGTGCCGTAGGCGGGAACCTCAGCCATCATGCCGTGCCTTGCCGCGGGCGTCAGGGGCAGCTATCGGATCCGACATGCCACAGAGTGTGCCCGTGCTTGGCGACATCCAGCAGAACGAAGCGCAGTGCTGCGCGGGTTGCGCCGCGTTCCTTCATCGCGTGGCAGTTGGGGCATAGGGCGACCATCTGAGAGGGGTGGTCACGGCCTCCCTCCGCGATCCGTTCGACGTGGTCAACTTCCAGAATTGCTTGGCCGTCGTCAGTGACATCCGCTGGCTGACCGCCGCATGTGGGGTTCTCACAGCGGCCCTGGGCTCGCACCAGCACAGCACGCCGAGCGTCCCGAAGGCGCACCGGATCACGGCTGACTCGTTCATTGCGGCGCCCGTAGGTGTCAGCCTCGCGTCGCTCCACTTTGCGTACAAGGGAGCGGTACTCCGCCATGGAGGAGGCTTTACGCGAAGCCAGCATCGCAGCTGCAGGCGCCTCGCTCTCGGTACTCTCGAAGATCTTGGCGCTGATACGTTCGCATTGCTGATGCCTATTTCGTCCAGCCATCACTGGTCGGCCGCACACGGGGCACTGCCGTGCTTCTGCTGCCCGCCCCCTGCCAGGCATTGGCGACCGCACTGGTGGCGCAGCCTCAGGCAGGGCGGCGTGAGCCTCTTCCTGGGCGTCAGCGACTGTCTCCTGCTGGGCGGGCACCGTGGGTTGTGGACCGAGTGGCCTTGCAGGAGTCAAGGGAATGGGCCAGTCGATCTCTGACGCATTCCACGTGGCCAGCTTCCCACGCTGCAACACAGGCCTTCTCGTATACGGGTTGTTCCCACGCCGCGTCACGCGCTTGCTGGATGACGAGGTTCCGTTGGGTACCTCACCCGTCGCCCCGACCAGTCGCTGCTCTATCTCCCTGTCGAGTGCAGCCACTCGTTTGCGGAGACGCATGACGACGTCTGCATTGCCCAACTGCTGGTTATAGATGATGCGTTGTGCGGCACTCCGGCGCTGCCTGACGAGACGATCAATCTGCTTGTCGGCCATTGGGCTCCTGGAGGTGCATCCCGACGGAGGTACTCATCGTAAGTGCATGGCGCCCTGCGCAGGAGTGAATCTCGACCTAGGGCCAGCGACGGCGAGCGTCGCTTCCATGACCGCAGTCGCAGACAACGAACCGAGGTTAGAACAGAACGAGTGAGTTACAACTTTCTCTACTGGTTCAAGCACCCGTCGTCGCTTCGCTCCTCCGGGCGGGACAGTGGGCCGCCCCCCCACCAAAAAAAATACCACTCACACCGACCACAACAAAAAAAG